>CAYVXD010000009.1:0-54496 GCA_964454265.1 uncultured Candidatus Sumerlaeota bacterium | reverse complement strand
GCGTATAAATGGTCGAGTGCTCGCGCGCATTGTAAAGCAATAGCGGATGCGCTGCGGTGGGTTGCCCATGCTTGTCTTTGATCCTAGAGAAACTACTCGATCTCTGATGACGGGCTAGGCAATTGAATTTGCGGCGAGGGTGACGGCGGTGGAATTTCTTTACCTTTTTCGAGTTTCTGGCGCGCATAGACATTCTGCGGATCCAGTGTCAGCGCCTGCTTCCACATGTCTCTGGCCTTTTCGATTTTCCCTTCCAGTTCCAGCGCATTACCCATTCCTACATACGCCATTGCATCTTTTGGATTGATCTTCAGCACTTGAGAGTAGGCCTTCGCTGCCTCGCCATATTGTCCGCTCCTCAACAGCACATCGCCGAGAAAGTAGTACATGCGCGGCTCGAATGGGTTGACCTTTCCATAGGCGTAAACAGTCTCAAATGCCTTTTCCAGATGCCCAAGTCGCACGTACACCTTGCCGAGCAGGAGGTAGAATTCAAAATCTGGTGGCTGAACTTCTTGAAGTGCGCCCTCCAGAATCGCTATTGCCTTTTCCAGATGCCCAAGTCCCACATACACCTTACCGAGGAGAAAGTAGATTTCGAAATCTGGTGGCTGAACTTCTTGAAGTGCGCCCTCCAGAATCGCTATAGCCTTCTCGGGCTGCTGTCTGCGAAGATAAATCTCGGCAAGCTTAAGATACGGGCGCGACAGCTCAGGTGCAAGCCGGATGGCGCGTTCTAGATCATGAAGCGCAGCATCCCGATTATTCAGCTTATCATGAGCAATAGCACGATTATTGAGAATCCCGGCCAGAATACTTCGAGGATTTTGCTCCTCGGCCCGGGTGTAAAGCTCAACGGCCTTCTCATACTTCTCCTCTTCGCAAGCAAAATTACCGAGCTCATAAAGCGCCATTGCATTCGAAGCATTCACCGTGAGCGCCTTCTCGAACGCCAAGCGCGCTTCAGTGGTCTGGCCTAGTTCGTTATATAAACTCCCAATCGTCGCGTAATGATTCCCCGAAACATCGCCCTCCTGTGCCATTGCTTTTGTAAGAACCCGTTCTGCTTCGCGGAACTTTTTTTGGCCGATTAATACCTTCGCCAGATGGTGCTGGGCGACGTAATGTGTCGCATCCAGCTGGATTGCCTTGCGAAACTCCCTCTCAGCAAGACCCACTCGTCCCTTCTCGTAGTGGCTGAATCCCAGAGTATTGTGAGCGACCGAGCTTGTCGGATGCATTCTCACCTCTGCCGTCCAGAAGTCAACTCCTGTGCGCCACTCCACACTGCGTGTATATGCTCTGACCGCATAGAGAGCAAGTACCACAAGAAGCACAGTGACTGCAGCCAGGCCGACGGGGCTTTCCATCCCGCGACGCCCTTTTTGGAATGCCATGTGAAAAACTGCCCCACCGATCATGCAAAAGCCAACTGAAGGAAGAAAGAGCAGACGCTCTGCCACAATAGTTCCAATGGGAATAATATTGACCGCTGGAAGCAAGGTGATACCGAGAAAGACAATCTCCACAGCCAGAAGCCTCGATTTTCGCCATGCGTAGACTGCAGCACCAATAACCACGATAATAGCCAGAAGCGAAAGTACGCTCCCCAACGGGTAGAAGTTTGGATCAAGCGCCGGGTTGTAAATAACTGTAAGCCTATGGGGTACAAGCAGAACCCAGAGATTCTTGAACACAATCTGTGGCACAAGGGCAAGACGCTCTATCAGCCCAAGCGTTCCAAGCGCACGGTGCTCACCTTGCGGCCCAATAGCCCCCAAAACGGCAATCCGTATTCCAAGATAGATTAGCGTCATTCCAAGAACAGGCACGTAGAACGGAAGTACCCTATTTTTCATAAACGACTGCACCGTTTCCTTTGCACGCGGATAGGCAAAATCTATGAGAATAAGAAGTACCGGAAGAACAAGCGCGTTTTCGTACGACCCCACGGCAAGGAGATACGCTGCCAGCATCCCTCCGATCAGCAGGCCGCGCTTCTGCTCGCGCTCTATCGCCCAGCGATACAGAATCAGCGCACAAAGCAGAAACAATGCCGATAGTATTCCTGCCCGTCCTACAGCCCAGTTGACGTTCTCGGCATGCACCGGATGAGCTGCAAAAAGAAGCGCAGCAACAAAACTCAACGTCTTCTCCTGCGTCAACACCAAACAAAGAAGATAAACCAGACAACAGCAGATCAGGTACAGGATAAGATTGGTCTTGTGATAAAGGCCAGGCTGAACATCCGCGACCTGATATTCCAGCAGAAATGAGAGCGAAAGGATTGGGCGATATAATCCCTGCTCCCTTGCGCCCGGTGGAAAGGAAGATGTAAAAAGAGCAGGCAGATTGCGCCATGATCGAAGCTGCTCATTGTGGACAATATAAGCATAGTCATCGTAGACAAATTTATTCTTCATGCTGCCGCCATAAATTAGCAGTGCCAGCGCTACAATTACAGCAAGTTGCACATACGCAGTCTTTTCAAATCGCCTCTTCACTGTTTAACCTCGATCACGCATCGTCCTCGTCCCAGCGAATACCTTTTAGACGTTCAATCATAATTTTAAGGCGCTCGGCTGGAACTGTCAGGGCCAGCCGTACGTATCCTTCGCCAGCATCACCAAGGCCATGCCCTGGTGTCGCGACGATTGCCGCCCGGGTCACCAGCTTCTTCGTCATCACTGCTGACGTAATGCCGGGTTTCGTCCTCAGCCAGCAGTAAAATGTCGCGCGCGGAGTTTGGAGCTCCCAGCCCTGCTGGCGTAGTCCTGCAACCAGCACATCGCGACGTTCCTGATAAATTCGCACACTTTGCGGCACAACTTGTTCATACAGGTTAAAAGCCGCGATCCCCGCTTCCTGAATCGCACCAAAAATGCCTGAATCAAGATGCGATTTCACGCGGGCCAGCCCACTGATGACCTCCGCATTTCCACATGCTGCTGCAATTCGCCATCCTGTCATGTTAAATGTCTTGGAGAGCGAATAAAACTCGATGCCCACATCCCGCGCTCCTGGCGTTTGAAGAAAGCTCGGTGGCCGATAGCCGTCGAACGCAATATCAATGTACGCCGCATCATGGCAGGCAATGAATCCGTACTTCTTTGCATAGAAAACCACTTGCTCAAAGAACGCCGCGTCTGCCACTGCGGTCGTTGGATTGTTTGGGTAGTTGAAAAAAAGCAGCTTCGCACGCTCCAGTACCGAACGCTCCAGTTTGTCCAGCTGCGGCAGAAAGCCGTGCTCTTCAGAAAGAGTCAGCCTGAACGGCTCGCCTCCAGCTAGCAGAGTGCCGGAGACATACGGCGGGTAGCATGGATCCGGAACAAGAACTAGCTCGCCCGGATTTACGAAGGCTAGCGGAATGTGACCGATACCCTCCTTCGATCCAATAAGCGCAAGGATTTCTTTATCGGAGTCCAGCGCGACGTTAAATCGCCGGCCATAATACTCCGCCACCTTCTCCCTAAAGGCCTTGAATCCTCTGCCAATCGGGTAGCGATGATTGAACGGATTCTCCGCAGCCCGCTTCAGCGCCTCAACAATTGGCTCCGGAGTCGGCAGGTCTGGATCCCCGATACCCAGATTGATCACATCCTCGCCTCGCGCAATTGCCTGTTCCTTGAGGCGATCCAGCTCAACGAAAAGATACGGCGGCAACTGCTTCAGTCGTCTTGACGTTTCAAATGCCATGCTCATTCACCTAAGTCCTGGAATGAAAAACCACGGGTGGATTTGCAGCGATTAACGAAATAGCCACAAGCACATTCACTCCGGTCTTCTGTTTCGCTGAAGTGCGATAAGATGATTTGTAGCGTTTTCTTTAGCCTGTGCCATGTGCACGACTCGGCTGAAAGAGAACTTTTTCCGGCGGATAGTCAACGCCCATCAGGATCAGCCCGTTGGGCGGAACCGTCGAGACCAACCGGTGGCGCTTCTGCGTGTCCAGCATCCGCTTTACCGCATCAAGGGAGATTTTGTTTCGCCCAACAGCAATGAGAGTTCCAACGATAATTCGTGCCATATTGTACAAAAACGAGCGACACGCCAGGTCAACGTGAATGATGCTCTCCTGCCGCTGAATTTCAAACTTTTCCAGGGTCAGCACGGTGCGCCGCGCCGTGCACTGCTGACCGCGAAATGCGGCGAAATTATGGCGACCACGCAATATCCGAGCGGCTTCTTCCATCCTCTCTATGTCTAGGCGATAAGGAACATGAGCGTAATAGTGGCGTAGCAACGCAGGCCCTTCAGGGCGATTCATTATCTGGTAGCTATAGCACCGCAGGATCGCATCATGGCGCGCATGAAATCCCACTGGAACTTCACATGCCTCCAGAATCCGAATATCCGCTGGCACGATGCTGTTACATCCCTTCTGGATTGATTGAGGCGCCAGACGGCTCGCAGTCTTGAAATTCCCCACCTGACCCAATGCGTGCACGCCAGCATCCGTACGACCGGCACCGTAGAGGGTTACCCGCTCCTGAACAACCTTGCCCAGGGCTGCCTCGATCTCCGCCTGTATTGACGGCGCATTCTTCTGGCGCTGCCACCCGCTATAGCGCGTGCCATCGTATTCGATCAAAAGCTTAATGTTTCGTTGCCGCGTATGCATTTGGGGGAAAACATCTACTTGCTCTGCTTGATTAAATCATCCAGAATCTTTACAGCTTCAAGCGGGGTAATAGTGTTAATGTCCATTCGGCGCAAGCGCTCCAGTACCGGATGGGTGAGGCCTTCAAAAAGTGAGAGTTGTACCATTGGGTCCTTTGACGCCGCACCAGGCTTGCCCTTACTCCCTGTCTTCACAGTAATGGCTTTTCCGCACTCAAGATTAATAAGAAGTTCTTTTGCGCGATGAATAGCCTCCATGGGAACGCCAGCCAGCGTGGCCGCGTAAATACCGTAGGAGCGATCCGTACCACCCGGAACAATCTTATAAAGAAACACGATGCGGTCTTTTTCCTCCAGCACCGCAACGTTATAGTTTTTCACACGCGGCAATGCTTTCTCAAGATCCGTCAGCTCGTGATAATGCGTCGCAAACAGAGTCTTCGGCATGCAGCCGCTGGCTTCGTGTAAATATTCAATCACCGCCCAGGCAATGCTCAGACCATCGTATGTGCTTGTTCCTCGACCGATCTCATCGAGGATCACCAGACTTTTGCTAGTGGTATTGTTCAAAATGTTTGCGGTTTCGTTCATTTCAACCAGAAACGTGCTCTGGCCTTTAATCAGATAGTCCATCGCGCCAACGCGGGTAAAGATACGATCAACCAGGCAAATTGATGCTGATTTCGCAGGAACAAACGAACCTATATGCGCCATTAATGTAATCAAGGCAACCTGGCGAATATAGGTTGACTTCCCGGCCATATTCGGGCCTGTGATCAGCAGAATTTGATGCTCGCGATTATCGAGACGTGCATCGTTCGGCACAAACGGCTGATCCAGCTGCATCGCCTCCAGTACCGGGTGCCGGCCTTCCGTAATATGGATTTCATCCGATTCGTTAATCTGCGGTTTCGTATAGTTGCCCGTAATAGCCGCCTGCGTCAGGGAATGAACGCAATCGAGGATCGCCACGATCCGGCCAATCTGCTGAATCTGCCGTGTGTGTCGCGCAACCTCGTCACGCAGCTCCTCAAACAGTTGATACTCGCGGTCGTTGATTTTTTCTTCAGCATTGAGGATGATGTCTTCCTTTTCCTTTAAATCTGGCGTAATAAAGCGCTCTGCATTCACGAGGGTTTGCTTGCGAATATACTCTGGCGGCAGCTCTGGCAGATTCCTGAGATTCGCCTTGGTGATTTCAATGTAATAGCCAAAAACCTTGTTGAAGCCGATTTTTAAATTCTGAATTCCGGTTCGTGCAATTTCCGTCTTGCGCAACCGATTGATCCAACCCTTGCTATCGCGCGTAATGGCGCGAAGCTCATCAAGATCCGAGTCGTAGTGATCCTTTATCAGTCCACCTTCACGGAGTGATAGGGGAGGGTTATCAACAAGGGCGCGCGCCAGGTGGTCTCGTAAGTCCGGCAAAGGATCAATCTCCTCCAGCAGGCGTGTGAAAAGAGGACTGACGCACTCTTGAAGCAGCGCTAGCAGTGTGGGGATGCGCTCGAGCGACTGCTTCAGCGATTGCAGGTCCCGAGCATTCGCCGTACGGCAGCCAACGCGACTGATAATGCGCTCTAGATCATAAATACCCTTTAATTGTTCAACCAGAGCACGATGGCGTGAACTGTTGACGTACAATTCTTCAATGGCATCCAACCGCTCCTCGATTTCCATCTTGTTTTTCAACGGTCGCAAAATCCACTGCCTCAGCAAACGCCCACCCATTGCTGTTAATGTATAATCCAGAATACTGAGCAGTGTTCCCTCTGTACCAGCGCTTTGCAGGTTGCGCACCAGCTCGAGGCTTCGCTGGGTGGTATGGTCAAGAATCATAAAATCAGAAGTTGAATAGACCTTCAGGGAATTAATGTGGCCGACCGCGGTTTTCTGTGTCTCGCGCAGGTAACTAATGATGGCACCCGCAGCGGAAATCGCAGGCTCATACTGATCCGCGCCAAATCCTTCCAGGCCCTGAACCTCCAGCTGCTCAAGCACAAGTGCCCGGCTTGAGACATAGCGAAAGTAGTCATCCGATAGCTTCGTGATGGTTATTCGGAGCGAGGAGTCAATATACTGAAATGCAATGGACTCGAATTTTTCTGGAACCAGCAACTCAGCGGGATGCAAACGGCAAATCTCAGAAAACAACTCATCCTGCGCGCGCTGTCCCGAAAATTCCGTGATTCCAAAATCTCCAGTCGAGAGATCCACTACCGCCATGCCCCAGCGCTTCTTACTCTGGTATAGGGCAAGGAGAAAATTATTCGTCTTCTCCTCCAGGATAGACTCTTCCACCACCGTGCCCGGCGTTACAACGCGGATTACCTCACGCTTGACAATGCCCTTGGCCCGCTTGGGATCCTCGACCTGCTCGCAGATCGCCACTTTGTAGCCCGCTTTGATCAGTTTCGCCAAATAGCCATCAATGCTGTGGTAAGGAACACCAGCCAGTGGAATTGCCCGATTCTTGCCAAGGCTTTT
The DNA here is from genome assembly GCA_964454265.1 of uncultured Candidatus Sumerlaeota bacterium. Lineage (GTDB taxonomy): Bacteria > Sumerlaeota > Sumerlaeia > MWCT01 > JAUWMI01 > JAUWMI01. The sequence goes on along the minus strand of CAYVXD010000009.1, from coordinate 47,386 downwards.
CCGCGTCAGCGCAATGTTGAGCACCTGGGACGCTATCTTCGCGTCCTCATTGAACATTTCGTAAAAATCACCCAGGCGAAACATCAGAATATAGGCGGGGTATTCGGCCTTGATCTGATTATATTGTCTAAGAAGTGGAGTCGCCAGCTCAGTCATGAATACGTCCTCATTGTCGATCAAACATGCTGATGCCTTATATCGGAGAAGAATTCTGCGTTGTCTTCTACCGTACCTCAAGCCAAAATACAAGGAGATTATGCCACTGCGACTGAATTCGCAACATGTAACCAAAAACGCGAAATTTGCTTGAATTTCGTCACCCGTTAGGACACGTATACTAAGCAATAGCTCTCAGTGCAGATCTGGCATGTTTTAGCGGGCTAGCCGATAGAGCACGCACGAAGCCGTGTGAGCTCCATCATGCGCACAACTGCTCTGCCCCTACTCATTGCACTGAAGGAAAAACCGAGAATGTTACGGACTTGTACAGGGCTGTTTCAGGGATTCATTGACTTCTTCTTCCCGCCATTATGCGCTGCGTGCGGTGAGCGTCTCGGAGAAGACGAGGAGGTAGTTTGCGACAGCTGCCGCCAGAGCTTTATGCAGGTGCCAAAGCCATGGTGTCCTCGATGCGGCGCAGGAGGAGTTAAAGCGAAGCAGAAACATTGCAAGGCCTGTCCGGAGAAACCCGTGTTCTTTGACCTGGCCCGCGCCGTGCTCCTGTATCGCGGAGCCGCTCGTGAGGCGATTCATACATTGAAATACAAGACAAGGCCAGAGGTAGCTCCTGTTCTTGGCCGGCCCATGTTTCTCTACCTGAAGCGCGAGCTGGGTGATGAGATCTTCGACGCTATTATCCCGGTGCCGCTACACCCTGCACGAGAAAGGAAACGCGGCTTCAATCAGGCCGAACTAATTGCAGAAGAAATGGCGCGCCTGGCCCACATTCCCTTGATTCCAGAAGTCTTGGTTCGGATCAAGAGCACGAGGCAACAGACCCAGTTGCCCCCGGAGATGCGCCGCCAAAATGTGGCTGGCGCATTCGCCCTGCGCACTCCAGAGCCAATCTTTGGCAAAACTTTACTGCTCATAGACGATGTCTACACGACCGGCAATACAGTTAATGAGGCAAGCCGGGTGCTCAAAGAGGGTGGAGCTAGCAGGGTATGCGTCTTGACTTTTGCCCGGGCCTGAGCATGCATCATGTGGGGACAGGCGTGAATCTACGGGGGAGAGATAACGTCGGCGTGCAGATACTGGCGCAGGGCCTCTGGCACGCGAACCGAGCCATCAGCCTGCTGAAAGTTCTCCAGCAGGGCGATCACTGTACGCGGCAATGCCACACCCGACGCGTTGAGCGTGTGAACATATTCCGGCTTGGCACTCGCTTGCCGGCGAAATCGAATACCTGCTCGACGCGCCTGAAAATCTTCAAAATTACTGCACGATGAAACCTCCAGATACTTATTCATTCCCGGCGCCCATACTTCAATATCATAACACTTCGACGCTGCAAAAGAAAGATCAGCACTACAGAGCTCCATAATTCGATACGGAATCCCTAAGCGCTGCAAAACATCTTCCGCGTTTGCCAGCAAGCTTTCCAGCTCCTCGTACGAACTTTCTGGCATCACAAACTTTACCATTTCCACCTTATCGAACTGGTGAATCCGCGTGAGTCCACGCGACTCTTTGCCATACGACCCTGCTTCGCGCCGGAAACATGCCGTGTAGGCCACGTAATAGAGCGGAAGATCAAAGCCGTTCAGAATCTCATCTTGATGGAGATTGGTGACCGGTACTTCAGCAGTGGGATTGAGAAACAAGTCCTCCTGCTCAACCAGATACATATCACCCTCGAGTTTGGGCAGCTGCCCAGTCCCAGTCATACTCTTGCGGTTAACCATAAATGGAGGCCAAATCTCGGTATAGCCATGCTTGTCTATATGCAAATCGAGCATAAAGTTGATTAGTGCACGCTCGAGCCGTGCCCCCATGCCTTTGAACATAATGAAATTCGATCCGGATATTTTTGTGGCGCGCTGGAAATCCAGAATGCCCAGCATCTCGCCAACCTCCCAGTGCGGGCGAACAGTAAAGTCTAACTTTGGCTTAACGCCCCACTCGCGCACGAAGCGATTATCTGCTTCGCTTGTACCCGCCGGGGCGCTAGGGTGGGGGAGATTGGGCACAGTCAGAAGCAGACTCTGCAAGTCATTGTCAATTTGCCGCAGCTCGTCATCGTAGCTCTTAATCTTGTCACCAACCGCACGCACCTCCTCTCGCAGCGCAGCAGGATCCTCACCTGCTTTCATGCGCTGCCCGATCTCTCTGGAGGCCTCGTTACGGCGCTGCTTCAACGAGTCGCTCTCGCTCACAAGTTGCCGACGCCGAGCGTCTAGTGAGAGAATCTGGTCTAGGTCAACAGTCACCTGCTTCTTTTGAGCTCCGGCCTTGACCAATTCCCGATTCTCACGGATGAACTTCAAATCCAACATTGCTTCAGTCCCTGAATTGCTTCTTGTTTAGGCAATATACATTAAGACTCAGACTGCGTGTCTGGCGCTTTGATTGCAGCCGCGGATGCCAGCCTATCAGCCCGCTTGTTCTGCTTGCGTGCGATATAGCTTATAGTAAATTTTTCCAAATGCCTAATCAATCCTCTGGCCTCACGCTGCAACGCAAACAGTGCTTTGTTACGAATTTTATACTCCCCAAGCATCTGCTTGGCTAATAACTCGCTGTCAGTGAAAACAAAGACCTGTTTCACACCACTGTCAAGCGCTTTTTTAAGTCCTTCCACCAGGCTTGCATACTCCGCATAGTTATTTGTCTGCCTGCCAATGAATTTCTTATCTTCCTCAATTATCCGCCCCTCGAGGTCCGTGAATACCAGCCCAATTCCCGCGGGCCCCGGATTTCCCTTTGAACAACCATCAATGAAGAGCTTCACCTTCTCAGCAGTCGCCAGCTGTTTGGGAGACTTCTCTTCGCCGGGAAGCGATGCAGCATGTTCCGGCAATTGCCTTCGGAGATATGGCTCAAGTGCGCGTAAAAGTTGCGCACAGCTGTGAAATGCTTCGCGCAGCGGCCGTTCCTTCACTTCACGGAAAAAATTCGCCACTTTACTAACATCCCCATCCTCCGAAGCCAGCACGTCAAGAATCTTGCAAACAGGTACGCTTGTGCCCTTTACGCGCATACACTGCCTGAGCAGCTTGAGCACGTTGGGTGAAAGTTGTGGCTTCAATGTCCGCCTCCGATGTATCTGTCATCCCAGCGCCATGCCCGACAGGCATGAGATTTTCTATATGCAATAGCATGCAATCTTGTTACGGTTTCTAAATTTTGAAAAAGGACGATGTTCTTCCGAGGAAGGTGGGCTGAAATGATGCGGCTATTAAGCTTCCAGATAATTGGCCCGGCTAACATACCACACGTCGCAGGCATGCCTCCAGCAATGCCACATCCTCCTCAAGCATGGTCGGATGACCTTTTGTATAGATTCCTACGCAGACTGCATCTTGAGGACGTAGATGCTTCGCCACGAAGGTGAAGGCTTCCTCTGGATCATTGCGCCCCGCCGCCAGCACCTTGTAATGAATCACTGGCCGAGAGAGCTCCTGAATGACCTTGACCATAGCATCGCGATCTGCGGCATGGAACCATTCCGACCTACCCGATACATGTTCTGCCTGCTTATCTCGATGCGCAGAATTGTAATATGAGCACAGGTAAAAATCCACATCGAGATGCTGTTCCGCCCACTCAAATACCTTCGGATTGTGCCCAGCGATACACGCAGGCATCCCCGCCTCCCTGATCTTTGTAATTGCCGGTGGCACCTCGTTGAGCCGTTTGTGCGCCAGAAGAAAATCCATCACTCCACCGTGAATAAAACACGCCTTTGCTCCGCCGGAAATTGCATTTTGAATTCCGCGCTCCGTTGTGCCAATCTCCGGGCACGTCTGAGCAATCCACTGGACCGCGCCCCCTTCATCCCAGTATTCAAGCAGCACACGCATAACATGATGGTCAGCCCGCCCAATGTGCGTATTTATGCCGAGCGCCTCAGATTGACGAAAAATCTCCTTAATACGTTCAGCCGTATAGTAGCGTTTCATTTCCAGGTCAATCTCAGGCCTCTGATGAGAAAAGCCGCTGAAAGGATTCCCACCCAGAATGAACCGGCTGACCGTAAGATTACCGATCTTAACCGTCCCAAGCACTTCGTCTTACTAGGCCCTTCGCTACTTCAGCACTCTATGATCTGGTGATGCCTTCTCTGAGCAAAGTCTTAATGAAGAAACTCTGAATATCTTCCATCCAGTTATTGGACTTATACGGATTATGCGCCGTCAAACCCTGATGTAAATTTTCTTCTTGTAAAGAGGTATCAAGACCAGGAGCCAAAACACAATATAGCTGATGGCAAACAAGAGCGATGCCATCTTCAGGTCGCCTGACCAGGGGACAAAGATATTTTGGTAAATCCAGGGCTTTAGCGCCAGCTCTCCATCCGCCATGGGTACCGTTATATACCTGCCTATTAATCTGCCTACGATTCCTGATGCGAAAAAGACTGCAATAGCGTTTGTTCCATAAATGACAAAAGGCGTTGCCCATCGCTTGTAACCCTTTATGTCTATCAGCCAGTAACACATCGCCAGGAAATGCAGCGCCATGCCCGCCATGAAGACAACGTAAGAACTGGTCCAGATTTTCTTGTTAATTGGAAACCAGATATGCATGATCACTCCGACCACGATTCCCACGTTTGCCATGATAAAAAGACCAACCAACTTCTCCATCTTGCTTCGCGCAGAATGAAGCCAGTTGCCTATCAGTACCCCGAGTAGCGTTGTCGAGATCGCAGGAATCGTACTTAATATTCCTTCTGGATCAGGCCTTTCTCTGTACAGATGCCCGCTTAGAACCTTCGTATCAATATAGTCATGGAGAAGTCCTTCCTGTCCTGTCACCGACGCTTCGTAACCAATAGGGGCGTGAATGAGCTTCACGATTGCCCAATAGATAACGATTAGCGCAAATGCCCAGAACGCACGCCCTTTCCAGCCAGTATACATAACAATTAGAGCCGCGAAGAAATAGCAGACAGCGATCCGCTGCAGCACACCAGGGATGCGTATGGTCCCAAGATTGAATTTGGGAAACCCGGCGAGAATAAGACCCAGCAGAAAAAGAATTACACTTCGCTTTACCACCTTGGCAAAGAGCTGACCGCGAGTGTCACCTCGCTCCAGGCGCTTGGCAAACGAGAACGTCATCGCAACTCCCACGATAAACATAAAAAACGGGAAGATCGTATCCGTCATAGTCCATCCATCCCATTTGGCATGAAGCAGGGGGGAGTAAACGTGGCTCCAGCTGCCTGGATTGTTCACCAGAATCATCATCGCAATTGTAATGCCCCGAAAGGCGTCCAGCGAAACCAAACGTTCACCTTTTTGCTCTTTGATCTGTTCGTTCATGATCACAGACTCTAGGCTCCTTTCTTGATGGTTTGCAGAACTTCAATTACTCTTTCAAAGAAAACATCTCCTGCATGCGGCCTAACGCCACTCCTGTGCCAGCCGGATGAGGACTCTTCCTTGCAGAAACCAGAATGAAACATGCCATCTTATTCTGGATCTGCCCTATTGAAGGAAGATGGGCTTTGTATTATGGCCAGATGGTGCCCTGAGACTTAGGGGTCGTCAAGCTCAAATTTGGCAATAACATAGAAGCTCCGAGCTTACCGCAGACAATATTTCAAACTATCACGTCGACAAATGCCGGCATGTCAAGCCGTGACTCTATCATGAAGAACTCACTGTATATGAACTATTTTGCAGCAGGTTATTTAGGATAAAATAGGAGTCTCGGTCAAATTAATTGCATAAAATGCATTTTGCCCTTGACATAAAGGCGATATTAATTACAAGTATAATTAGTATACTTGAATTATGATATTGAGTACGTGCGCCCATTTTTTTGTACCTATTTCCGTCCCAGTTGTAACCGGTGTTATAAGAAATTCTCATAATAAAGGGCATATATGAATTTAAAAAGACGTAATATTATGCTTGAATGTTCATTTTGCTCTTGCTAGAATAAAATTAATATACACGAAAAAAAGCAAATATATTTCGTATATTCATTGTTCGTGTTTATATTCTAACTCACTGTGCATCCTTTCCTGTTCCAGCTCTAGCTCCCGCTCAAAGACATCCTGAGAAACTTCCTATAACGCATTCCAAGAGCTCGCAGGAATGAAAACAATGTATTTCTTGATCTGTTTTAAGCGCAGATCATTAACTTGGTTTTGTGATAGACAATGCCATGTCAAACGGAAAGGAGGTGACTTAAGTTGCTAAAGCGACACCGCTTTCTGCTGTTCGCCGTTGTTGCGGTTATGATCGTGGCAATTGGAGCCGGCGCCATATGGGCTAGTTGTACCCCATACTGTTTTCTCAAAGTCTTCTGGGGCCCCAGGGTGGTTGATGTCAAGGAGTACAACGAGTGGACCTTGTTAATTAATATCTCTGGGTCTGGCCTTAGCGACATAGTGATAAGAGACGTTATCCCTGCTGAATTGGATGTACTTGATTATACGGCCGATTGTGGAGTTGTGGCCATTGAGCTTGCCGGCAAGTCTGGCAAATCCGCGACTAAAATTACGTGGACCATCAATGGCCCCCTCTCTGAGAGAGCTCGACTATACCTGCATGTTGCAACGAGACTCAGTCCATCTGGTAAGTTCTATCGGTTCACTTCACCTGGATGCTACTATTTGAACGAAGGCGCGCATATGGAAGGCACCCGCGATTGCTTGCCGTGGTCTGATGACACAAATGGGATAACTGTGACAGTAGTGCCATAAGATTAACTCGGCAGGAGTCCAAATTGCATTATGAGGAGCCGTGGGTTTACTGACGTATCCTCCCCTTGGCACACCTAAAAGCTGGGGTTTTCAGTGATCGAGGGCAGCAATGAGTGAAAACAAGCGGCTCATGTAGAGCCGATGATGGGTCGGAGCCCACGGTTTCTCATCTGTTTTTGCAAAATATGAGGTATTTTCCGGAAAGATGTTTAGCAAACACTTAAGTGCTGGTATAAAAGAAGTTACCGAAAAGGTGAAGCAGATAGTTGATCGTGCTCACGTGTTGAAAAAGTGTATTTTAATGAAGCAGCGTTTGGTAGCTATATTTGATATATTGGAAAGAATTTGTGTACCTCTCATTCGTGAAATGAGAGAGTATAAAGAAAGTCGAACATTGCATTTTTTTCTTGACACGGCGAAATTGCCTATGATACCGCAAACAATACTTGCTATATCATGTAATAGACTTGGTATAGTAAAACGTGCGCCCTTGCGATGGTCACTACCCCAGCTACCGAAGAACATTCAAACTGAACGATCCCCTTCTGACCTGGTAGGCAGCCTGCTCGGTGCATATCAAGAATCAGGGGTGCCGGAGAGGTATGGGCATTCATCTATCTTATGTGAAGTACCATCCTATGAAATCAACTGGCGGGTCAGGGGAGAGATGAAAACTTATTCAACCTTAGAAGCAGCCAAGAGAATTGGCGTTAGTAAATCAACATTGTTCGCTTGGTTTAAATATGGTAAAGTAAAAGACGTTGCACGTGATCACCGTGGCTGGCGAATTTTCAGAGATGAGGATATACATCGGCTCAGGGAATTCCGGCGCAATCGTCAAGCTATGCCTCCGAGCGCAGCTGGAATAGAACGGAGGCATTTTACGCGGGCAAAAGCCGCCATCCCGATAGTCTATGCACTTCGTGAAAGCCCAAAGCGTCCTGGGAAGGAAAAAATCGACACAGTTACCGTCAATGTGAGTGGCGGTGGCTTCTTGATAGAACAAAACGAGCCTCTCCAGACCGATCGCTTCCTTGATATTAAGTTCAATTTGCCTCCCCCTGCAAAGAAAGTCAAAGTAATTGGGCAAATAAGATGGGTTCGGGAGGTTAAGAAAGATCAAGAATCTTCTTTTCTTCTCGGGTGCTGGTTCAGGTCAATAAACCCACATCAAAGAAAGCAGGTGATAGATTACATTTTTGGACTAGAGCCAACAACATAATTATGTACCAAATTCGGGATCCACTTGTAGATGACGGCTGTTGCGCCTCTGACGTTACTCTTCCCGCTGAATATCTTTTCTGACTATACTCTCTTGATGCCCAGATCCGTTTCTTAACACAGTAGCCTATTGAATTGTTGGTGCTTAACCAGATGTTTCTTTACCGCACTGACGAGTAGACACAAAGTTATCTGCAGACACTATGTAAGTTGATTTGGTTGTGGTTTTACCAAAGGCAAAATCGCTGGAGGGTTTTATGAAAAACATCTCAAGAGTTTTTCGCACGGTTGCCCTGATTGCCAGTGCTCCGTGCCTCTTACTCCTTGTTGCATGTGCTGCCACATTGAGTTTGCCAACCATGCCTCTGGATACCAGTATAAGAAGTGTGACTATCCCACAAGAGGTGCGACTTGCGCCAGGAGACGAGATTGAAATCAAGTTCTATTATACGCCGGATCTGAACGAGAGCCTGACCATTCGGCCAGATGGGAAAATTACTCTCCAGATGGTTGATGACGTCGAGGTAAAGGGGCTCACTCCAGACGAACTCAGACTCGAGCTTGAAAGGCTATATACGCCATACATTAAGGAACCTGCTGTCAGCGTGATAGTGCGCACACTTGCCAGCCAGCAAATTTTTGTTGGTGGGGAGGTGGGCACGCCCGGAGCACTCCCCCTAAACGGTAACATTACATTGCTCCAGGCTATTATACAGGCTGGTGGATTTATCAAAGAGAGTGCGAAATTATCGAATGTTATCGTAATGCGCCAGGACGAAGGAAAGTGGTACGGAGCGGGCTTCGACCTGCGAGACGTGGTTAAAGGCAAGGAGAGCGATTCGTTTTACCTTAGGCCTATGGATATTGTTTACGTGCCGCGCACCAGAATTAACAAGATTAACCAGTGGGTTAATCAGTACATCAATAGGATGATTCCTCGGATACCAATTATTCCATAGAGCAAGCAAAAACGCTTAGTTTAGCAAGAGGTGGCAGAATGGAGCCGATGGAATTAAAATCAAACGTGCCAATGCATGGGAATCCCTATTTACGGGATGTCTCAGAAATTCCCGAACAGTCGCGACGTGACTTCTTTCGCATCCTATTTCGGCAAAAATGGAAAATCGTGCTCTGCTTTGTCCTTGTAGTGGGTGCTGCAGCATTCATGGCTTCTCGTACATCAAAGACTTATGAATCGCAAGCGAAGATAATGGTTCGGATGGGACGCGAAATGCTTTCTGATGATCCGGTGATTCGCAGCGGAGAGGGGCGAAGTACTACCAGCAACCAGGATCAGATGGAATCTGAAATTACAATTCTGAAAAGCCGTATCGTTGCTGCGCAGACAGTTGATCAAATTGGGGAAGAGGCCTTCCTCGGGAACGCAAAGGGACAGCCTGCAAAACTTCCTCGCACGCAAATTGCTGAGCTGGAAACTCCTTATGAAATTCCACCCCGCGAGAGAGTTATCAACAGGGTGATGAATAATCTCAATGCGAAAAATAGGGGAAGCATTATTTCAGTAAGTTTTACCGCAACGGATCCCCATCTCGCGCAACGTGTACTTGACACAGTTTTGCGTATCTATATACAACGCCATATTGCTGTGTTTCGATTAGAAGTTTCCTCCCAGTTCTTTAGCGAACGCAGCGGTGATCTTGCAGCTCAGCTCTTACGTCGTCAAGATGAATTCAAAGAATTCTGTAAAACGCATGGCATAATCAACATTGAAGAGCAAAAACACGGACTGCTGGCTCAGGTGGATGATTTACAGGCTCGCCTCTATGATATGAACGCGGAAATCAGTGGATCGCTTGCCATGATCTCCTCATTAAAGGATGAGTTGAAAAAGCCTGCAGAACAGAATGCTGAAGCTTCAACAGCGGTTCCTGGCGAGCTGACAAGAATACTGAATTCAAGGTTACTTGAGCTAATGTTCAAGCAAGCGGAGATTTCTCCAAAATATCCGGAAGATTCAAAGGAGATGCGCGATATCAGACAACAAATCGAAGTTACACGATCATTAATCGCAACGGAGAAGGAAAAGAAATCTGGAGCACTTACAACAGGGATTGATACGGATAAGGCGGCGCTTGAAAGCACAATGAAAAGCGAGCAAGCCCATCTGGCATCACTCCGGGCGAGGAAGAAATCCTTGGCTGAGGAGCTGGCAAAACGAGAAAAGGCCCTCAACGAACTTTCACCACTTGAAGGAGAGATTGCAAGGATGAAGCGTAATATCAGCCTGAGCGAACAGGAATACCTGAAGTACCGTGATAATCTGCAGGCTACTGAAATCTCGGCCGCTCTGGACAGTGCACATGTTTCCAATGTTAAAATCTTACAGCCCGCTACTCTGCCGGTGGCACCGGTTAAGCCAAGGAAAACGCGCATGATTGCTATCGGATTATTCATCGCATTTTTCGGAAGTATAGGTTTTGCCTTTGTTATAGAGTATTTTGATCATTCCTTTAAAACGAATGAAGAAGTTGAACGTCGTTTGGGACTGCCCATTCTGGCCACTATCCCGAAGGTGAGGAAACGGGAGTTATTATTAGCTACAGGCCAGCCCGGGAGAAACGAGAGGTTATTGTCTCATGAATAACAAAATGATTACCAACAAGATAGGGGAGGGAATCGTTATCAGCTGGAAGATCCCCAACCGAATGGAAGAACAGTGCGGCGCGCTAAAGCATGCAGTCATGGCTTCCATGGATGGCAGGGCCTACGTGCCATCTGTCCTGGCATTCACCAGCTGCCATGCAGGCGAGGGGGTCACAACGGTAGCAACAAGTTTTGCTCTAACCATTGCTGAGGATCGCGAACGATTTGTTCTACTGGTTGATTGCAATATTAAGGACCCCTGGTTGCACACACTTTTACAAGCACAGCGAGCTCCAGGATTGGTTGAGGCGCTTACAACAGAGTCTGACCTTCCATGGCCAGTACATCGCATTGGCCAGAGACTTGATGTCCTTTTTGCAGGGAAGGAGACGTTGAAGCCCTGGCGTGTTTTCGGCGGTGGCGAGTTTAGCAATTTTTTGCGGGAGGCCAAAAGAAACTACGACATGGTAATTCTTGACTGTCCGCCAGTGATTGACTCTGCCGGCTCGCTAGTATTGGCGACAAAAGCAGATGCCACTGTTTTGGTGCTAGAAGCTGAACGTACTCGGCGTGAAGTTGTACAACGCGCGCAAAGGGCAATTATGAGTTCCGGTGCTAAAATACTCGGAGTCGTTCTGAATAAGAAGCGCTACCATATTCCCAAGGTGCTGTATAAACATCTTTGATCGCAAAGATTCGAAACAAAAACTTTCAGTGAAAGGAAGAAGACGCGTGCCATCGAGAATTCTCCGTTGGCTAATATCTGGCTCAGGAAGGCGCACAAGCATCCGCTCTGAGATTCCGGATCTCTGGAGTGCTGAGGCCTTTAATGAGCAGCTGAAGAGGGAGAAGCTGCGTGCTGAACGGAGCAACTCGCCCTTCGTGCTTCTTGTGTTTGATGTGCGCTGCACGTCGGAGAAAAGAAACGACTGTATCCGGGGCTTAGCTTATCTGGCTAAACTGATACAAGAATGCACTAGGGCCAGCGATACGCGGGGCTGGTATTGTGAAGATGGCAAAGAATGGGTTGGAATTATTTTGCCAGATACGCTCCGAAAAGGTGCGCTCCAAGTTGTTGAAAAAGTTGAAGCGTCTTTTAAAAGGCATTTATTGAAGGTACACAGTGAAGACGGAGATTCGATGTGGCTTGTTTGCAAAATATATTGGTACCCTGGCGACCATAATTCTTCCGACCGAGATGATTCCCGTCTTGATGTAAATCGGGCCCAAAGTAACGAAAACCGACCTGTGCACTCAGAGACACGGGGCGCCGACTCTCAAACATCCCGCCAAACAAAGGCACCCTATAATATAGAGAGTTGCTCGTTTACAACTTCTCTTAATACAGAACAACTTCCCAATGAGGTTCAAATCGTTCACCCGGGAAAACTGTTTCAGCTACTCGCATACCATCTTCCCACATGGAAGCGCACGGTAGACATAGTAGGAGCTTCGTTAGGACTGGTCATACTTTCTCCCATCATGTTCTTAGTTGCGCTATTGATCAAAATGACTTCCCGAGGGCCGATTTTTTTCAGGCAAGAACGAGTCGGCTACCTGGGTAAACACTTCCAATTCCTGAAATTTCGCTCAATGCGAACCTACGCTGACGAATCAATCCATCGAAAATATCTTAAGGAACTGATATGCAACGGCAATGGTAGCGGATCCGATAAGCCGATGACAAAGATTCGTAACGACCCGCGGGTTACAAAATTAGGGCGATTGCTTCGTGCATGGTGCATTGATGAATTACCGCAATTGATAAACGTGTTGCGAGGAGAAATGTCATTAATCGGTCCCAGGCCACCCATCCAATACGAGGTGGAAGATTATCAGGATTGGCACAAGCAACGCCTAAACATAGTTCCAGGAATTACTGGGCTTTGGCAAGTTAACGGCAAGAACGCTATGACCTTCGACGAAATGGTTCGCGTAGACGTGCAATATATGAAGAATCTCTCCTTTTGGTCAGATATAAAGATTTTGGTGAAGACCATTCCCACGGTACTTCGTATTGGGATTGGCTCGAAATCTATGGCGAGCTGCCAGGAAGGATGAAAAGAAAATGATTAAAGTTGCAGTAGTGGGGTGTGGCTACTGGGGACCTAACTTGATTCGCAATTTTTGTTCTATTCCCCAGTGTGTTATGACCATGGCGTGTGACGCAAAGCCAGATCGGTTGGAATACATACAACGCTTATATCCGTCAGTCGCAGTGACCAGCGACTTCCAGGACATTATCAACAATGACGACATTGATGCGGTGGCAATCGCAACACCTGTTGCAATGCACTTTCCCATGGCACAGCAATGCCTGCAACGCGGCAAACATGTTTTGCTTGAAAAGCCTATAACTGCGTCGGTCAAGGAATGTCAAGAACTTATTCGGCTTGGCGTAAAGCATGGCAGGACGCTAATGGTGGACCATACCTTTGAGTATACAGCTGCGGTCAACAAGACAAAAGAAATTATCCAGAGTGGAGAGCTTGGACAAATATATTATATTGATTGTGTCCGAGTAAATCTTGGTCTGTTTCAAAACGATATCAACGTCGTATGGGATCTGGCTCCCCATGACGTATCGATTGTTCTCTATCTGCTTGACCAGCAGCCGGAAAGCATTAGTGGGCAAGGCAAAGCACACCTCAAGCCAGACATTGAGGACGTAGCAACACTGGCTCTCAATTTCCCTGACAACCTTGGGGTCTACATTCATAGTAGCTGGTTGCATCCGAACAAAATTAGGAAAATCACAATCGTGGGCAGTAAGAAGATGCTGGTCTATGACGACGTTGATCCATTGGAGAAGATCAAGATCTATGACAAGGGCGTGGAAGTTCCGGCGCACTATGAAACTTTTGGTGATTTTCACTTCTCCTACAGGTACGGTGATATTTATAGCCCACGGCTAGAAGAGACGGAACCCCTCAAAAAGGTATGTCATCACTTTATCGAATGCATCGGTAATGGAACGCAACCAAGAACCAACGGCATAAGCGGTCTGCGCGTCGTCTCGGTGCTTGAAGCGGCGAATATATCCTTGAAGAACGGAGGAAGCCCGATTGCGATTGATCCGGATGGGTTTGATAGCCAATGTAGAAAGGCAGAAAATAAGCTATTGACTTGAGGGTGTGGGCCTTTGGTGACCAATAGAAGGAAGGAATAGGATTGAATTTTAGTACTAGGGTAATGGGTATTTTCTTGGCCAGGTTCAGTTATTGCAGTCCACTAGCAATCTAGAATGGCTTGAAGCAGCACTATGAAAATAGATGTCCTCATGATTACTCATAATCGCCCGGATTACACCAGACTATCATTAGGGCGACTATGTGAAACTTCCTCACATAATGTTTCGATTACTATATGGGATAATGCATCGGACGAGCCTGCTCGACAGGTTCTTAAAGCATTTGAGGCTCACCCTAGAATTAGGCGAATCATTTATCATCATCGTAATCTTGAACTTCGCGAGCCAACAAATTGGTTTTGGAACCAATCAACCGCTGATTTAGTGGGCAAGGTCGATGATGACTGTCTTGTACCTGATGGTTGGTTCGAGATCTTATCAGCAGCACATCAAGATGCCCCTGAACTTGGCGTTGTAGCGTGCTGGCACTTCATGCCGGAGGATTTTCAGCCGGAGCTTGCTGCTCGCAAAATTATTGTCATTGGGAACCATCGTTTGCTGCAAAACTGCTGGGTCGGAGGCTCGGGCTACTTGATGAAAGGCAATATACCAAGAGAGATTGGTCTGATACGGCGCAGAGAAAACTTCACACGCTATTGCTGTCGCATTGCCAAAGCCGGTTACGTTAATGGCTGGTACTTTCCCTTGCTTTATCAGGAGCATATGGATGATCCTCGGGCTGAACATACAGGCATTCATTCTGATAAGGAATTCGCGATGAACTTGCCTCTTAGTGCCCTAGATTCGGGCCGCTATACTATTCAAGAATGGGTAAGGGGAATAAAGAGAAACGCGGAAAGAGTTCAGCGTGCTACGATTGATCCCGATGAATACATTGGTTGGCGAGCAAGCCTAAAGCGCGCTCGACGCAAAATAGAACGCTTGTTCTGTAAATACACTATTCGCTCTTATGGTAGCCCGAGCTAGTTCCAACTGTGCTCTGCTAATAATTATACAATTTTCAGTGTCCCTCCAAAAACGCTCATGCAAAGCACAGCTCCGAAGTCACCGTACTGCCCCCGCAAAGGAGCAACTCTGAAATAGAATTTTCAAAGACGGTTTGGGAAATAAATATATTGCCTGTAAGGGCCGCTGCGATCAGCTATGCAAAAAAGAAAACCAAATACAAATGTAACGCAAGTTTGCCTAATGGGCGTTTCATTTGAAACGGGGAATATGGGGGTACATGCGCTTACTCATGCTACCATAAAATGCGTCCTCGCACAATTGGCCGACGCCCAAATTACAATCCTGGACTACGCACATCAGCCAAAGGAATACAAGCTGAGGATTGGCGATAAGAAAACCACCGTACGCCTGGTGAATATGAGATTTTCTAAAAAGCTTTATCTTAAGAATAATGTTGTCGTGCTTTTATTACTTTCGTGCATCCTGAAACTGATACCGATTCCATTTGTCAGAAGGCGCATAATCGAGAACAACGCTTGCCTAAGGACATTAGTGAACGCCAATATTGTGGCAGACATCAGTGGCGGAGACAGCTTTACCGATATGTATGGGATACGCAGGGTTTTTTACATATGCCTTCCTAAAATGCTTGCTATTCTGCTAAGGAAGAATCTCATTTTGCTGCCGCAAACTATCGGACCCTTTAAAAGTATCCTGGCAAAAGCTATTGCCAGATATATTCTGAACCGTGCCAGTATAATCTATTCCAGAGACCGTATTGGTCTGAGCGAATATGTAAGCTTTCTGGAAAGGAATGCTGTAAACGGAAAGGCTAGGTTTTGCTACGACGTAGGTTTTGTACTTGAGCCAGCAAAGCCAGAGAAGAATGAGATTGCTTCTCTTCTCAATATACGCAGCAAAAAATATACCCTCGTTGGGCTTAACATCAGTGGCCTACTCTATAACGGCGGCAAAACACGCAACAATATGTTTGGCTTGAAGGTTGAGTATCGAGAGCTCATTCTCAAGGTTATTACTTTGCTAATGCAGAACTCGAATACGATTGTCCTGCTTGTGCCGCACGCTTTCCATCCGCCTGAGCATATAGAAAGCGACCAGAGCGTATGTGTCCAGGTTCATGATTCGCTTAGACCGGGGTATGGAAACCGGATCGAAGTCGTTCGGGGAACTTATAACCAGAGCGAGATCAAATACATAATTGGGATGTGTGACTTTTTCATTGGATCACGGATGCACGCATGTATAGCGGCACTTTCGCAGAACATTCCTGCAGTAGCCATTGCATACAGTATGAAATTCAAGGGTGTTATGGATTCGGTTGGGGTCGGAAATTGCGTAGCAGATCCTCGTGAAATGGAAGAGCAAGAGATACTCAATATCATTAACAGAGCATATGCGGAAAGAGACACCATTAGGAATCATCTTGAGCGGACCATGCCTGATGTGAAGAAGCGCGTGCTAAATCTTTTTACAGAGATTCAAGAGTTCTGTATGAAGCAGCAATGAAGATAACTGGTCAAAATATCAGTTTGATTGTGAATAAGCGAATCTGCTGCGGCTGTGGTGCTTGCATGGTTATCTGTCCCCAGGCATGCATAGAAATGATCAGTGGCCGGCACTTCAACTATCCTCAAGTTCAGGTTGACAGATGTGCAAAGTGTGGAAAATGCATCGAGGTATGTCCGAGCACACATTTGCTGGAAAACCTAGATGAGAAACTACATGTCTCGCACTTAGATGAGTCCTATGACTACTGGATCGCTCATGCCACAGACGATGCAGTGCGGATGGGAGGAGCTTCAGGAGGATTTGTTTCGGCGTTTCTAATCTATCTGCTGCTTGCGCACGAGATAGATGGAGCTGTGGTAGCGTGCGGAAACGATTCCGATCCGCTTTTGAACTCGTCTTTTCTTGCTACTGATGAGAAAGGGATTCTTGCGGCGCGTGGTTCCAGATATAGTCCGGTTTCAAATTGTACGGCCCTTGAACAAATTGTTAGGAAACCGGGAAAATACGCGTTTGTTGGGAAGCCGTGTGAAATTCAAGCTTTGCGCAAATTGCAGCAACGTCTGCCCGTGCTGAAAAAGTACGTTCACTTATCAATAGGAATCTTCTGCGCATGCACTCCTCCCCGCACCAACACAGCATCTTTCCTCACCCGATGGGGTGTAAAATTGGAGGACGTACGCAAGATTCAATATCGGGGTAACGGCTGGCCCGGCTCGTTTCGTGCATCGAATAGTTCTAATACGTTGCTTGAAAAGCCATACATAGATGCCTGGCGCCACCTCGTGGCAACTAATCCATCAATCAGATGTATGCTGTGTTTCGACACATTCGCTCATGGTGCGGACGTATCCGTCGGCGATCCGTGGGGCGAAGAGCTTCTTGCTGCCGAGAGAAGAGGGCTGTCGCTGATTGTGGCGAGAAGTGAGCAGGCAAAAGACAATATTCGGTCGGCAGAAAAGTCCGGCGCTATCAACCTTAGAGAGACCACACGAACCGATGTACTCACATATCAAAAGGCTCTTATAAATAAATCCCAAAAAGCAAGGGCAAAGATTCTTGTTTATCAGCTGATTTCGCTGAAAAGGCTGCAAGAGCCACTCACACTATGGAAAAATAGATTTCCGATGGCCAGATCGTTGCTGAGGCAATACATAAAGCCAGATTATTATTAGATGTCTATTAAATTAACTGTAGGTTAATAGCAGCATAAAGCAAGAACATTCACTGAGGATTTGTCCTGAAGGAGAATAGCAGAAACCCGTGGAGCCGGCAACATTATTAATAGCCGCAATAGGCTCTTTGGCTGCGTTCTCCGTTCGTCCAATTATGGGGCTTATTGTTTATGTAGCGGTCCTTGCCTGGTATCCTTCGTATTTAACATTGATGGTAGGTACGCTTGATTTCTCTGCGAGCCGGATAGTAATTCTGGCACTCTACGCCAATATTTTGTTCCGAACCACACTTGCGCAGCAATTTAAATGGGCCTGGCTCGACCGGCTCGTTATCATTGCGCTCCTTGGCACTGTTATAGCTGGTTTGATGAACGAGCCATTCTGGAAAATAGTAGAAAACCGCAGTGGAACGGCCTTTAACTCGTTGCTCCCATATTTTGCGGTGCGGATGATTGTAACTTCTCGAGAGAAATTCCTGACACTTCTGAAAGGCTTTTTGGTTATTGGAGCCCCACTGGCTATTATGGGCGCTTATCAGAGTCTCACCGGTCATAATCCGGTTGGATTTCTTCATCAATATAGCGCGTGGTCACCCGGAGGACCTCGAATGTACTTCAGAAGTGGCCTATATCGCGCAGAGGTAACGTTCTCGGTTTGCATTCTATTTGGCCTTTTCTTTGCCATGCTGGCGCCGTGTTGTGCAGGCTTATTGGGACATACAAGGCGCCATTGGCTCGCTATTGCTGCAGGTTTGGGACTTATGTTGATTGGTCTCATATCATCTGCCTCTAGCGCACCGATCCTTGCAGGTTTAGTGGCAGTGCTTGTGCTTGCAATGTTTCCGATAAGACGTTACTGGCCTGCTTTTCTTATAGTATTGGTTGCTGGATGTATATTTGTAGAAATCTTCAGCAACAGGCACTTCTACTCAGTTCCAACCAGTTTTACTTTCAGTCCGGCAACTGCTTACTATCGGATTGCTCTTATAGAGGAAGCCTTCGGCGGTGGCATGACGGGCCACTGGATTGAGGGCTACGGATTGATTGGGAGAGATCCAGAGAGCCTTGGCTGGGAGCATTGGGATCTTACCAATCAATATATTGGTATACTGGCTCGGTTTGGATTATTAGGGCTTTTGCCTTTCCTGGCTGTTATAGCAGTATCATTATGCCGACTGCGAAGAGCATTTGTTTTGGCCACTCACAATAAGGCTGATCAGTGGATGATCTGGTGCTTGTTAGGGTCATTGGCCGGGACATTAGTGGCAATGATGACGGTATCTTTATTCGGTCAATCCGGGAACGTGTTTTATATGCTATTCGGATTGTCTGGAGCAATGCCGATTATCGCTTACCCCGGCTACGCACAGGCATCAGGAATACATAAGCGCGAATAACAAATGAACATTGCTTATGCAGAAGCCCTGATAAACAGAGCATGGAGCGCAGTTAATAGGGCAGCATGCGATGATAATTAAAAAGGCAGGCTAAGCGTTGGCTGATATTATCCTTGAAAGAAAGCGTATGAGCATGGACGTATCGGTCATCATAGTCAGCTGGAATACCAAAGAAATCCTTCGCAATTGTTTACGCTCAGTCTATGAACAAGTGGGTGGTATTCGCTTCGAAGTATTCGTCGTTGATAATGCATCCTCAGACGGATCAGCACAAATGGTTGAGGACGAATACCCCCAAGTGCGTCTTATTCGCAATGCCGAGAATAGAGGCTTTGCAGCGGCGAATAATCAAGCAATCACTCTTGCAACAGGAAGATACCTTCTGGTGCTCAACCCGGACACGATTGTGCTAGATGGTGCCATTGCCAAGACAGTGGCTTTTGCGGATGAGCATCCTGAAGCTGGAGTGATAGGTTGCAAAATCCTTGGCAGCGATCGCACTTTGCAGCGAAGTTGTTTTATGTACCACAGCCTTTTGAATCTATTAATATTAACGTCTGGCTTACACCGTGTCTTCCCTGGGAGCTGTTTTTTTGGGCGCGAACGGATGACGTGGTGGGATTATAGAAGCGTGCGTGAGGTACAAGCATTAACCGGTTGTTTTATGCTGGTTCGTCGAGAAGCCATCAGCCAAGTTGGCCTAATGGATGAACGGTTTTTCATGTATGCCGAAGAAATGGACTGGTGCTGGCGGATGCGCTCCAATGGATGGAAGGTGCTCTATTTTCCGCACGCTGAAATAGTCCACCTTGGGGGATCGAGCGCTGCTTTAAGATGGGAAGACATGCTTATAGAACAACGGAAAAGTTTGCTGTTGTTTATTGAAAAGCGTCAGGGGGGGGTGGCAAAATGGTTTGCCAATGTACTTCTGCTTCTCGGAACAATAATCAGGCTCTGTTATTGGAGCTGCTCACTTCCGCTGCATTCTCGCAATGTGGCAAGCAAATTAAAAAAGAGAATCAAGCTTGGTCTTTCAACGGTTAAATTCCATCTTGGCTTTGCTAAAAAAACTTCATTAAGAGAAAATAGGTAATCCAATATTTAAAAGACTTATTGGCAACGGACGAAAAGATGTGCGGTGAGTATTCAAAAAATATCACTAATGCATCAACCCAGCGGTTTGCGGTGATAACTCCGGCTCAGAATGAATCTGCCTACATTGAGAGAACAATAACGTCTATGATTGCTCAAACCGTCCTCCCGTGCGAATGGATCATTGTGGACGACGGCTCAATGGATGGTACGCCTGAGATTGTGGAGAAATACTCCCTGCAGTATGGCTGGATAAAGCTAATCAGAAATCCAGCGGACAGGAAGCAGCGAGACATTGGTGGAGGTGCACCCGCAAAGGCTTTTAACATTGGACTTAAACACCTGAGTAGTGACAAATATGAATTTCTCGTTAAGCTGGACGCAGACCTGTCGTTCGAGGCAAACTATTTTGAGCTGCTGCTCAAGGAGTTCGCCGATGATCCCAAGCTGGGTGTAGCTGGGGGAAATATCCATGAATTCAGGCATGGAGTTGCCCGGCCGCGCAAGAGCTATCCTTTGCACGTTGCAGGAGCCACGAAGGTATACCGACGAGAATGTTTTCTGGATATGGGTGGGATCAGTGAAAGCGTAGGCTGGGACACCATTGATGAGATTACAGCCTGCATGAAGGGCTGGAAAACCGGAACTATTAAGAATCTGAAGATATTCCATCATAGAAGGACATTTTCGTCGGAAGGAAATATTCTTGTGGGATTTATACGCAGAGGTCGAATTGATTATCTCTTAGGTTTCCATCCCTTTTTTGAACTTCTGAAGTGCTCGCACACCATGGCACGCGCCAGGCCTTACCTATTAAGCGGGCTTTTCATGGCCTATGGTTACATAAAAGCGGCATTGAAAAGGGAACAAAGGCCGGTCACTCCTGAGTTCATTAAGTATCTCAGAGGAACACAGATGCAAAGACTTAGACGTCTACTTTCTTTCAGGGATAGTTCTGAGATGGGAATAGTTCCTAAGAGATCTAATTGAAACAGAAAGTTAACAGAAGAACCGAGCCGTAGGGAGGATTAGTTCGACCTTGCTCCGCCAGATAATCCAGATTGTTTTTAACAAAAACAAGGTGTCATGACATTGATTGCAAAATCATACTTGACAATTCACGGGCATACGGAGTGACAAGAGCGAACGATGAACCTGGCAAGGTTTATATTCAACTCTCGGGGCATCAGTAACCTTCTCCACCGTTTTTGGAGCTTGTTTTGCCGCTTTGGCTTTACGCCGGCACGCATGGAGAAGCAGTTGCAAAGGATGACCGATATTTGCAAGGCCCACGGTATTTTGCCAACATTCCCGGCCACTGCTTGCATCTTACGGCGCTATCCGAAGCCAATTACGAGACTGCAGGCACAGGGTGTGGAGTTTGCTGTGCATGGGCTAGTGCACACGGATTACACGCAACTTCCGTTTGAGAAACAGCGAGAGCATTTTGAGCAAGCGATAAAGATCTTTGAGAAGGCTGGGATTCGCATGTGCGGGTTTCGCTCGCCCTATTTGCGCAGCAACAACGATACTCATCTAGCGGTGAGCGATTGCAATTTTGTCTGGGCAAGTAATTTTGTTGTCCACTGGCCAGTGGTGGAGCAAGATGAGTTTCCTTCTCAGGCATGGGAGGCATACCAGAAGGTTCTGGAGCTTTATAGCAGCCAGTCAGCGACACAATATCGCGTCATTCCACACCTGCTAGACGGTCATGTTGAAATTCCGGTTTCCGTCCCAGATGACGAAGCCTGCGTGGATCGTCTGGAGCTCAAACGTGACAAGAGGCGCATCGGACGCATCTGGCAGTCAATCTTAGAACAAAGCCATGCGCGTGGGGAAATCTTCACAGTACAGCTCCATCACGAGCGTTTGCCATTTTGCGATGAGGCGCTGGACTATGTTTTGACAATAGCAGACCAGCTATCGCCGCCGGTTTTCAAGGGACAGCTAGCAACAATTGCCAATTGGTGGAAGCAGCGCAGGAGCTCAAACTTTCATCTCGAGGTTACAGGGGATAGCTACACGCTCGAGCTTAAGACGCCCAAGGAAGCAACGGTACTCTGTCGGGGCATGGACAGCTCCATAGACCACCTATTCTTTGCCAACTATACTCTGACAAGCAAACGAATCTTCTCTGGCAGAGGGGTTCTACCGGGAGTTGGTCTCAGTAGCCACTGCCATCCGAGCTGGGGAGATTTTTTGCACGAAGAAGGATTCCTCACATTGGATCCGATGCACTGTGCTCGAGCTTCATATGTGGTGGACGAGCCCAATATGCTAACCGAGGAAAGAGCTTTTAATATACTTCATGCAATAGACTCTGCGGACACTCCCATGGTGAGGCTTTGGCGATGGCCGCAAGGCTGCCGGAGCGCCCTATGTGTAAGTGGTGATATTGATTGTATGACGCTCCAGGATTTCTTATGGCGAATTTGGGAGGTATAATGGGTGTCTTTTATACCAATCCATTAAACGATGCGCGCTGGCCAGAATTGCTGGAGAGACACGCCGACGCTTCTATTTTTCACACCCGAGCATGGCTGGAAACATTATATCGTACTTATGGTTATGAACCCGTTGTGTATACCACTTCCAGTCCGGCATCAGATCTGACCGATGCAATTGTGTTTTGCAAAGTAAATAGCTGGTTGACTGGAAAACGTCTGGTTTCTTTACCATTTTCAGACCATTGCCAGCCGCTCATAGATTCTGCTGATGCCGTGCATGAAATTCTGGAGAGGTTGCAAACTGATCGGGCTGAACAGCAGCGCAAATACGTAGAATTAAGGCCGCTGCATATGGACGATGACTGGCTGCTGGGAAATGGATCACTTGCCGAAAGCGACGCCTACTTTTTTCACTGCCTGAATCTTAAACCTACGCCTAATGAACTGATGCAAGGCTTCCATAAAGACTGTATCCAGCGACCAATTCGGCGTGCGCAGCGCGAGGGTTTAACATTTAAGGAGGGGACATCGGATGAGCTACAGTCGGCCTTCTATCACATGCTGCTTATGACACGCCGCAGACATCAATTGCCGCCTCAGCCGAAAGAATGGTTTCGCAACTTGCAACAGTGCCTGGGCAAGAGATTTAAAATACGTATTGCGTTTAAGACTGATCAACCCATTGCTGCAATTGTAACGCTTTCTTATAAGAATAAACACTACTATAAGTATGGATGCTCGGATCCAAGGCACAAGAACCTGGGAGGCACGGTTGCCCTTCTTTGGCGTGCTATGCAGGAGGCGCGGCAAGACGGAGCCAAAGAATTCGACATGGGACGCAGCAGCATTGACAATACTGGCCTGACTACGTTCAAAGATCGGTGGGGAACTATGCGTCGAAGAATGTCCTATTACAGATCAGCTAACGCGTGCACGCATGATACTACCGAGGGATGGAAAATGAGAGTTGCAAAACAGGCCTTCTCGCACCTCCCAAATCCATTGCTCGCTTTGGCAGGTAACTTATTATATAAACATATGGGCTAAGAGCCAAGCGGCAAGTCGTCTCTGACGTAAAGGTGAACAACATAGAAATACCTGGAAAGTTGTAATATGTGGATCGAAATAATATTATCAGCTTTCGCCATAATGGCAGTCTTATATATTCTCTTTCCATGGGTGGTAAAACTAATCTTGCGGAAGGAGTTCTTACGATTGGCAAACAAGACTTCCGGCGTCTGTCTGACATTTGACGATGGTCCGGATCCTGTGTTCACGCCCAAGGTACTTGATATTCTTGCAAAGTTTAACGCAAAAGCTACCTTCTTCCCAATCGGTAAGAACGTGGAACGATATCCAGATCTTATGAAAAGAATCGTTAAGGAAGGACACGAATTGGGCGAACATGGTTACAAACACAGTCACCCATGGTTCACCGGGCCTTATGGAACGTGGATGGACGTATGGAAAGGCGGGCGCCAGCTCGCGGCATATACTAAGAATGGAGCAGTTAACCTCTTTCGACCTCCTTATGGGAAACTCAATCTTGTCTCAATGTTATATATTTACCGAAAGAAAAAGACTGCTGTGTTTTGGAACCTTGATCCCAAGGATTACAGGTTATCTCCGGAAAACGTGATTACCCAGAGCATACGGGAGCACATTTCCAGTGGAACGGTAATATTATTTCATGACGGACGTTGCAGTTTGGCGAAGGGCGGGCGTGATGCTACGCTTCGAGCCCTCACACTGGTTCTTGAGTCAGCGCGCAATAAGGGATTAGCGCCTGTTACCATTAAAGATCTCTACTCAATTAAATGAAAAATCGGCACCGCGGCTACTTGAAAAAAGAATACTAAGATCAACCGTATATGCCAGAGGATTATATGAAAAACATTGCTTCTGATGTTAAGCTTGGGAAAAATGTTAAGATTTATGACTTCGTGAATCTTTATGGCTGCGAGATTGGCGATAACACGAAGATCGGAACCTTTGTAGAGATTCAGAAAGGAAGCAAAATAGGCAAAAATTGCAAGATTTCGAGCCATTCATTTATCTGCGAAGGAGTAACTATCGAGGACAATGTATTTATTGGCCATAATGTAACGTTCATTAACGATGCGTATCCCCATGCAACGAAAGAAGATGGCACATTGCAGACAGATGAAGACTGGGTCTGTGTGCCAACCCTGGTAAGAAAAGGGGCCTCAATCGGTTCGAGTGCCACTTTACTCTGCGGAATCACAATTGGTGAGAAGTCTGTTGTGGGTGCAGGAAGTGTTGTGACAAAAGATGTTCCACCGTTAACAATCGTCGCAGGCAATCCAGCTCGAATTCTGCGCAGAATCAACGAGGAGAAAAAGCAATGACCGTTCCATTTCTGGACTTGAAAGCACAATATGTTTCAATCCGAGATGAGATACACAAAGAATTAACGCGAGTTATGGACGATACCGCATTTGCAGGCGGCCCGGCTGTTGCAAGATTTGAAAAAGAGTTTGCTTCATTTTGCGGCTGCGAGTTTGCTGTGGGTGTGGGCAGTGGCACAGAAGCGCTTTGGCTAAGTCTTCTTGCTCTTGGAATTGGCTCCGGAGATGAAGTGATCACCGTCCCGAATTCGTTCATTGCCACAGCAGAAGCTATTAGCTTCACCAGCGCCAGACCCGTTTTCGTAGACGCTGATGCAAGAACCTACACCATGAATCCTGATTTGCTCGAATCTGTGATTACGAAAAAGACAAAGGCCATTATTCCTGTTCATCTATTTGGTCACACTGCCGATATGGACGCAATCCTGGCAATCGCAAAGAAAAAGGGACTTTATGTCGTAGAAGATGCGGCCCAGGCTCATGGGGCTCAATACAAAGGACAGCCTGCGGGCTCACTGGGCATCGCGGGATGTTTTAGCTTCTACCCGGGCAAAAACCTGGGTGCATACGGTGAGGCAGGCGCTGTAGTCACAAACGATGCGTCTCTTGCAGAGAAAATTCGGATGCTGCGCGATCACGGCCAAAAACAGAAGCATGAACACGCGTGGATCGGGTGGAATTCGCGCATGGACGGTTTCCAGGGCGCTATTCTGAGTGTAAAATTGAAATATCTATCCGAGTGGAACGAAGCACGGCGCAGGTGTGCACGACGCTATAATGAGCTGCTTGAGAATTCGAGCATTGTCACTCCTGCTGAAGCAGACTATGCCAGACATGTTTATCACATCTACGCAATTCGCACAAGGAATCGTGACAATTTGAAAAATGCTTTGGCTAAAAAAGGTATTCACTGTGGAATTCATTATCCGGTTCCAATTCATTTACAGCCGGCATACGCATTCCTTGGCTATCAAAAGGGCTCTTTTCCAGTGACTGAAAAGTGCGGTCAGGAACTCCTCTCCTTGCCTATGTATCCCGAATTGAGCGCCGAGCAAATTGAAACTGTGACTACGGCAATTGCGGACTTCGGCCATAATGTGGTTTAAACAGATCAAGTAAATTTAACACATGTAAAAGTCCTATGAATAATAAAAAGGCAATAATTGTTCCCTGTCTCATTCCCGGACTGGCAGTTATTCGGAGCCTGGGCCAGAAGGGGGTCCCTATTACAGCCTTGCATTACCAAAAGAGTGAGATGGCACAGGTATCAAAATACGTCCAGCAGAGAATATGGGCACCAGATCTCCGAACCTCAGAAGACGAATTTATTTCTTTTCTTCTTGAGAAAGGAAAAGATTGGAAAGGAAGCCTGCTATTTCCCTGCGGTGAGTTTGAGATTGTTGCCATTTCGAAGCATAAGCATGAGCTGCAATCGACATACGTGGTAGCCGCTCCTGAATGGGAGATGACCGAAAAAACAACAGTAAAGAAAAACACATATCGTATTGCAGAGAAATTGGGAATACCCTCTCCTAAGACCATGGTCCCTAACTCAATAGATGATATTGAAAGATTTAAAAATGACATAGACTACCCTTGCCTGGTCAAGCCATGCGAAGCCCACAAGTTCTACGAAGTCTTCGGATGCAAAATGTTCGAAGTTGAAAATGAGGAACAGCTATATGCAACTTTCAGCAGAGCATCAGGGGCGGGATTGGAAATGATGATTCAGGAATTAATTCCGGGCGACGATACATGTGGTGTCAATTACAACTCATACTTCTGGGAGGGCTCGCCCATAGCAGAATTCACTGCGGAAAAAGTCAGGATTCATCCGCCCAAGTTTGGATCCCCGAGAGTGCTTCTGAGCAAGTGGATTCCGGAAATCATTGAGCCCGGCAGAACTTTGCTTAAAGAGCTAGGTCTTTCTGGCTTCTCATGCACAGAATTTAAGCGTGATATTCGCGACGGTGTTTACAAATTTATGGAAGTAAATGCCAGAACTAACCTTTCCGGCTCTCTGGCAGTAAAATGCGGCATAAATTTCCCATGGATCATATACCGTCACTTAATGTACAACGAAATCCCACCTTTTGGTGAGCAGAAAATGGGAATATATTGGATAGATATTGTAAAAGATGTGATGCACTTAATTATGTCACGCAATATAGAGCATTTTACAATGAGGCAGTACGTAAAGCCTTATTTAAAGAAGAAGAAGATTTATGCTATTTTTTCCTGGAAAGATCCCAAACCATTTATCGCGTTGATGCGGTACATCGTAACCAAGGCATTTACAAAAGTCCGAGAGGGCTTGCGCAGGCATTGCAAATATTTGAATCCCAGGTACAGTAAATAGTCTGGTAACTCGCCATGTGGCAACGAATGAGTATAGATGAATACGCTGAGTTCAACAGGGGAATGGGAGTAAAAGTACGACAAGAAAATGGGGTCTGGTGGCAACAACAGCATCCTTTCTTCTATCGCCCAGTTTTCCCTTTCTTGGAATTGAGCTCCAGAGATGTAGATGAACATCCGCGATGCCTGGGTGCAGTGCAACATGCAGTGCCTCAGGGAGAGCCCTTCAATTCTCATATGAATTTCATCGTTTATAAACAGCCGGGCTCATATAAACTTAGTACATTGCCAAAGGTTAACAAAAGAAAAATCTTGAAGGCGTATAAACATGTGACGATACGCCCCCTACTGGATCAAGAAGAGTTTATTGCCCAAGGGTATCCTGTTTACCTTTCCTTCTATGAACGGACACATTACTCTTATAAAAGCGATCGAAGAAATCCAAAGATATTCGCCGAGTGGGCTCGCGCATTGTTTCGCTTTCCTAAGGTTGTAGTCCTGGGAGCGTATTCTCAGTATAAATTGCTGCAAATTGACATCAGCTGCTTGGTAGAAGATACCTTGTTTCAGCTAAGCACCATCAATTCCAATGAAGCACGGGAATTGAAAATCTCAGATCTGGTGCTTCACATAGAAAGAGAGCTTGCCGCAGAGCATGGAGAAATCAAACGCATATTTTCTGGATCGCTCGCACAGAAGGAGAGTTTAAACAAGTTCAAGATCGAGCGAGGGGCGTGTGTTCTTATTATGCCTGCTTATCTACATCTTCATCGTGGGCTCCTTTCTTTGATCAAATTTACCCGAAAAAATCTGTACGATCGACTGATAGGGTTGGATAAAACACAGGTCCAAAACAAAATGAAAACGGCACTCTGCACAGAATTGGTGTGATTTTTGCATCCCGGTAAGGAACATGATGGGCGTACAAAGCTCAAAAGAAAGATCTGTTATAGCTTGGCCAGACAAACCTATCATTTTACCTGAGGACTTCGTTAAAGCCGAGTATTCCAATCCTGAGTTTGTCCGGAAATACATGACTGTCGGCTTATGGCGATCAGAGGAAGTTGTGATCGAGCGCTACTTTGAGCCGAAGAGTTCTGTGCTTGATTTAGGATGTGGGGCGGGCCGAGCAACCATTGCCATGGCACAAAAAGGATTTAAGGTCACTGGGATTGACCTGATTCCGGAAATGATTGAGGCCGCGAAAAGTCAGGCGGCTATGAACGGTCTTCAACTTGATTTCAGGGTGATGGATGCACGAAATCTATCTTTGCCCGATGAGTCCTATCAGAACGTCCTTTTTTCATTCAATGGATTTGACCAAATAGCAGGAAAAGCCAGCCGTAGGCTACTACTCGAGGATGTCCACCGCATACTCAAACCAGGCGGAAGCTTCATTCTTTCCTGCAGATCTGGGCTGGCATTTGGTAAAAGATGGGCCGCGTGGGTCTGGCTTGCCCTGGAGTACCTTGTGCGAAAAGTTAGCGGTCGCATTAAACCAGGTTGGGGGTGGGGAGATAAAGTTCGCAAGGGCTGGTATCACCATTACTCCACACCATTTGGCATCCGAAAGTCCCTTCAACAGGTCGGATTAGAGCTAATCTATTTTAATTCCAGCCGCAATATCGAAAAGGACAAGCGACCCACTTTCCTGACTAACTTTTCGCCGGACAAGAGTCTTTTCTTTGTTGTCAGAAAACCAGCAGGTAGCAAGAAATAACTATGCGAACACTGACTCAGAAGCTTTCTGGAGACACTGCAATAGACCCAATTTCCCTGTGGGAGTGCATGAGCATAGATGAGTACGCCGAGTTTGAAATGGTGATGGGGGCAAAGCTCCAGAAGAAAGGGGGAGTTTGGTGGCATCAAATACGCCCATATTT
Organism: uncultured Candidatus Sumerlaeota bacterium; assembly: GCA_964454265.1. Taxonomy (GTDB): domain Bacteria; phylum Sumerlaeota; class Sumerlaeia; order MWCT01; family JAUWMI01; genus JAUWMI01. The sequence continues at coordinate 18,332 of CAYVXD010000009.1, read as the reverse complement.
CTACAGGCCCCTGTTTCCCTTTGTAGAATTGTCCCCCAACCAATCTTACATAAATTTTATGGTATTTGAACAACCTCAATCTTATCTCCAATATAGTCTCAGCTCAAGTTTCCGACGAAGAATTCAAAAGCCAGCTAAATGCATAAAAATATGTCTGATAAAAAATGTGGATGAACTTATTGACGATGTGTTTCAAGTTTATTCTTCCTTTTATGAGCGGACAGGTTATTCCTTCAGAAAAGACCGAACCGATGTGAAAGTATTCGCTGACTGGGCACGTCTTCTCTTTCGCTTCCGTAAAGTAATTATTTGGGGCGCCTAGTCTAAAAATGGGCTTGTAGGTATATGGACAAACTGCTTGGTGAAAGATGTCTTGTTTCTCCTCAGCGCTTTCGATTCTCTTGAAGGGATTAAGCTGCGTTCCCCTGAATTAATGTTGCATACGATCAGAATAAGTGCTGGTAAACGATCAGACATACGGCGCATATACACTGGAATGTTATCTTCTAAGCAGAGCGTAAACAATTTTAAAATCGAGCGTGGCGCCAGTGTACTTGCACTACCCGCATATTTGCATCTTCATCCCGTGTTCTTTTCTCTCATCAGTATAGTTCAAAAGAATCTCTTTAAGCGGTCGAAAGGAATGGATGAAAGGCAGATCCAAAGCCTAATCAAGAGGACACGTTCTGCTAACAAATAACTACCCGCTGAATGAGATTTTCAGATTGACTATGCAAATGCTGCTCCTCGCCCATGCACCTGGTCGTTGCTGAATATTCTAATCCGGGGCATTAAGATGAAACCCGATTTGAAAATCGAAATCATAACCAGTCTTGAGGCGATCGAGTCTATACGGGAGGAGTGGGTGAAACTCCAGGAGTCCTTCGCTGAAACAAAGCCTAACGCAGACATTAACGGGTATCTGGCTAATCTAGAGTCTTGTGAAGGCGATTCTCCATACGTGGTGGCTATTAGAGCGAAGGATAAGTTGCAAACGCTTGTAATAGGACGGCTATCTTCCGGCAAGATTAAGTGCGCAGTAGGATACAGGAAGATATGGGAACCCAAGATCAAGAAAATTGTTTTTGTGTACGGCGGCGTTTTGGGAAACGCTGACGAGAATGAATTTGATCTTCTGCTTCGACATCTGCGTACGGCTTTAGCCTCTGGTACGGCAGATGTAGTTAGCTTTAACCACCTTCATGTTGAATCCAGGCTATATGAATACTTGCGAAGAAAGGTGAGAGGGCTCGAGCTGGGACGACCCTTACTAACCAACGTTCACTGGGATATGGAAATGCCCAATAATATTGACGAGTTCTATGGCAGGCTATCTACCAAGCACCGCCATGAAATTAGACGGCAGATGCGCCGCCTTTCGGACAATCTGAGGGGTGAGTGGTGTGTGAAGAGCTACGAACATGAATCCGATATTCCCAGACTTTGCGAAGATGCGGGATTCGTGTCTCGCAAGACATATCAGTTTGCCATGGGTGTTAGTTTCGTGGACAATGAGAGACATCGAAAATTGCTTGCTTTCAGAGCCAGGCTTGGTTGGTTAAAGGCGCATGTGTTATACTGTCAAAATGTTCCTTCAGCATTCCAGATTGGAATGCAGTACAGAAACACCTTGCACCTTAACTACATTGGATATGATCCGCAATGGAGACGGTTTAGTCTAGGAACACTACTGTTTGTCAAAGTCTTGGAGGAGTTGTGCAATTCTAATAAGCCTCAACAAATTGACTTCGGCTTCGGCCACGCTGACTATAAGAGATCCTACTGTACACGCTCTTGGCCGGAGGTTACAGTTTTTCTTTTCTCCCTGAGATTCAAGCCGCAGATGATTAATATGATCAGAGGCATGTGCTCCGGAATTTCATCTCTGGGAGAATCCGCCGCAAGAAGAATGGGATTCTTGAGCAAGGTTAAGACTAAATGGCGACAGCGGATTCGAGATAGAGCAACACCTAAAGGCCAATGCAGCTAAGTATCCTTCGGGAGGGATTCGTTTTTAGTATAGGGCTTTGAATATGTCAAAAAGAAATGCTTTAAGGAAAATAGGCGAACAAGTTTATATCACTGGCGAAACAATAGGAATTCATAAAACGGATAATGAAGGGCGACAAATATGGTGGTTTGGCAGTGATCCACCGGAGGGCATTCCGTCACCTGGAGCATTCATAAAAAGTATTCAGGCCAAACATCTCCGCAAAATAGCTCCTCCATGGGCAGCTGTTGCCGCTGGAACGAAAGAAGAAGGCGCTTGGGCATGCACAGACGCCATAGGACTGCAACACCTGTTCATAAGAAAGGTTGGTAAGGATGTTATTGTTGGGCCTGATGTATTTAAGCTCGCCGAATGTGCACCCGTCTATCTTGATCCAATAGGTGCCTATGAACTGTTTTGTAGGGGAAATCCTCAAGAGGGGAGAACTCTGTTTTCAGACGTATGCCTAATACCTCCCGCCACCCAGATTCGGCTCGACACTCCTTACACAGTGGATGCATACTGGTCCTTACCTCAGCCATCCCCAGGTCATCCGGAGTACGCTATTAAAGCGTTCATTGATGCGGTGATAAAGGCAGCTACCAAGAACTGGCGACCCGGCTATGCACTGGAGCTTACGGGTGGGCGAGATAGTATGCTAAATTTGGCTGCTTACTTGAAAGCAGGTATCCCTGTAAAAACTTGGACACATGGGTTAAAAGGGAATTTTGATATGGCTGCAGCACGTGCCCGCGCAAAAAGCCTGGGTGTCCCTCACCAGCCGATCTTCACGGAATGTTTAGAGGAACTAAGCCCTTCTGAGGCGGGGAACTTGGCAATTAACTTTCTGAATGCCTCGGGAGGACAAGCGAATATTCTTGAATACTGGCACTTATGTTGGATTCTTCAGCAGCTTAAGGCTACCGGCTCAATTAGCGGTGTAGGAGGCGAAGTATTCCGCGGTTTCTATTATGAATGGACCGGTCGAGGAGTGCTTCCTAAATGTATCACCGAGCTAATGCTTCTTCGTGGAAAAGCCAGACACAGTATGCCTTTTCCTGCTTCCTTTCTCGATAAAAGATTCATACAGTTAGGGGAACCAGCAGTACATGACGAGTTAAGACAGCTTCTAGAATATAGAAAGACTTCGTACCATAGCCTGGATGCTTACTACTTGGCCAAACGTATGCATCATTTTTGTGGCACCACGTGGTCGGCTACAGGCCGCTGGCGCCCAGTACGAGCGCCTCTTTTCGATCCAGACGTTATCGACTGTCTATCGCTAGTGCCAATTGAATTCCGCTTCCATTCACGCCTAGTGGATGAAGTCACTCGGCGTCTGTTGGGAGATCTACCGTCAGTTAGCTTGCCAAAGTTACAAAAAACAAGACGAATTGTGCGCTTGTATAGAAAGGTAAAGAACGCTCGGGGAGCTGTTTTCGAAGGTTTCCGGAATGTTACTGCCAGTCTTGTTTTGAATTCGCCCCAGGCAGTCTGTGCCCTTGAAATAGATGACATGCGCACGGGCAGTCTTTATAATAAATCTGTTTTGAGGGGATACCTTGCAAAGACAATGGCGGGAAGACGACCGATTAGCCTGCCATTGGGTGCTTTGCTAACTATCGAGCTCGCAGCTCGTGCCGTTGGAGACGCTTTTAGAGGAATAGACATATGAATGGTTATGAATCTTCCTATTGTAACGTTGCGTCATCGGGGAATAATCTTCAGGCAGGAACCCTCTACAGTCTTACTTACGTACAACCAATAAAATGCCCACTCGAGACCGGAATCTGGTAACTTCCGTTCATACACCATCCATGACCCAAGCAGGCCCCTCCTGAGATCTTTCCACACCTTCGAAACCAAGAACAACAATTCTATCCGGTAAATCAATTAAGGAATCGTGAGATAATCAATCGCAACGCTGTCCATGTAGATGGTACCGCCCTTTGCCGTGTCGAAGTCAAGCATATCAATCGTCACGACGAACCCATCCTCTGACGTCGTTGGTGAGCCGGGCAGGATTGGGGTCTCCCAATAGACCTCATAGCCAGTACCACCAACTGTTGGCATTGCGCCTGGTCCGGAAGTGCCCTGACTGTTCAGTTCCATCGTCTGCGTCATCTGTGCGTCCTCATTCTGGCACCGCAGCCTGATCTGTGGCATGTTGTTTCGGGCCGCGTCAGTCGCGCACTTCAGGGTGTATGTCGTCCGATAGAGCTTATCCGCCATATACGTCAGGTCATTTGCCGTCCCGCTCGACTGCCAGAATCCCGAATTGCTCGAGTTAGCAGTCGTGGAGGTAATGGAGAGCGTGCCAGTGCCAGCACCACCTGACGTTACTGGACCGAAGCCAACGTCTGTTAAGAATTGCCAGTTGGCAAAGTCAGTAGACAAGCTATACGTCTTTACCGCTGTGCCAGCTCCCGGACGTGGGAACCGCTCCACTGTAACCTGATCAACATAGTGCGTGCCATACTGCCCAGCATCAAAGTCAACCATATCGAAGGCAACACCAAGGTTATATGCCAGGATCGGCAAAAAGCAGATGGTGTATTCTCGCTGTGTTGGATCAGTTGGCAAGGAGTTGCTGTACGAGCCTGATGGATTCACGACGTGCGATGCCGACTCCAGAGATTTATCCTGGATCCACCGCATGCGGAACTGCGGATTCGCAGACGCCGTGGCTTGACTGGAGGAGACCATGAACCTGGCGCGATACACATTATCCGCTACGCAAGGAATGTTCAGCGGTCCGATCCAGAGTCCCACACGGTTTGTTGTATCATTCACCGAACTGATACTTATTCGGCCGCCGCTATAGCCGGACGATGCCCCGGAGAAGCCCGCACCACTTAGCGGTAGAAATGACCAGCCTTCAAGACTTGAATCAAAGGTATACTGCGGAATGGGAGCTGCATGATAGATATCTAGAATCTCTTCCTGGCTCAGAGCTCGCTTGTAGATACGGACATCATCAATGATGCCATTAAATGTATTGCTAGAAGTCTGCCATGTAATACTATCACCAATTAAAACTTGTGAGGTGCCCTGGTAAATTCCCCCATTATAACCTTGAGGGCTTCCCCTTGATGAGCCATCAATATATAATTGTACATAAATCCCGTCGTAAGTAGCTGCTATATGATGCCAGTTATTTAAAGTTATACCAGAATCTGCCCAAAATCTAATATGGCTTCCACTTGAACCATCAGGACTTAATAGAAAAAGAGGTGTCGTACCTCCTACCCCAAGCCAATAAGAAACTTGTTCATCCTTAGTTAATACAGCACTCCATGTTTTTGATTGCTCCAAATAAACCCATGCAGCAACTGTTATTGATTCTGGGTCTAAATCATCATGATGAGGAATCGTAACCTTATCATTACTTCCGTCAAAATCCAAAGCATAATTAATTCTTCCCTCCGTCCATACTGGGCCATTAAGTAAAGTTCCATCATGACCATTACCTGAGGAGTCTTGTGCAGTTGCGCCAGTTCCTTCATCAAGTTTCCAATGCGCAACTAAACCATCACTTACATCAGCTCTATATTCATAATTTATCTGGGTTAGCTGGATTGGATTTTCTGAGGTATCTTTTACATTTTCTACTGTTAAGGTATAAGTTACCCCATCTGTATGAGAAGAGGTTGTTAAAGTGACAGTGATAAGGTCAGCTGAAAGGGAGCTTTGAGTTATTGATATACCATTGTTGATACTATAATTTGTTATATTCTCTGCTGACGATGTATCTAAGGGCTCGTTAAAGACAATATGAACATATGTCTCTTCCGCTGTTACTGATACTATAGATGGGGGGATTGTATCTGCTAATGTGGTAGCAGAGACAGGGCTTGATAATCCTGATTCATTTAGATGCGCATCGTAGGCAGATACCGCATAGGTATATGTGGTAGCAGGGCTAAGACCTGTATCGGAATAGGAAGGAGTTGAGGTCGTTGCTATTTGAACACCGCCCCTGTATATTCTATAACCTGCTACTGCTATATTATCGCTGGATGCATCCCAAGTTAAATCTATTCTTTCACTTGATATAGCCTGGGCTTCTAAATTCTGTGGCACCGTGGGTGGTTCCGTATCAATGACACCAGGATATTCATAAACTCCCATATCCCAGCCAGCGCCTTGTGGGCGAGGACTACCTTCTTTATCTTTGAAGAAATCATAATACTCCCCATATTTTTGCTGAAGCTCATTTAAGATGGCGGTTATGTCAGTTCCTGCATCAATTGCTATGCTTCCTGGCCTGAGATGATAATCCCAGTCAGCACGATTGTTACCACTAACATCAACAAATATTTTCGTTAAATCTGGCTCATAAATTTCATCATGACCTGAACTTGGAGTTCTTCCTAGCTTAGTATAAATATTATGTGAGATATCCCAGTTGGGGTCATCTGCTCTTCCATCCTGCCATATTGGTGCAGCTAAAATATTATTTTTCGCAGTTAAAACATCTACAGTGCCCATTGCAATACTAAAATACCAAGGTGCGTAACTTTCGCTAAGAAGAATATTATCAAGAACTGTCATCTTCTTGGCGTGAGAATAAACCTGAATAGGAGATGATGTATCTCCTCTTTCAGCATATAATATATTATTGTAAACAGTCACATCTTCTGTATAATGTATTGTGTAACATCTCTTGCCTCCAAAGGTCACATTGCCAGCAACCAGGGCATTTTTGACATAAGGGCCATCATCATGAGAATATATTGTAATTACATTGACATGACCCTCAGGAGCACAGTCATAGAATTCATTATTTACTACTATTATTTCTCCTGCGCTAGCAGTAGCCCTCATCCCAGATCCAACAACGTTTCTGAGAGTATTGTTCCTGATAATAATTTTGCCTCCAAAAACATCTGCGTATATTCCTCTTGCGTCACCAATATCATGTATGTAATTATTTTCAATAACAGAAACAGCGCCATCATCAACACCGTTAAGATCTATTGCTCCAGAACCTGCTGCTGAACCGCTTATTTCGTTATTTCTTACAATCATATGCAATCCAGAAGTTTTTGCTTTAATTGAACTTCCTCCATAAATTATTCTGAATCCCTCTATAGTTATATAATTATAACCCTCAACTTTTATAGTATTCCCATCAAAAATTGCCTTTACTCCTTCTGGCCAGCCATCTCCTTTATATGTTATATGATTTCCAGATACCCCACTTGCTTTAATACTTATACTTCCTCCATAAATCACTCCTCCTTTGAATAAAACAGTGTCTCCTGGCTGTAAAGTAGCTGAAGCAGAATTTCCCGTTGCATTTGGGTCACCGGGGGCATGTTTCCAAGGGGTAGATGCCGATAAACCAGTGTTTGTATCACGGCCATTTTCAAAATCTACATAAAAAATAGCTGCCTCACCAAAGCTGCATAGCAGGAAAAAGGCTACCAGAAAGACCATTACAGGATTCTTCATTACAACCACTCCTTTCCAACAGGAACACAAACTTTTCCGCCATGCACAAGAAATCAAAAAAAAAAATAAAATCAGCTGCTGCTTCCTTTACTTTAAACAAACAGAGGCTTTATAAGAAAAAGAAAAAACTGTCAACAAATAACGGCGTGACCACTTTGCTTCAGTCACAAAATCAGATTGCAGGCACGATCAGATTGGACTAAATATTAGCCTGGAAATTAGCAATATCTTAAGGAACTTCAATGGTGCGTCTGCGGTGCTCCCAACCAATAATAGTATATCACTTGGTGAAAATAGACTGATAAATTTCCGGTTGGCCGAGCAACTGTGCCACAGAGCATTGATTTGCCTTCCCTTAAAGCCCTAAGTCTGGCAAGGAGTCGAATTCGCTCTTCATGCAGTTTCCCTATCCAATACAAATGCTATGCTTTTGCATCGCGGAACATCGGCAAGTAATATTCGGTCTCGTTTTTGTTGCAAAGTTATGGAACAACCACGCAGGCGCAAAACTATAGATTATTTTCTACCTCCAAGTACTCTTGCGTCTCCAGCGCATAGCCCATGGGAAGCAAAGCACAACAAGACATCTTAAATATGTTCTTAAATAACCCCCAAAGCGCAGACCATCGAAGGCATAACGTCTGGCGTCGTACATATTCTTTTCTATACAACAAATTTCCGCCATGGTTGCGAGAAAAGAGCCCAAGGTTTGCCTAACTCTCCGAATAATTCTCCTTCCTTTTTGCTCATAACGAAAATAGACTTCAGAAAGAATCGCAATCCCTTCTTTTGTCCTTACTTTAACTGAATCCAGCCGATTGCTCATCAGTCCTTTTCTTTCAGCTGAGCGATTTATAATGGTGAGCGGTGTAGTTATATACGCAAAGGCCGTTTCGAAGGCTAAATTAAAAATCATCCGAGTATCGTCCGCAATCTGTAAGCGCTCATCGAAATAGCCTACATGATCAAAGAGGCTGCGCCTAACCAACATTGATTGTACGTAGTTTTTTATTGAACTATCCAAAACCATCTCAAGAGCCTCACCATATAATTTATATCTCATTTCTTTCTGTTCTGTAGCAACGAGGGATGTGTGCTCATCGAGTTCGCTCTCATATATAATATTAGTAAAACAGACTTGTGCGTCGCTTTGAGTTACGCAGTCCATTTGATAGGCAAGTTTTTCAGGTATCCACCTGTCGTCTGAATCAAGAAAAGCTACCCATTTTGCGTTCGCGGACTTAATGCCTAAATTACGAGCGGCTGCCACACCGCGATTTTCCTGATATATATAGCGTATGCGGTCCTGATAAGATTCCAAAGCTTGCCGAGTGCCATCTGTGGAACCATCGTCAACAACAATAATCTCATAATCTTTATACGTCTGAGCTAAAGCGCTGTCTATTGCTTTTGTCACAAACGTGGCTCGATTGTAAGTTGGGATTATCACGCTGATACTCACTCGCTTTTCCATGATTAAAGGTCCCCCTAGCTTGTATTACTTTCTCTGCTTTCTGAAGGTGTCTATCAACTGTATCAGTCTTCTAGAGCCTTATAGTTTTACACAAGATAAATAATATTGACTTTGTCTTCTCTCAATAAGGTTCTGTGAAATTATATTTGTTTTGATCTTCCCTTGCAGTTTAGTCATGTTTGAAGAGTTTTCCGATCCCCAATCTGTTAAAAAGCCATTTTTTTTCTTGTGGGTTCAAAACCCAAAAAAACGAAATTCCCAGCGTCAATATAACTGTTATTGCAATTGGCGGTGCTAATCCAATAATTCCGTTACCGATGAGATGACGGCTCAAGAGCCACCACGAGAGAGCAAACACAATAGAAATTTTAACAAAGGCCTTGCCAAGGACACCATAATAGTAGTCAGCATAACGCATTTTCAGGCATTTACATACATACAAAGGTTGCACAAACAGTCTCATAATAATCGCTGGAATAGCATAGCCAAGGGCTATGCCTAGCATTTTGTATTCAGATACTAAGAGGAGACTAAGTGATAGATTGAGCAAGGCCTCAACTGAATTGCAATATGAGTAAAACTTGTGACGCGCTATACCATAGAGAAAACTCACGGAGGGCTGTTGGGCGAGCTCCGAGATCGCTCCTATGATTAATATGAAAAGAGGAACATAAGCATCAATATAATTAATACCTACCCAGGCAGCAATAAATGGTTTTCCATAGACAATGAGACACAGCCCTACGCACACCGAGAAAATAGTGGAAAGTTTTGTCCCTGTGACGAAAGTCCGGCGCATCGCATCTTCATCCTGGCGGCCCAATTGCTGGCTGAACATTGGGCCAATGCCGCCCATAAGAGAAACGATGAGGTTTTTAAGATATCTGGTTAATTGTTTGGCAATCGCGTAGTGCGTTATCACCCCAATACCAAGAAAAGCACCAATAATGAAAACATCCATATTAAATCTAATTCGATCTGCAATTTTTGCAATAAACGTGAAAATGCTATAGCCAAATAGATCCTTAAAGACCTTACGACTTGCTGTTCTAATTGACAGACGAAATTTCGGCTGCACTATTTTAAGAAGCACGTAGTGTATTAACTGTTGAGAAAGCTCAACCAACATCGTTACAAGAGCCAGTGCCACTATGCCATGTCCGGCTTTTAGCAAAACAACAACTATAGCAGCTCTCACCAAGACGCCTACGATGTTGAGTCCAGATATAAGATCGAAACGCAGCTCGGCAGACAAAGCTCCAAGAAAAGCTCGACACGGAAACCCAGCCGCGAAGCCTATACCCATGATTAATAGCACTTTGCTAAAAAGAGCTGCTTCCGTAGGATCTTTAATTATGCGAGGGGAAAGGAACGTCGCGATTACTGTAACTGAGAAAACGAGCAAACCCAGTAATCCGAACATGACAAATGCAGTGGAAATCGTTTGGTTTACATCCTCTTCATCCCGCTCTCCTATAGATCGTGCAACCCGGTACTGAACGGCAGTGACAATTCCAAGGTCAAGAAGGCCGTAGTATCCAAGAAAGGCAGCGACCAATACCCAATAGCCATAGATGCGATCACCCAGGGTATGGATGATAAAAGGCATCAAGAACATACCGACAATAACCTGAACCACAAGGTTGGTTGTCCGCATGGCTGATCCTAAGGCTAGTTTACGAGCAGCGTTCATAGAGAAATACCAATAATTGCAAAAGATGCCTTTGCGGAGAAAAAAAATTCCCGCTATCGGGCTACGTATTTCCTGTCTTGTGAACTCTTGTAGTCAAAATAGGGATGAAGAATTGCTGTGTAATGCTCCGACCTTAGAATGCGATGAGGGAAACACCACGTTACAGCGTCACGGTGAGACACAAAGCAGGAGCTCTTTTTGGGATTGTTTAATATAATAATATCGTAGCCACAAATCTGATGGTCTTTTATTATTACACCTTAAACGAAGTCAACAGAAAAATGACCATAGCCACCGTTTAAACTAGATGCAGGAAATGCGCAGTATCGAAGTGTAATTCACAAGAGTAATAGGTGAATAAGGAAAATATTGGCGATCATCTAGGAATTGTCTCGACAGTTACTTATCAGAAACTCAACGGCGCAAATCGAGTATATCTGATAGTGAGATTGAATCTGAACTTCCCCTTGTCGTATGGGCAGCAACCCCGCCTGCACCCTATTTTTTGCGACAAGAAGTGTATGCTTCCAAACGTTGATAATCCCGAAGCTCAATATAAATGGTCGGGGCGACTGGATTTGAACCAGCGACCACCTGAACCCCATTCAGGTACGCTACCAGGCTGCGCTACGCCCCGACCAAAAGTATGTATTGGAATTATGTATTTATGACTGTCTGTGAATCTCCGTCGATAGATTGACCTTAGCTTTTGCCCCCTGGCAAACAGTAGGCCGCAAACACGAGACTCCTCTTGCACTTCATACCACTACTGTTCACGTTCTTTACTGCTTGCACGTTGTGTAAGCTACTGGGTTGCAAAAGCCAATTCTCTGCGAAACTGAGATTCTAGCGGCTCAGGGAGTTAGCCAATTGGTGCAAATCTTTCTGTACAGAGTTAAGCTTTTTGCTGATCGTCCTAAGCTCGCCACCGCGCTTGCGCGTTGAACGCCTGGCGTTTTGCTCCGAGTCTCGATTTTGACGATACATCTCCCTGATTTTATTCTTTGCTCCCGCAATTGTAAAACGCTCTTCATAGAGCAGCTTCTTAATAAGAAGGATCATTTCGATGTCGCTCTTACGATATCGGCGCTGGTCGCTCTGATCCTTTTGCGGCTGGAGCTCTTTAAACTCGGTTTCCCAATAGCGTAGAACGTAGGGCTTGATGCCCGTAATCATGCTTACTTCATTAATGCGGTAGAACAGTTTATCCCTGTGCGTCTTGATCGCAGCATCTGCCATCACTATCACCCTTTCTTCATCAACTGTGCCAATCAGCGGGTCATGATATCATAACACATCATACTTGCATGAGAACTGCTAAGGTAACTGGTGCCCTATGGAAAAGAATTGCCGCATTTACCACAGCACTACACAGAAGAACACACAAGGAAGTCTTTATATAGTAGCGCCAGGCAACTTTTTACTTAAGTATGTCCTCACCTCCTTCTTATCGAAATCAGTACTAACCCCTGAAATCTTTCGGCTTGTAACTCGTCTACATGACTTATTTTTATGTACTTGATGGCACGCACTGAAGGCGAAATCAAGCTTTTTTTACGCTTCTGGCACAGATTTTACAACTGCATTCGGCTCCATGGGCAGAATAGACATGCAAAGCGGTGCTGCAGTAAAGGGCAGGGTGAGGAAGACAATCGTGCTAACAGTATGTACGGAACAAATTGTACTGCGTAATCCAGGCACTGTGTACGAGGCCTGGCCGTATGCGCATTGCGTCAGTGTTTCGGTGGTCTCTGTGGGGAAGCACGGTGGTGTAGGGGCCAGGCCGGTACCTGGGTAGGTGGTGAAAGAATAATTACTATGCCGCGGTTAGTAAATTTCAGGCTTTGGGCTACGACGCATAAGCTTGGCAACGGCATCCTTGGGTGTCCGATCTTTGAAGATGACATTATAGACTTCCTCGGTAATTGGCATTGAAACGTCATGGCGCTTGGCCAATTGACGAGCAGCCTGAGTTGTTGTGATGCCTTCCACGACCATTCCAATTTGGCGTTGTGCCTCTTCTACGGTTAAGCCTCGCGCAATCCGCTCGCCAAAAGCACGGTTTCTGCTATGGCGGCTCAGGGCGGTCACAATCAGGTCGCCCACGCCAGCGAGGCCAGTAAACGTCTGGACGTCAGCACCCATGGCCTTGCCCAGGCGAATAATCTCAGCCAGACCGCGTGTTAGCAGCGCAGCTTTCGCGTTGTCGCCAAGCCTGAGGCCGTCGCACACACCCGCCGCAATCGCAATAATATTTTTTAGCGCAGCTCCCAGCTCGACACCCAGGACATCCTGATGCGTATAGACGCGGAATGTGGGCGTCATGAAGAGCCGCTGCACGGTTCCTGCAGTTCCCTTATGATAGGCAGACACAACTACGGAGGTGGGTACCCCTCGCGACACTTCCTCGGCATGGCTCGGGCCGGACAGCACGCACAGCTGATCCCGAACGGCTTCCCCAATAACATCGAGCGCCACGCGCGATAGCGTCGTTAGCTGCTTGGTATCCAGACCCTTTGCCCCAATGATGATTGGCGCATTGAGGCGCACAATGCCCAGGGATTTTAGCTGCTCGCACAGCGCTCGCATCCCGTGCGAAGGGATTGCTATGACAATCGTATTTGCCTGACGGAGGGCCGTCTGGAGGTCGCTGGTGATCGTAATCCTTTTGGGCAGATACACATGGGGAAGACAGTGAGGGATTCGGCTTTTTACCAGGGACGCGACAACCTGTTCATCAATATCCCAGACCTGGACTTTAAAGCGCTTCAGCGAGAGCAGGTGGGCGAGCGTTGTTCCCCAGCTTCCGCCACCCAGAACGCAGACGACAGGTTTGGCGCTGGTTTGGCTCATATCTAGTTGCCCTTCCATCAATCTATGCAGGAATGTATATGTGGCAAGGGATGTTCGAGCATTTTAGAGTAACCCTGCTGGTGCCTTAGTGACACCAGCTAAAAAATCTTTGATTCTGTTCCTTGCACCAAGCGCTTTATATTCTCACGGTGCCTCCAGATGACCAGGCCTCCGAGGAGAAGGGTAAGAATCACAAGCAGCAGCGAACGCGGTCCAACAAGTATCAGAAAGATCGGCAGCAGGATAGCCCCGGTTAACGACCCGAGCGACACGTAACGCGTGCTAGCTACCAGAATCAGACAAATGCTGAAGGTCAGGAGCAGTGCCCTGGGAGCAAGGGCGAGATACACCCCTATAGCAGTGGCCACTCCTTTGCCCCCTTTGAACTTCAAGAAAATTGTGAAGATATGGCCAATAACCGCAGCAAGACCAATGCAAAGCGCCTGGTTTTCCTGACTCAAGAAGCCCAATGCGCTCTCTCCAGTGATGAGCGGAAAAAGAAGCGTTGGAAAGAAGCCTTTAGCGGCATCCACGATAAGCGCGGCGATTCCCAAAGGTTTGCCGAGGACGCGCATGGCGTTCGTCGCACCGACATTTCGACTTCCATGCTCGCGCAGGTCAATCCCACGCAGTATTTTCCCGAGAATGAAGCTTGTCGGGATTGACCCAATCAGATATGCAATCAGCAGTAGTGCGAAAAATGCCATATACACTCCCTTTACACGGACAATCTTTTCAATTTATCACTAAAGACAAAACCATTCGAGTCAGGTAACCCATGCGGATACCTGTTACTGCTCAATTCAGACCGGCAGCGCTCATGCTATCTTCTGCGCGACCGGGATGGCGAATCGGCTTTCCTACGCAGCTTCAGCCGAATGGGAACTCCCTGAAATTCAAATTCTTCACGTAGCTGATTCACCAAGTAGCGTTGATATGAAAAGTGCATCAGTGTCGGGTCGTTGACAAACAACGCAAAGCTCGGCGGCAAAACACCGATTTGAGTGACATAGTGAATCTTCAGCGTCTTACCCTTGCGGACAGGGGGAGGGAATTGTCTGAGGAGACGCTCCATTGTCTTGTTTAGCTGCGAGGTTTTGATTTCTTTGCGAGCCGAAGCATACAACTTATCAACCAGCGGCAAGATCGTCATGACCCGCTGGCCAGATAGTGCGGACACGAAGACAATCGGCGGAGACGGCAGGAAATTGAATTCGCGACGCAAAATCTTGGCGTAAGCGCCACTGGTGTCTGTGTCTTTTTCAACGGCATCCCACTTGTTGACAACAAGAATACAAGCCTTACCGGCTTCCAGTGCATACCCGCCAATATGTGCGTCTTGCTGCACAACGCCGGACTGCGCATCGAGCACCAGCAGCGCAATATCACACCGCTCCAGACTCATAATGGATGAGGCGACTACGAGTCTTTCGATTCCTCTGGTGATTTTCCCACGGCGCCGGATACCTGCAGTATCAATAATCGTATAGCGGCGTCCTGCAAGTTCAAATGTGGTATCAATGGCGTCGTGTGTTGTGCCTGGCGTTGCGTGGGCAATTACCCGCTGCTGTCCGAGAAGTGTATTAATGAGGGTAGATTTCCCCACGTTCTGGCGTCCCACCACAGCAATGCGAATACCGCCTGCCTGATCTCCTACGTCCGTCGTTGGAGCAGGAAGTGCAGCCGCCGCATCATCAAGTAGCTGGCTGATTCCCAGTCCGTGCATGGAGGAGACTGGATAGATTGCGGATACACCAAAACGGCTGAAGCTATAAGCCTGGGCTTTGTGCTTCGCATCGTCACACTTATTCACGACAATAAAGAAGGGCTTTCCGGTGGTCCGCAGCTCATGCACAATATCTTCGTCTAAGGGATTGAGGGTCTCGGAAACATCCGCCAGAAAAAGAACCAGATCAGCCTCATCAATTGCCAGGCGTGTCTGTTCACGCATGTGTACGGATATCTCTTCCTGTGTGTTTGGCTCGTATCCCCCTGTATCCACCAGCAGGAAGTCCTTGCCCTCCCAGCTGCTGCGGGCATACTTACGGTCGCGCGTCAGGCCGGGCGCAGCCGACACAACAGCCTTTCGAAGTCCGATAATTCGATTAAAGAGAGTGGACTTGCCGACATTAGGCCTTCCAATAATAGCCAAGATTGGAAGTGGAGGAGTGACGATGCTGACCTTATCGCTCATGTATTGCTCCAAGGGCTTCGGCAATGAATACCTTAACATCATTAGGCACAACTCTCACATCAGACTTGGTTGACGCTGCGAGCTGGTACAGGCTAATATTGTCGAGAAAGAGATTGTCTTCCGGCCGCAGACAATTTGCAGGGATAAAATATGTGTCGTAGCCAGGATGCCTGCGAATGGTGCGCAAAATATCCTTGCCTGCCAATAGTCCAGTCACAGTCACTGTGGGGCCGAACAGGCGGTTTGAAACAACCAGAGGGTCAAGCCGCAAATTCCTGATCTGATTCAATCGCGTAATGATGCGGCGTAGAACGTCCTCTCCGAGTTTGCTGGTTATTACGGCGACGCGCCGTTGTTGTGACAAGGCTTTCGGCAGTCTGCGAATGGCCTTGCAGTAGTGCTCATAGAATTGCCACACCATGCCTATGCCGTTTTCCAATTGCGGCACCATGTCGAATCCGCGGTACGATGGAGGTTTTCTGCCTGCCAGCAGGTAGAACTCGTCGCTTAAGAACAGGATACAGCGGCCAAGCTTCCTGGTCAATGTTTGCCTGAGCGGCTCTATCTGGCGCAAGAATCTCCGGGCGTAGGCAGGCGTCACACGCATGAGCTGCGCTGCGCGAGGACGATATTTCGTCAGCCCCACGGGCACAATAGCAATCGAGAGGAGATAGGGGTAAAATTGCGCAAGCTCAGTAATGGTACGTTGTAGATACGTCCCGTTATTTAAGCCAGGACAGAGCACGATTTGTGTGTGGAACGAGATCGTGTGCCTCCTGAGCCGGCGGAGAATCTGGAGAATGTCAGGTGCCTGTTTGCGACCGAGCAGTTTAAGCCGAAGCGCGGGATCAGTGGTGTGGACAGAGATGTAAAGCGGCGACAGGCGCTGCCGGGCAATTCGGGTAAAATCTGCTTCAGTCAAATCCGTGGCTGTTATATAATTGCCGTGCAAAAACGACAGCCGGTAATCCTCATCTTTGATGTAGAGCTCCTTACGCAGGTTCGCAGGAAGCTGGTGAAAAAAACAGAAGAGACAATGGTTGCGGCAACGACGAATTTGCAATGGCTCAGTGGTCAAGCCCAGCGGGTATTCTTCAGAGCGTTTCTGGATGGAAACGGTCTTCAGGCCACCTGTGCGCGATTTGATCTCAAGGCGAAGTCGCTTTCGGGCTGAGAAGTAAAGAAAATCGAGTGCGTCATGCACAGGGTAATTGTTAATTCTAAGCAGATGGTCGCCCGCACGAATGCCATAACGCGCGGCAAGTCCATCTGGTTCGACGTGTTGAACGCGGACACCGTGGCGCATACCACTAACCCGTTGCTGGGCGTGAGTCTTTATAGTGCGAAAGCATTTTTGTTCCGATAAGAATGTAATGTAGTCCGGAGAGAATCGTAATTGCAAGAGTTATGTGGCAGAGTAAACTTGTAGGTAAGAGGAACTGCTCGACCGTAGCGCGGCCGCTGGTGATCAGGTAATTGGCCAATACAACTTCAAAAATCGTGACTGTCTGACAAACTGTAGTGACTTTGCTCAGAAGCGTAGGCCGATACTCGAGATCCTTGATGAGAATTTGCAGGATGCCCGCACCTAGTAAAATCACGACATCGCGAAAAACGACTACGATAGTGATCCAAGCGCGGACGGTAATCACACCCGTCTGCCCTGTCGTGTCGCGAATGAGGAACGACATCGAGATAAAGGCAGTAACCAGAAGTAATTTATCAGCAATCGGATCGAGAAAGCTGCCCAGCCACGTCTTTTGCCGTAATGCCCGAGCAATGAAGCCATCTGCCGCATCCGTCAAAGCGGAAAAGCCAAAGACCATAAGCACCCAGCCGTGCCGCCCGTAGTAAACCAGAATTGCCAACAGTGGCACGCAGACAATGCGGAGTAAGGTCAGCTTAGTCGCGAGATTAATCTTTAGCGGACGCAGCTTTACCCGAAGCATTACCACTTCCTTTCACTGTTACCAGAACCTTGCGTACCGTGGTATTGCCCTCGTCATCCGTAACCATAAGACTGAGCGTATGTTCGCCAACTGTTAATGATTCCGTATCAAAGGCGAATAGTTCCTCAGCAGCGTCAAAAATGCCATCCGCCGGCAGGAGGTACAGCCAGTCGTCGGCATCAACGTTATACTGCGCCGCGGCAATAATGCTCGCCCCGTCCTTTGCAGTGGCACTGATCGTAAAAATGCCCGCTGACTTCTCACGTGCACTGAACGTGGTAATCTCGGGTAGGGTATTGTCTACAACAAAGAGCTCGCTGATCAGCGATGCAGTCCGGGCCAGCAGCTCAGGGTTGCTCGGCAAATCGGTTACCTCCACTTTGATCCTGTACGGGCCATCTGGAATAGATACAGTCTCAAACGTATACTGGGTGTTTGTTATCTCGTCTTCGATTTCCTTCCAGGTTGTCTCGCCTTCACCTTTGAAATAGAGGGTGGCTTCCAATTCATCGTCGTTAGCGTCAGAAACGTCCCAGGAAATTGTAATTTTTTTCGGGTTGGAGTCGGGAGACTTGCCAACGGATTTTTCATTCGTTCCAGGACGCCCTTTCGGCTCACTGACTAAATGGGCTTTCTTGTCAATTCCTATCTGAGGTTGTTTGTTTTTGTAATGGTTTTATGTGAATTTTGGATTTTTTATATTTTTTGGTTTGTTCTGATTT
>CAYVXD010000008.1:43897-61085 GCA_964454265.1 uncultured Candidatus Sumerlaeota bacterium | reverse complement strand
GCAAACAGGAACTGCAAGAGCTGCACAATAAAGTCTCGGAGGATCTATCAGCAACCATCGTTGCCCTGACGTCGTCATCACCCGAGATTGCTGAACGAGTCATTAGTCATAAGCCCATGCTAACTGATTACGGGCAAAAGTTGCATTTGCAGCATCTTAAGCGTCTGAAGGAAGGACTGCGGGAAACTATCGAAACCAGCTCCGTGCATCTGGACGTGATTAACTACCTCCTGCGTATTGAGTTCTATGCCTACCGCATTGCGTGTATTGTTGCAGGTAAGGGAATGAAGTACATGCAGCTATAATTCCGGTAGTACGCCGCTTGCCAGGCGAAGCTGCGCAAAAGGATGGCACTCCTTGCACATTGTTAGGTTCTTATATGAATGGGTGTTGTCATGGGCCGAAACTCCGTATGGGAGCCCGGCACTCTTTGTGTTTGCTTTTGCAGAATCATCATTTTTTCCGATTCCACCGGATGTGTTGCTGATTGCCTTATGTATGGGGGCGCCGTCGCATTTTTTCGTCTTTTCTCTCATTTGCTCGCTGGGATCACTGTTTGGGGGGATGTTTGGCTATCTGATTGGCTATAAATTTTACGATTTGTTTGGCGAGCGCGTATTTCGGTTCATCGCGAGACTCTGTCATAGTTCTCCGGATAGATTGTACAACGGCGCCAAAGGGTACTATGACAAATACGGGGTCTGGGCTGTGGGGATAGCAGGGTTTACACCAATACCTTACAAGGTTTTTACCATTACAGCGGGTTTATTCCGAATGAATTTTCTGAAATTCTGCCTGGCTTCAGCATTGAGTCGCTCTGCTCGATTCTTTATCGTCGGCGGAGCAATCGGATTGCTGTTTAAGCACTATGGCCGTACGATAGAGCTATTCATTGACAAATACTTTAATATACTGACACTGGTTTTCATGATTCTGCTTGTGGGTGGGTTCTTGGTAGTTCGCTGCATTATTCCAAAACGCCGTGGAGGTAAGTTTCAGGCGTGATCATTGCGGCGATTTTTTGCTTTACTTTTCCTAAGGCTTTCGCATAGATAGACACCACAGCTGTAGGGGAAAGGCTTGTATTATATACTTTATTTATTCGGTAGGATGAACTTCAATGATCACAATTAAGCGCTATCACCAGAAGGGTAATTACATGGAAGTCTTTCTCGACTGCGACTGTGGAGACGCAAATATCATTGAGAAGTTTGAAGCAGGAGAAAAGCTCTTTGCGTGCGTGACCTGCAGCCAACAGACAACGTTACGGGAATTGCGCAACGAAGCAACACCGTTTACGCGCAGCAGCGAATGGGTGATTAATATTGACAAACGTGGCGCAAAGCGGATGTCAATTAACATTCCCGTCAGAATTGATTGCATTGCGCCAGGCGAAAATGTGCCAACTTTTATCTTTCATGGCATTGGCCAGAATATCAGTGATAAAGGGTTGCGGGTTATCATCACAAATTTTGACGAGAGATTTAAGAAAGTTGTTGAAGAATACCAGCCGGAGGTAACTGTAAGTTTCGGTATTCGCTACCAGCATTTTCTGCCTCGTAGCTTGAAAGCCAAGGTTTCATATATTGAGTATCGCGAGATTGAGCTCCCCTCGTGCCGGCTTGGCCTGAAGTTTCTTACAATGAGCAGCGAAGAAGAAGAGAAGCTAAGAAAGTATATCACCCTGCTTATACAGGAGAATGACCGCGACTGAGCTGGGTGACAGGTTTAAGACATGTTGCCTGAGGCTGCCGGTTCTTCAGGCAGCTTCGGAAGATACCATTGGCCTTCGCTTTTTCTCCTTACCTTAATCGGTAATCCGTCCTTTTATGTCAGCGTGAGTGCCTGAAGCGCTGCAAATCCGTGATATATCACCGAATTACAAACGTAAGGTTCCTTGCCTGAAGTAAATCACTGTGGTCTCCAAGTCCGATCAGCAAATATTAAAGCAGGGCAAAGACAAAATCCAGGGATGCGTAAGAAGTATTCGCCAAGTGGGATAGCTGCATGGTTAGCTACTTACCAGGGGTGGGCAACCAGCGAAGAATTGGATTACGAGCAGCGCTGTATTCGTCCAGACGCGTGACAGGTGTTGTAATCGGTGCCTCGAGAATAGCTTGCGGGTTTTTATCAGCCATCTCAACAATTCGTTCAAGCGCTTGGGCGAATTGATCAAGAGTCTCTTTGCTTTCCGACTCAGTGGGCTCAATCATGAGTGCCTCGGGCACGATTAAAGGGAAACAGATCGTCGGCGGATGGAAGCCAAAATCGAGGAGTTTCTTGGCGATATCCAGTGCACGAATTCCTTTCTGTTTCTGGTTTTGTGCCGAGACGACAAATTCGTGCATACAATGATCGTTATAGGGAATGTCGAAAATCCCTCCAAGCCGCGCTAGCAAATAATTGGCATTCAGCACAGCATGCTCGCTGATAGATTTCAGTCCTTCGGCGCCTAGCATCCGAATGTAGCAGTAGGCCTTGATTATCACGGCCATGTTGCCAAGGAAACTTTTGACCCTGCCAATGGAATGCGCGCGATCATATCGGAGAACGATCTGCCCTTGCTGTTTCTCGAGAAGCGGAACAGG
This sequence comes from uncultured Candidatus Sumerlaeota bacterium, assembly GCA_964454265.1. GTDB lineage: Bacteria > Sumerlaeota > Sumerlaeia > MWCT01 > JAUWMI01 > JAUWMI01. Next base: position 58,497 of record CAYVXD010000008.1, on the reverse strand, counting down.
AAGAAAGGGAGAGAGAAAATCGCGAACCACAATTGGGCCAGCGCCTGGACCACCGCCTCCGTGCGGCGTAGAAAAAGTCTTATGGAGGTTGATGTGCATCAGGTCAGCGCCAAAATCCGCCGGCTTTACAATCCCGAGAATGGCATTGAAATTGGCACCGTCGAGGTAAACAAGACCGCCCTTTTCGTGGACCGCGTCGCAAATCTCACCGATTTGCTCTTCAAATAGACCGAGTGTATTGGGATTGGTCACCATCAGTGCAGCAACTTCGTTATTTAACAAGGGCTTCAAGGCAGCCAGGTCAATTCGGCCTCGTTTATCTGACGCAATTTGCTGGGCCTGGAACCCACAGCGACTGGATGACGCAGGATTTGTCCCATGCGCAGTGTCGGGAATGAGAATCTTGTTTCGTGTTTCGCCCTTCTGTTGGAAGTATGCCTTAATGATTATCAAGCTGGTTAGTTCCCCGTGTGCTCCAGCCGAGGGCTGCAGGGAGATGCCATGGAGTCCAGTGAGCTCCTTGAGCATCTCGCCCAGTTCATAGGCAATTGTAAGGATACCTTGCAGCATATCCGGTGGCTGGTAGGGATGGGTATGGGTAAACGCCTCCAGAGCGGCAAGCGTTTCGTTAATTTTGGGATTATATTTCATGGTGCATGAGCCGAGGGGATAGAAGTGCGTATCCACGCTAAAGTTTTTCCTTGAGAGATTGGTATAGTGTCGCACCAAAATTCCCTCGCTTACTTCAGGCAGGGGCGGAGGAGAAGTGCTCAACAAGTCGCAAGGTACGAGCGACGCAATGTCGCACTCCGGGAAATCGTCAGGAGGAAGCGAAACCCCCTGGCGCCCGGCAACGCTCCGCTCGAATATTAATGTTTCATCCATGACTCGTTGCTTTCAGCAGATTAACAAAGCGCTCGAGCTCTGCACGCGTTTTTGTTTCAGTCACACAGACCAAAAGGCACTTTTCAAGCTCAGGGTAGTACTGCCCGAGAGGAATCCCCGGTAGCAGACCTTTTTCGCGAAATGAGTCAACGATCCTGTCTGCCCGCTCAGGGGTTTGAATGACAAACTCCTTAAAATGCGGCTGAGAGAATGGGTATGAGAACCCGGGTAGCATGGCGATCTGGCGGCGCAAATAGGCGGCCTTCTTGGCACAGAGCGTGGCGATGTGGCGAAGGCCATGTGGCCCAACCGAGGCGAGGTATATGGCCGCTTTTAGCGCATTCAAGGCGTGATTTGTACAGATATTCGACGTTGCCTTCTCTCGCCGAATGTGCTGTTCGCGCGTCTGAAGCGTCAGGACAAAGCCACGGCGACCTTGTCGGTCTTTTGTCATTCCCACCAGCCGACCCGGCACTTTGCGGAGGAACTCTCGCTTGCAGGCAAAAATGCCCAGGGTTTCGCCGCCGCACATCTGTCCAAGCCCAAGACTCTGGCCTTCAGCAACCACAATATCGACCTCATAAGTGCCCGGCACCCTGAGTATGCCAAGGGAGATCGGGTCAACTATGACAATTAGGAGCGCTCCGGCGTCGTGCACACTGCGGGCAATCTCGTTCATTCGCTCGAGGCAACCGAAGAAATTTGGCTGCTGCACTACCACACACGACGTATTGTCATTCAGCGCTTTTTCAAGCCACTCAAGATTCGTAATGCCATCCGTGAAGTCGAGTTCTTTCAGATCAGCATCGAGATTTTTCAAATACGTCGCCACTACCTGCCGATATTCTGGATGCACGCTTTTGGCAATCAAGACGCCCGACCGGCCGCCGTGGGCACTGAGCGCCATGATCACGGCCTCGGCCAATGCCGTCGCACCATCGTAAAGTGATGCATTGGCCATCTCCATACCCGTTAGTTGGCAAATCATGGTCTGGTATTCAAAGAACGCCTGAAGCAGGCCTTGGCTGGCCTCGGGTTGATAAGGAGTATAGGCAGTGTAAAACTCTGCCCGGTGGGCCAAATGGGTAACAGTGCTGGGTATAAAATGGTCATAGATGCCCGCGCCCAGAAATGAGAGCATCTGACTGGTTGTAGTGTTCTTGGCGCCAAGGGCTTTTAATGCGGTCGTCAGCTCCATCTCGGACAACGGAGGAGGAAGAGAAGGAAGAGCCTTTAAACGGATATGCTGAGGAATATGTGCAAAGAGGTCCGCAGAGGTACGGGCCCCGATGAGCTGAAGCATCTCAGCCTGTTGCGCCTGGGTGTTGCACAGATAGGGGATCAATGCTATTCCTCGCTACTAATCAATTCCCTATAATCGTCAGGCCCCAACAGGGATTTTAGATCTTCAGCGCTCTCCATTCTGATCTTAATCATCCATCCTTCTTGAAAAGGGGAGCCTGCCACAATTGCCGGATCATCCAAAACTTGCTGGTTCACTTCTATGACCTCTCCTGCCACTGGCGCATAAAGGTCAAATGCTGCCTTGACCGAGTCAATCACGCCAAAGCCGGCGTTTTGCGCCAGCTGCGTTCCCACTGTCGGCAGATCTACGTTTACAATTTCCTTGTTCATCTGGTCAGTCGCGTAAGCCGTGATGCCCACGGTCACTTCATCATTGTGCACGCGCGCCCATTCGTGAGTTCTTGTATAAGAAAGGTCTTCAGGAATATTGAGGTTCATTCTGTGTGCCTCCGCTTATAAAATGGCCGTTTTATGATTTCTGCCGGATGAGGTTTCCCTTTGATCATGACAAGAATCGAGCTGCCCACTTTGGAATGCAGATTGTGCACGTAGCCCATGCCGATACCTTTCTGGAGTGTGGGAGAGAAGGTGCCGCTGGTAACGTTGCCAATGGTGTCGTCCTGGTGCCGGATTTCGTAGCCTTGACGCGGAATTGAGCGATCGAGCATCTGAAACTCAGCCAGACGTTTGGAGAGTTCGCTATTACTACTTTCGACCAGCGCCTCTTTGCCAATGAATGCCTTCTTATCGAGTTTGATGAATTTGCCCAGGCCAGCTTCCAGCGGGGTGGTAGAATTTGTGAGATCATTGCCGAACAACGGCATACACGCCTCGAGGCGGAGCGTGTCGCGCGCTCCCAAGCCTATGGGAACCAGCCCGTCTGATGTCCCAACTTGTAATATCTTTTCCCAGAGTGTGGTTGTATAAAGGGCACCAAAATAGAGTTCAAACCCGTCTTCCCCCGTATAACCAGTGCGCGAGACCATGGCTTCGGCATGAGAAACCTGGGTTATGACGAAATCGTAGTAGTTCAAATCATTGAGAGGCGCCTGAGTTACCCGCTGCAGAATGCTCTGGGCCTTTGGTCCCTGGATGGAGACCATGCCTAGCCCAACCCCTGCGTCTTCAATATCAACCGCATGTTTCCCCCGATGCTGGTGGAACCACGAGAGTACTGTGTCGCGATTTACCGCATTGGTGACCACAAGACAGTAGCTCTCTGCCTTATAGACCGTGACGTCATCTATGATGCCCCCCTGCGGGTTACAAATAAAGGCGTAATGGACTTTTCCAATGCCTAGTTCTTCTATATCGTTGGTCGTTATGTAATTGAGAAATTTGATCCTATCTTTCCCTTTCACGCGGATGCGTCCCATATGGCATAGGTCGAACAAGCCTGCCTGATTCCGAACCGCCTGGTGTTCAGCAGTAATTGAAGTGTAATAGAGCGGCATTTCCCATCCGCTGAATACTATCATCTTTGCACAACGTTCCACGTGCCACGTATGGAGTGAGGTGCGTCTTATTGCTACCATTTGTGCCTGGGGCCTTCTTAGGGAAAGATATACACCTGTAATACAGCCTTTTTGGTGGTGCAATGACAGATCTATAATGGCCTCTGAAAATACCTGCAAGAAAAAATTATTGCTCCTCTTCACGCATTAACTCGACATGTAAACTTGCAGGGAATTGCAAAGTGCTTCACTGCAGCAGCGGGTACAAGCTTACATGAGTCAATCCAGAAGCGTGCAAACTTAATTTTTTGTGACTGCCTGCGAAATAATCGAAACTCTTGTTACTGCCCTAGCTATTTAACACAGGGCTCTGGCCGTTTAAATACTGCTCCGGTGCTCGCAGATGTAACCATGGAAGCATAGCGAGCAAGGTAGCCATGAGTGATCTTTGGTTTAGGTGGTCTCCATTTACTGAGCCGACTGCGAATCTCCCGTTCCGATAACTTGACGTTTAGCTTATGGTTAGGAATGTCAATTTCAATCACATCTCCGTCTTTGAGGATGGCAATTGGTCCTCCTTCCATGGCTTCTGGTGAGATATGACCAATTGCCGCACCTCGTGTGCCGCCGGAAAAGCGGCCATCGGTAATTAGCCCAACTGTTTTGTCTAATCCCATACCAGCCACGGCAGCCGTACACGTCAGCATTTCCTGCATACCTGGTCCACCTTTTGGTCCTTCATAGCGAATCACAATCACGTCGCCTGGCCTAATCTTTCCAGCGAAAATCGCCTTTGCAGCTTCCGGTTCGCTTTCAAACACACGTGCTGGCCCACGATGACGCAGCATTTCCTGGGGCACTGCTGACTGCTTAACGACAGCACCGTCGGGAGCCAGATTTCCCCATAGAATCGCTATGCCGCCGGTGGGGTGGTAGGGTTTGTCAATCGGCCGGATGACCTCAGAGTTGCTTATGCGCGCCGTTTTAATATTCTCGCCAATCGTTTTGCCTGTCACGGTGAGCATCGAAGTCTCAATCACTTTGAGCCTGGTTAGTTCTTTTACAATTGCCGACACGCCGCCCGCGTCGTGAAAGTCTTCCATGAAGTATTTGCCAGCCGGGCTAATCTGGCATAAATTCCGTACTTTTTGACTGATATTATTAATAGCCCGTAAATCAATCATAATGCCAACTTCATGAGCGATAGCAGTAAGATGCAAGATCGTGTTCGTTGAACAGCCCAGGGCCATGTCGGCAGCCAGTGCGTTTGTGAAGGCAGCCTTTTTCAGAATCTGCTTGGGTCGAATATCCTTTTTAAGCAGCTCCATAACCGCGAGACCAGCCTCCTTGGCCAGCCTTATACGTGCAGCATGGGGTGCAGGAATTGTGCCATTTCCCGGAAGCGCCATTCCAAGAACTTCGCTCATGCAGTTCATCGAGTTTGCCGTAAACAGGCCTGCGCACGAGCCACACCCTACGCACGCCACATCCTCCAGCTCAGCCAGCTCGCGTTTGGTCATTTTATTCGCCTTCAGCTTGCCAATCCCTTCAAACACCGTAATGAGGTCCACCTTTTCTCCACGAAGCGTTCCCGCCAGCATCGGCCCGCCACTTACGACAATTGAGGGAAGATTCAAGCGCGCCGCAGCCATGAGCATCCCCGGAATTATCTTGTCGCAGTTGGGAATGAAGACCAGCGCGTCAAACGGATGCGCCTGCGCCATCACTTCAATAGAGTCGGCGATCAGCTCGCGGCTCGCGAGTGAGTATTTCATTCCGATATGATTCATTGCAATGCCATCGCACACGCCGATGACGCTGAATTCAATAGGTGTCCCGCCACCCATGCGCACGCCGGCTTTTGCAGCCGCGCAGATTTTGTCCAGATGAATGTGGCCGGGAATAATCTCGTTAAATGAATTCACGATACCCACTAGAGGCTGGTAAATCTCTTTGTCGGTAAGGCCAAGCGCTTTGAGCAGCGCCCGGTGTGGTGTTCGCTCGACACCCTTTTTCATCATGTCACTTCGCATGGTCGTGTTCTCTCCTTTTTCAGGTATTGAAGATCGGCATTCTTGTATACATAACCACAGCCGTAATGTTCTGTCTCCTTTTGTCATCCTGAGCGCAGCGAAGGATCTAGAACTGCCTGAGATTCAGATTCTTCGTCCGCCTAAAGCGGACTCAGAATGACACTGTCTTAACAACAGTTCATGGGAAGTACGTAAAGCAATTCTAAGTCATTTATTACGGCACGTATAAATGACCTTAGCAGGATACTGTAAGAATATCGTAGAGAACCCATAATCATACTACGCCAATTATGTTCCTCAAGCCTGCATGGCTTGGCAGATTTGTGGAAGAACCGTCCCTGCCTTGTCACGGAAGATAAAATCTGCAAAAGTTGAGATCGGCGAGGAATCAAGGTTGATCTCCACCACGCGCGCCCCTTGCTCTTTTGCCTCCCAAGCCCAGCCGGAAATGTATGCGAATAAAGCGGACGTTCCTATAGCGAATGCGATGTCAATTCCTCCGGCCAGAATAAACTCCGTGATGTGCGTAATGGGCTCCACGGGAAGCGCCTCGCCAAACCAGACGACGTTGGGCCGCAGAAGCGCACCGCACTTGCACTTTGGCGGCACCTCAGTTTCTGTGTCTACTGCGTCACGGAGAAACAGCATACCTTCGTGCGTACACCGGGTTTCCCATATAGAGCCATGAATCTCTACCACCTGTTTGCTGCCCGCAACCTGATGGAGACCATCTACGTTCTGCGTTGCCAGGAGTGTGTTTGGCATTGCTGCCTGGAGCTGCGCAATGGCTATATGACCAGCGTTTGGCTGGGCGCGCCGGATAATTGCCTTTCGCTCATTGTACCATTCCCAAACAAGGGCTGGATCCCGCGCAAAGCCCTCAGGTGAGGCAAGCTCCATAGGATTGTGTTGTCTCCAGTAGCCGTCTTTGCCGCGAAATGTTGGAATGCCACTTTCCGCTGAAATCCCGGCACCAGTAATGAAGAGCAACTTATGTGCTGTCCGAAGGGTTTCTGCCACTTCAGATATTGCGCCGCTCTTCTCCATACGACAACTCCTACCTCGGGGCGTTAAACTAAACCAGGCTCTTCGCGACTTCAGCTGATTCCTGGCAAAGCTCTTTGTCGAAGAGTTAGATCAACGCTGCCACGGCTTATCAGTATTGGCAAGAAATTTTACATAACGCTTGAAAACCATGTGCATCAGTGCTCGGTGCAAATGAGACATCGAGAATTTTGGTTCCTCGGAATCTGTAGTAGGCTAGCTGCTGGCAAAATTTTGGGTCTTTGAGGCTGTGCGACCGTGTTTATAACGATTAACCCATTATAGGAGAAACCCGAATTATCGTACAGCCACATGTATTTGTTCGATCAGGTAGGGACGTTTAATTAAACGCCCCTACAATTACCATAATTGAGCACCACTAATGGCTGCTACAACTACTTTAGTGTGAAATTCCAAGAACCAAAATTTTTGCTTGACACAACTGTAATATTTTGAGACTTTCACACATCTTTAAGGAAGAAGAGACCAGTATGAATGGGAGGTGATAGCGAAACAAGAAGATCAATTTTTTAGATTTGACACTAAGGAGGGACATACGAATGAGAAAAGCGATATTGATGTTTTTTCTTGTAATGGTTGGATTGATGATCACGAATAACTTGTTAGCAGATTGGGGTCCAACCCCGGATCTTACGGACGATTTTACGGTTGGCGTCACTGCTGGGCCTAATCTAGGTTATATTCGAGACCCGGATGTTTTGACTTGGGCTGATGGTGCTGGAGGTCCGGGAGCGGCTAAAATCGCTGCGCCAAGATTTCACAGCTCCTATCCCGGTGGGTGGACTTCGGGAGATCTTGGCACTGACTATGATCCAGATCCCATTGCAGGCAATCCTTCCAGTGATAGTACTGTCATGGGGATTGGCAATTTGCAAGCAAACATGGAAGATACGCTTGGGATATGTTGTATTGCTATTGCCGCAACTAGCCCTGGAGGCCCGGACATTTTTCTCAACCACGAAGATTACAAGATGCGCGCCTATGTCTACTGCCTGGGAACCAATGACACTGCAAGAAGATATCAAGGAGGCCTTTACTTACGTGCCGGTAGCGGCCAGCCTGACCTGTTCCGTTTTGGCCCCTTTCATAATGCAACCAGCGAGGGAGGTGGCCCAGGATTTGGTCATAGAGGAAGCGAAGCAGGCACTATGGAACTCAACTATACCTCCCCGCTAGCCGATGGCCGCTGGGTTCTGATGGAAGTGGAAGCCGTGGGACAAGTCGGTGCAGTTGGGGCTGATGTTAACGGTGACGGAGTAATTGACACGGGCGACTCGGGCGAATACCAGAGCGGTATCGCCTTGGATACAACCAATAATGATAATCTCAATGGGTACCCGGCATTCTGGGTCGTTGCAGGACTTGGAGCAGCTGATGGAGGATACTCAGACCAGTCGCCAATGCTTGTTGATGATGTGGAACTCTGGTATCTGCCATATGTTCCTCCAACGCCAACCTTACCGCCAGGGTTTACACCCGTTGAGATGAACTGGGCAGTCTACTACTAAACCGCCGATACTTTCGCAATGGTGCTTCGCAGACACAAGGGGATCCAGAAAACGGATCCCCTTTCTTTTTATCATTCGCCAGGAGCGCTTCTGATGCGTGCTGTTCCTTTTCTTTGCATTGCTGCAATATTCTGTATGCTTTCATGCCAAGTTTCTGAGCAACGCTTCGTTGCATCATTCGATGGGCGTAAGGTGAGCGTTGAAGAACTGCGGTCGTTTATGAGGCCGCTAATTTACGTACTTCAGGATCGACCTTTTTATGATAAATATCAAGACCCTGAGGCGCGTCGCCAGGCGCTCGAATATTATGCAGTGGAAACTATTCTTGCTGATCGGGCACGGAATCAGGGCCTGCAGCAAGGCGAAACTTTTCTCCGCCTCCTTGCGCTGGAGAAGCAAAGATTGGTGCGCCAGTATCTGTATCGCACAGAAATTGTCGAAAAGAGCAAAGTCAGCGATCATGAGGCAGAGAAATACTACAGAGATCATAAAGAGGAGTTTTCTAGTCCCGACACCGTTGTGTACCGACGAATCTTTTTCCACATCCTTCCAGATGCAACCCAGGCGGAACGAAAAAGAATACTCGCAACAGCTCGATCTGTTCTGGATCAACTCGAGGAGGGCAAGGAGTTTCAGAAGCTCATGGAGGAGTATTCCACGGACCCTCCAAAGTATCAAACATCGCGGTATTTAGTTCGCGGCGATAACTCGGTTTCAACGCCCGTGGTAAAAGTGCTATTCGAGCTGTCAGCCAATGACTATAGCGATCTCATTGAAACGCCATTGGGATACGGCATTTATCAGGTAAAAGCACGATATGCCGCACAAGTGGCTTCTTTTCAATCTGTTCGATCAAGAATCTTGAATACGCTGCAGCAAGGTGCCCGGCAAAATGCTCTCCAGGCTTTTGCGCAAAGGATGGAGAAGAAGTTCGATGCAGTGGCCCGCTTTCGTACGTTCACCAGCTGGCCCGAGAAATCAGAAACTTTATTTCAGATCGGGTCCGAGCTCGTATCACTTGCAGATGTTGAAAAGGGGATTGCCGGGAGATTTCCAAACCAGGAGCCAAACTGGGCACAGGTGAAAACTTACCTTGAGGAGCTCTATTTATCCAGACTGCTTGACCATGCAGCCCAGGATTTTAACTTGAGTAGCGTACCAGAGCTTGAGCGGAATCTTGTTTTCTACGAAAACTATCTCCTCAGCGAATTCTGGTTGGACGATCAGGTCGCCTCCTATGAAATCAGCCACGAGGAGCAGCTTCGCTACTATGAGGAGCACCCCCAGTATTACCGCACCAAGGCGAAACGCGAGTGCAGGATGATTACGTGCTACGGGCGTGTTTCAGCGGCGCCAAAACCGGATGAAAAAATTTATGCCCTGAAGCTGGCGGAACGGAAAATTCAACGTGCCTATAAGGAACTAATGAAAGGCGTGGAATTTTCTGAAGTTGCCAAGAGATATTCTGAAGACAAGTTTGCGCAGAATGGCGGGTATATGGGCTACGTTACGGAGCCCTCTTCTGCTCGTTTCGACATGAACGTCAAGAAGCTGGCCGAAGGAGAATTCAGCAGCCCCATTGCCTTATCCAATGGCTATATGATCATCAAGCTGGAATCCATGATTCCGCGGCAGGTAAAACCTTTCGCGGATGTTCAGGACGCATTATTGGAAAGAATGCAAATTGAGTATCGTCGCTCCCTCTATACATCAGTTCGGAAAGAGATTCTCGACGCGTCTAACCTGACGCTTCTGACCGCGGAAGACTAAGGAAGGTTAAAGCCAGGTATCTATCCTCGCCACCTGCTGCGATTTCCTGCGGGCGCTAGTGCATCTTCAAACTTGAAATGATGGGTTGGTGCCTATTGCGAAGCCAGTTGTTGATATGGCGTAGCGCCGCCGTCCCGGCGGCTGTGGTAGAGGCGTCTCGCCTTCACAGAGGGAGGGCAGGATGCCCTCGATACAGTTCGCCGCGGCGAACGCTACCCATCAAAGCAATATTGAAAGGGCGCTAGGGTCTAGCCACCCAGCTTACCAGGTTTTGCCAGAATACAGAATAATATTTCCAGTCGGTCCAGCCACCTGACCAGTGTGGGTGCGCGTCAGTCATGAAGGCAGCAGTTTTCCCCTTGCCGTATCGGCCAATAACCAGAATCGGATCGCCCTCGTACTCCATGAGAACGTCACTTGTGTTTTTCGCTTTTACCCGATTATACCCAATCGCCACGGGCACATTCGCCCAATCAATTCCCTGCATGATTGGATGATCACGCGTTGTTGGGTGTGGGATAAATCCCTGAATAAGGCTGAGGGTATCGGATTCCGCACTGATATGCACGGGCAGAATCTCCTCAACCTCCGTCCCATGATAGTTAGCCATGAGCTCGTGTCCGGCAAAAGAGGCGTAGCCTCCGATCATCAGGAAGCCTCCGCCAGACTGTACAAATGCCGCCAGCGCCTTGAGCTGAGACGTGGTGAAGTTTTTCTTGCCCACGTCGCTGAAGATAACGGCGTCATACGAGCTAAGTGCATGCGCAGTCTCTGGGAATTTGTCCGGGATTTGATTTTCCTTAAATCCGCGCCACTCGCCATGGATACAGTGCATATCAAAAGCAGGGCGCAGCGCCCTCAGCAGATATTCGCACTCAATTTCAAACAGCGGAGCCACGTAAAGTACTTTCTTTTTCATTGGTTCGAACCTCCTCTAGCATAAGATGTCAGGATGTATCTTCTGAGCATTTCACCAGCTCAAATCGCGCGGGTACCTGAACCGCGGCGCGCCCCCGAGGCCCTGATGGCGAGGCTTTCACCGTGAACCGATAGAGGCGCAGATGCAGGTCATAAGGATTAAGTGGTTCACCCACCGGCGCAATTGCCACCGTGAGGACGTAGCGTCCCTCAGCAAGGAGCAGCGGGTCGAATCGAGCAACAATGACTGCACGTCCTGAGATGGGTGGAAACCGTACGCCCTGGTTCCAGGAGTTAATGAGGGTAATTAGAAGTCCGTCTTCCCGCGCCAGGCCGATAAAGCAATCAACATTGGGTAGCACGGTGTTGGTCTTGATGTGTGCCTCCATGACGAGCGTCTCGTTGGTTGAAATTTGGCGTACTTCCTGGTCCACGCCGTTTTTAATTTTGACCATTTCGATCAAGGCTTCGCCAGAGCCCATCCGACTGTATGGAATGATGTGGCTAAGCTGCGCATCAAATTTCCGCGGATGCGTGCCAAGATAGTCCTGGTAGTATTGCTGACTATACTGAGCAATTACCTCGCTTGTTGGGCCACAGGAGTTGATTCGTCCTTTATCAAGCCAGATAATTTCGTCGCAGATCATCTCGGCCTGCTCGAAATTATGGGTCACAAAGATAATGGTTTTACCCTGAGATTTAAACTGCTTGATCTTCTCAAATGATTTGATCTGAAAGTGGAAATCGCCAACTGCAAGGACTTCGTCAATAAGCAAAACATCAGGATCGATGTGCACGGCAACGGAAAATCCAAGGCGCACATGCATTCCCGAGGAATAATGCTTCACAGGTGCATAGATGAACTCTTCAATCTCCGCAAATTGGATGATATTATCCAGCTGCGCATCAATCTCTGCTTTCGATATACCGAGAAACGATCCGCTAAGATAGATATTCTCCATGCCTGATAGCTCGCGGTGAAACCCGGCTCCAAGCTCCAGAAGCGATGCCACCTTGCCTTGAACCTTGATTGTTCCGCTTGTAGGTTCCGTGATGCCGGCAAGGCATTTTAGCAGCGTACTCTTGCCCGAGCCATTGGGCCCGATGATTCCTAGGGCAACACCTTTTTTTACCGTAAAGGATACGTCGCGCAGTGCGCAGACTTCCATTTTTGGTACCGGCTTTAGAAGACGTTTCAAAACTAGTTCTTTGATAGTGCTCGTTTTAATTTGTCGGACATAATAATGCTTTGAGAGCTGATTGACCGTAATGGCGTTCATGACGTAGGCCTTTTCAGACAATGGCGTAGATTGCGCAGCCGCCGTTTCAGTTCCCGACATGCAACGTAGCCGTACCAGAGGGGATAGTTGAGACGCGTAGCCAGCACAAATGGATTAATAAACAGGCGCAAAACCCATTGAGGCAGTTGCGATAGGCAGTAGAACATGAAAAGGCGATTGACATAGCTATTTCGCAGCTCCTTATAGCTCTTTGCATAGATATCGCACACCGTGTTGTCAATCAAGCTTTCGCGCTTTGCACACTCGTAGAGTTGAGTGCCTGGAAAAAAGGTTAGCGAGTAGGTATTGATCGCATATGGGCGCGGCAATCGCAGCATGAGCTCGAGGGTGCGAAGATTTTCCTCAGTGGTTTCCCAAGGGTTGTCTAGCACAAAGTCATATCGAATAGGCCCCATTTGGTCTTTATAGCGGCGAATAATCTCAATGGCATTTTCTGTTTCCTTGTGTGCGATAGGGCGATTGTAGATGTCTCGATTCACACGATCGCTGGCGGTTTGAATCCCCATGCGAAGCCAGGCCAGTCCCGCGTCAATAAGGCGCCGCAACTTCGTATCGGTCAGCGTGAGAGGCGTTATTCCTGTAATGATAAGTGGCAGACCGATCTTCTCTTTATATGCTTCGCAAAATTGCGCAATCTCCTCTTCACTACGCTGTAGAAAAGCATCGTCATCATAGTAAATCTCCGTGAAATACGGATGTTCACGCTTTACCCATTCCAGCTCGGCAATAAGGTTTGGCATGCTGCGCCTTCGAAACCACCGATCTCCCTGGTAAAGATCTTTGAGAAAACTATTGCAGCAGAATGTGCAATTATACACACATCCGCGCGAGGACATTGTAATGTACTGACCCTCGAGCCGCCTGGCAAGAATAGGTGTGGTGAGCGGTACTAGATGTTCATCAGACAAAATCAGGTGGTTGCGGCAATCGTAATCAGGGTAGGGAAGTGCATCCAGATCAGTAATCAGGGGGCCGACGGAATTAATGAGTTTCTCGCCTTCATGTGTAAAACCAAATCCGTGTGTGGTGTAGTAGTCTTTCTTGTTCTCAATCCTGGCAACGAGTTCGACGATCGTGGCCTCCGCCTCGCCGATACACACAATATCCGCATGATCAAGGCATTCCTCCGGCTCAATGGTCGGGTGGATGCCCCCCCAGATAATCAGCTGCTCATTGTGCTGTTTCAGTGCTCGGGTGAGTATGATGGCCTGTTGCATGTAGTTAGTTGACAGAGAAATCCCAACGAGGTGAGCCTTGCTAACTGCCTTGCAGATGGCCTTAAGCGTAGCGAGAGAATACGACTGGCTGAAATGGAGTGGCAGAAACACCAGCTGTGTCTCGTGGCCGGCTTGCTTGAGCACTGAGGAGAGCATACGAATTCCATAAGAGGCGATAATTTCGTATGGCGATATGAGTGCAATACGCATTTTGCTGTATGCGACGGTTTCCTAAAAATTGCTAACTTGGCCGTAGTGAGAAGTACATAAACATCATATTTATATGGGCTTGTTTCTCTTATTTTCTTAGTCGGGCGCAGAAGTCACTCCATTATCCGTGCGCACGAAATTATCTCCTTTACAGGACTTATGTCCCTGCTCTAAGGGGAGATACCCTTCGTAGGGCCTTGCTGTATGGCCTCTAAGGATTGCCGCAAGCCATCAAATACGTTTGCTTTTACGCGAATCACCCGGCCCCTGGGCGCATCAATCACGTACAGATTGTCCTCGTGATCAAAAGTCAGGCGCTGTGGACGAACGGTAGGGCGCTGATTATCATCTTTCCACGACAGGCTGCCGAAATAGGCACCAGTTGGCGCGAAACACTGAAGCCGGGCATTGCCAGAGTCGGCCACCACCACAAGGTGCTTTGAGCTCACAGCGATATCAGTGGGGAACTGAAATTCCCCTTGCTGTGTGCCTTTCTTTCCCCACGCACGCACAAATTGGCCGTACTGATCAAACACTTGAATTCGATGATTGTAGGTGTCTGTAACATACACCAGTCCGGTATCGTCAAAGGCAAGGCCACCGGGCTGATAGAACTCACCGGGCTGATCACCCAGCTTACCCCACATGCGCATAAATGTACCTTGCATATCAAACACCTGGATGCGGTGAAACTGAATATCACTCACATAGACCTCACCCTGTGAGGAAATGGCGATGCACTGAGGATATCCAACCTCACCGGGTGATGCGCCCTTTTTGCTGAAGCTCGATTTTATTCGACCGAGCAGATCGAATATCTGGAATCGTCCGGTTGCAACATCCGCCACGTACACATCGTTGAATTGATTGATTGCGATATCGCTTGGACTTGAAAAAGTACCCTCTGCGGTGCCTCGCTTTCCCCAGCTGTAGA
>CAYVXD010000008.1:35136-43887 GCA_964454265.1 uncultured Candidatus Sumerlaeota bacterium | reverse complement strand
TAACGACCTTCTGGATTGAACACCAGAACCTGAATCCTTCCCGCATCAACGACAAAGAGCGTATTCTTGGAATCAAGGGCCAGACCGAGCGGCGCTAGAAAATTGTGCGGCTCCGAACCACGCTCGCTAATTGTCTGGTATGGAATCTGAGGAAGTGGCGTGGTCTCAGGTGTCGGAGGTCTAAGGTCGCTTTCTATTTCAGCACTCGAGAAATTGAACACCAAGCACGTTAGTATCGCAAGCAGTAGGGCGCTTTTCTCAAGCAGCGCAATTGAAAATGAAGTTCGGTGGATCATAGGCGGTCAGTCCTTTCCTGGCGATTTGGCCAGCATATCGTCAATTGCCAGTTGGACAACATCAGGATCAAAGCCATGACGAAGCAGATGCTGCGCCAATCTGGCTCTTTGTTTCGGCTGTGCTACTCGCTCAAGGGTTTTGCGTCTCTTTTCGAGCACAGCTTTGGCCAGTTTTCTCTGCTCGTCAACGGTAAGCTCTTCCCTAAGGACATCATCTATAATAGCAGGTGGGATACCCCTCTGCCGTAATTCTTCGGCAAGCTTACGCGGTCCAGTAGGTTTGAGCTTCTTGCGATTTCTGACAAACAGTACGGCGAAGCTACGGTTATCAATATTCCCTAGCCCCACGGCACGATCAATCACGCGCTGAATCGTCTCGCTGGAAAAATGCTTTCTCTGAAGATACCGCTGCACTTCAAGCGTACTTCTTGGACGCAGCGTTAGATAGCGCGCCACAAGATTCCTTGCGCGCACAAACTCATCTTCCCGACGAATCTGCTCAAGCAGCTCCTCTGTAACCGTCTGGCCTTTTTCCAGCTGTAATGAAATGATCACTTCGGCAGCAATGTCAGCGCATGGCTCGCCATTAATTGCGAGCTCGAACCTCTGCCTGCGCGGATCTTTTAATCGAAATGCCGTAATCCGTTTCATATGCCTCGACGTGTTGGCGGCCAGACGTACTTATGCAACTGGATATTCAAGCGCACCGCGAGCTTATCGTCCAGAATCCACTGGGCCAGCGTCTCAGGTGCAAGTTGCTCGAATGCAGGGGAGAAGAGAACGGGCACCTTGCCGATAAGCTGGTATTTACTCACTACTTCGAGAGCCCACTGGTAGTCCTGACGGTTTGCCAGTACAAACTTGACTTCGTCGTGTGGCTTGAGCTGCGCGATGTTTTCCCACCGAATCCGCTCGCTCATGTTGCTTGCAGGACACTTGATATCGAGAATGACAATTGAACCTCCAGGGAGAATGGATGTATCGAGAGTTCCGTTGGTCTCCACCAGAACCGTGAAATTACTCTCCAAAAGCGCCTGAGCCAAGGCAGGCGTTTCAGGTTGCAAAAGAGGCTCGCCCCCTGTAATGCAGACAAGAGAGACGTTGAACCGAATGATCCCGTCGAGAACTTCAGCCATACTCAGCAGCTCACCTCCATCTGCCTCTTTGGCATATGGCGTGTCACAATAGCTGCAGTCAAGGTTACATCCTGCCAAACGCACAATGACACACGGAAGTCCTGTATAGGTGGTCTCTCCCTGAATAGTTCTATAGAGCTCTGCAATACGCATGCTACATTGCGCCCCATGTTCAATTTCGCGCGTTGCGCTTTATATGGCTACTTGATTTCCTGATTTTGTCGTGAAAGGCAAGCATTATTTCTGTGTCCAAGATAAATACGGGCAGAAGCACGCTGGTTTTTCTTTCTTAACCGCTATACAAATAGTTGAAATCCAAACGCGCACTATAAATGATTACTGGGGGCGTTGTAAGACAATGGATTGTGGTTGCAGGGAGTAGCATATTTCCCCTTGCGTTGAATTATCTTCTCGTAGTAACGAAGGGTTTGCCTTTGGGGATGCGAACGATTTTTTTTGAAACTGTGGTAGCGTGATGGCTTTACGACGGTATCAGAAGAATCTCATCCGTCTGGGCGTGATTGTTATCCTCGCGCTACTTGCCGTTGTATGTGTAACGCTCTTTCGTCCAGTATCGTCACGATGGTTAGGTCAAAAAATTGCTCAGCAGATTGAACATCTCACCGGGCTGGATGTGACGTTCCGTGAAGCAGTATTCTTTCTCGCGCAGCAACGCTGCGTTATTAAAGAACTTGTGTTGCACTCGCGTGATACGGATCGCCGCGAAGTCCTCACCGCCAGAAAAGTGGATATTTCGTTTTCCCTCCCAAGTATCCTGTTTCGACAGGAAAAAATTCTGCAGAGCGTGGCAATCGAGCATCCATCTGCCTTTCCACTGGTTATTGGGGAAGGAAACATTCGTCTGGGAGATGATCTCGACTTTCTTTATCGGCTTCTTGAACCGGCCGAGCGCGAGATGGGGAAGCCGCACTTTATACTGAAGCACTTTTGCGTCCGGAATGCAAGCGTTCTGCTCAAGTCCTCTCTTCGTCCTTCGCGCAAGCCACAGGTGCTCGCAGACAACATGACCATGCGATTTTTACTTATGCCGAGTGGTAGCCGTGTAATGACATTAAACGGTTCTATTCCGCTGCTCAATAAGGCAGAAGTGAGAGTGTCCTACACTATAGCGCCTCATGAGCCTCAAGCAAGTTTTGTATTAGAGCTTACGAAGGCAGCTGCTGCGATTCCCCTAAGGAATACCTCGCACCTGTCAATGGCGAGCGATCACCTCACAATCAATGGGATACTTAGCCAAGACAATACACATGCAAAAATCGCCGCATTCGGGAAGATTCGTAAGCCGCTCGTTGCATTGGGCACGCAGAAACCGCTTTACTCTGATGAGCATCTAGATTTCTCTTTTAGAGCAGCATACGATGCATCCGCTGCCGAGCTGATGCTCGAAAAGTCTCATCTGTTAAGCAATGGCCTGGAAGTCTATACTTCCGGCTCTTTGACTTTAGCCAGCCCTTTCCCTTTTAGCATCTCCACACGAACAGAACGAGTGCCGGCTTCCCTTTTGGAACATTTTAAAACATTGTTTCCGTATTTAGATTCCATGATTGATATTTCTGACGCCAGGTTACGGCTTGGCGCATCGCTTAAAGGGCAGCTCGCGGACGATACATTGCCAGATTTCAGGGGCTGGGCAGACGTTCTCGGCATACGAGTCTGGTATCCAGGCATCCAGGAGCCGCTCCGGCAACTGCAAGGAACATTGGAGTTTGAAAACAGTCGTCTCGCGTTCACACATATGCGTGGCAAGATCGGCCAGGGAGACGTCACGCTCAATGGCCAGCTGACAGGAAAACAGGTATTCTGGGAACCGGATGCTTTGAAGATCAGCTGGGTGGCATCGCTCCGGGGTGAGGATGTCCTTGCGGCCCTTTCCGCGCAACGTCTTAGCCCGTTGATGGAATACCAGGTGGTGGGAAACGTCAGCGGAGAGGGCACCATTGAGAAGATTTTTCCTCCGGTTCATGGTTTACCATCTGCAAGTATGCACTTGTCTGGAGTGCTGAACCTTGCTGATGTGACAGTTACCCACCCAGCACTCCCTGTTCCCGTCCAGCACGTGCAAGGAAAATTGGAGTTTCAAAATGCGTGCCTCGGGTTCACGGATATTCGTGGCAAGATCAGCCAGGGCGACGTCACGATTGCGGGGCAATTAATCGGGAAACAGGTCTTCTGGCAACCGGATGTTTTGGAGCTCAACTGGCAAGCCTCGTTTCGGGTCGAGGATATCCTTGCGGCCGTTTCCGCCCAGCAATTCGATCCATTGAAACAAACTGAAGCGACGGGAGAAATTAATGGATACGGCACGCTTCGGAAGCTGTTTCCTTCATCCCCGATTCCGCCCTCGGCCAGTATCAAAGCCTCCGGAGTCGTAGAGCTTGCTGATGTGGCAGTATCTCATCCTTTGCTTCCTGCCCCCATCCAGAAGATACATGGCCGGATGAACGTTGAGAATAATCGCATTCAATTCAGCAATCTTGAAGGAAGCATGGGAGAATGTACGCTTTTGTCATCCGGTTCAGTCGTGGGAAAGGACTTGTTCTGGCTTGATCCGCAGCTCGACGCTCACGTCGTGATGACGACCACAGCGAGCACATTGCTGACTATGATGAAGCAGTTCGTTCCCGGCCAGCAAGTACAGGCCACAGTTAGCGGCAAAGCCATAGTGGATGCGCGCATCAAGGCACCTCTATATACACTGAACCGGTTTTCCATCCATGCCAAAGCCGAATTCAAGGAGTGCTACGTGGAGTTGGACAAGCCGATTGTGCGTGCATGGCTTAAGACATTAGAAGGAGCCGTGGAAGTACGTGATGGCACGGCGATGCTCACGTATATCAGTGGTCAGGTTGGCGACGTTCCGTTCAACCTGAGCGGTTGGGTGAAGCCCGAAGCCGCACGATTGGTCCTGAGCAGCGAAACAGAACTGGATAATGTCAAATCGCTCTTGCCAGCAGTTTTTGACAAATTTCGCGTTGGTGGGTCAGCAGTCCTGAGTGCGGAAATTGATGTGTCTGCGAAGCCAAATCAACCCATAAATTATCGCCTGTCTGGAGAAATCCTGACCCATGATGTCACGTTTGCATACATTGACATGCCGGTTGACGTGACTCACATCAATGGAGCGTTCTCCTTTCACGAGAACGAATTGCGCATACTGAACGTGCGTTGCTGGAGTGGTCGCTCAAAAGACTGCGCGGTGAACGGGTTCATACGTTTTGCGCAGAAGCAGACCGTGATTGATTTCAATCTTAGAAGCCCTCTGATATACCTTGATGAGTGGATGCGGGATTGGCCGAAGCGTAAAGACATAATCTCGAGCGAAGCGCTTCAGATGGTGAGCGAGACCTCACCAACACTTGAAATTTTTGGCAGCATTGATGCCGAAAAAGCCTATTACGGCCCGGTGCAAGGCGACAAATTCCACGGGTCTTTCCACTATCAATCATTCCCTTTTGCTCCCAATACATTCTATTATGATAATATCCAGGTGTCAGCTTATCAGGGGAATCTGACCGGCTCGGGAAGTATTCTCTTTCCCAAAGGTGATAACATTTATGAAGCGAAAGTGGAGGCCGGGCAGATTAACGTAAACAAGCTCCTCGAGGCTCTGCGTGAAAAGAAGCAGACCATTGTCGGGAGGCTATCAGGAACAGTAAGCGTGGTTGGCGAGGGAAAAGACGTCAACAAAATACTGGGCAGTGGAAAATTTACAGTACAAGACAGCCGTTTCATTGATGCCGTAATTTTTAAAGCATTGGGCGGGATACTTCGATCTCCAATGTTTAACGACATCTCCTTTACTCAGGTCATGGGAGATTTTACTCTCAAGAACGGCGCCATACATTTTTCAAAATTCGACTTACGCAATCCCATGCTTCAGATGCAAGCCACCGGCAAGATCGGATTCAATAAGCAGGTTGATCTCGATCTCCATCTGGCTTTTCTGAGCGCCTATCTCGGCTTGAATATTCCCATTGTGAAAAATATTATGGCCGTCATGGAAAAGTTAGGCAGCAAGATTTTCAAATTCCGCATCGTTGGAACCTTAGACGAACCACGAGTTATCGCGGTTCCCCTCTCAATTGATGAAGTTAGCAAGATTGTGTTTCCCGCGAATGCACGCTAGAATACCGTAGTGCGTGCGCAGATTAAATTTCCTCCAGAAAAATAATGGGCAAGGTGGGTAGGGCGAATGCATGCAATAGTCGCCGTGGCACGGACGGCCAAGGCTAAATCGAATCGAAGGCCTCGGGATATCTGCATTTAGAAATTGCGGTATCGTACGAGATCAAGCCTTGCTGGTAGAGGTTCTTGAGCGATTTATCCATAGTAATCATGCCAAGTTCGTAGCCGGTTTGAATCTGTGAGACCAGCTGTTCGGTCTTCGCCGTACGGATAATCTTACGCACGGCCACCGTGGCAATTAGAACTTCTGTTGCCACAACACGGCCGCGGTCGCCCGGGATGGGAAGCAGCTGCTGCGCCACAATTCCCTGGAGGGTGTTAGCCACCTGAATTCGGGTTTGCTGCTGCTGATGCGGAGGAAAGACATCAATAATTCGATCAACTGTCTGCACGGCATCAGGTGTGTGCAAGGTTGTAAGAACAAGATGGCCGGTCTCAGCCGCTGTCAGTGCAGTAGAAATCGTTTCCAGGTCGCGCATCTCACCAACGCAGATGACGTTCGGATCCTGGCGCAGCACGTGACGTAGCGCATGAGCAAAACTGTGTGTATCCGCCATCACCTCGCGCTGTTTCACAATGCTCTTCTTGGTTCGGTGAATGTACTCAATCGGATCCTCGATAGTAATAATCATGCAGCGCCGTTCCTCATTAATCTGATCAATCATGGCAGCCAGGGTAGTTGTCTTTCCCGAGCCTGTTGGCCCTGTGATCAGAACGAGGCCGTTATCTCGTCGGGCCATTTCTTCTACTACCGGAGGTAAGCCGAGCTGACGCAGCGATCGAATTTGATCATTTACGACTCTGAATGCAGCTTCGACGACGCCGCGCTGCTTGTGGACATTCACACGGAACCGTCCGGCGTCGCGAATTTCAACGGAAAAGTCCAGCTCCCAGTTCTCCTCAAACCGTGCCTTTTGCTCGTCACTCAGAATACTGTAGATCATTTTTGTACAATCCATTGGCGTGAGCGCTGGATACTCAAGGTTTTCCAGGTCTCCGTCAATACGCAGCGTCGGGGGAACGTTAGTAGAAAGGTGAAGATCTGAAGCCCCGCGTTCAATCGCTTCAACTAAAAGAGTATGAATGTTCATTTGTATTGCCTCACTTGTGCAAAATGCTTAGGGTTTTGATACATAACAAGAATATGGCTAAATAGCCGCACCATCTTGGCTTATGCTGACTGATTCAACGCAGGGTTAGCACGCAGCATCTCCTCAGCATGCTTCCGACTAATGGACGACTCTCCTTTGCCGTCAAGCAGACGGGCCAGCTCCTCCAGCCGGGTGCTATAATCGAGCCTGCGCACAATGGTCATGGTTCTCGCTTTCTCCAGTGTTTTGCTCACAGCATAGTGACTGGCGGCCCTGGCAGCAATATGCGGAAGATGAGTAATGCAGATGATCTGATGCGTCCGACCCAGTTGCGCCATTTTCTCTCCGAGCCGGTCAGCCGCTTTGCCACTGATCCCTACGTCAATCTCGTCAAAAACCAAAGTAGGAATTTGATCTTTACCAGCGGTGAGTGTCTTTAATGCCAGCATAATTCGCGAAAGTTCGCCCCCAGAGGCGATCTTCTTCAGGGGCCGCAAATCTTCGCCCGGATTTGGAGAAATGAGAAACTCCATCTCGTCCACACCGCTCGCCGTAAATGCGTAGGAACTGTGGTGAACCGGAAGGCCATCTGCTGCTCGCTCTGCGCGCCAGAACTGAACGGTGAAACGTGTGCGTGGCATGTAGAGCTCCTTGAGCTCGGCAACGAGCCGCCGTTCCAATCTACGCGCACTCTCTTTGCGTCGCTGCGACAACTGCTCACCTAACTGCTCGACCCGACTTCCCAGCTCTGCCAGTTCCTTTTCCAGCGTGGCCAGCTCGTCGCTACGGTGTACCAGCTGGCTCAGCTCCAGTTCAAACGCCTCGAGCTGACTCAGAATGTCCACGATCGCAGTGCCGTATTTACGCTTGAGTTTCCTTATAAGCTCCAACCGAGTTTCCACCTCGTCGAGGCGCTTTGGATCCTGATCAATGCTATTGGCGTAGTCCCGTGCGGCAGCAGCAACGTCTTCAATCTTTGCCTTCACGTCGGCCAGGGTATCTGCAAGATGGCGCATCGTCGGTTCAATAGAGACCAATGTAGCAAGCTCCGCATCGGCCTGGGCCAGGAGTTGAACCACTGATGTGCTCTGTTTCTCACCTTCGTAGAGCAAGTCATGTATAGTCCTGGCCGTAAGAATGAGCTTTTCGGCGTTGAGAAGGCGAGTACGTTCAATTTCCAGCTCGCTATTTTCATTTTCTACAAGCCGAGCCTTGCGGATTTCGTCTATCTGAAACTGAAGAAAGCCCTTCCGGCGTTCCATGTCTTGCTCGCTATGCGACAGATCAAAGTAGGCCTTCTGTTTCTCGCGATACGCCTTATAGGTTCTCCGATAGGCATCGAGTAGATCCGGATAATCGCCGAAGGCGTCAAGCACGTCCAATTGCGCGGTGCGCGACAACAGAGACTGATGCTGATGTTGGCCGTGCAAATCAACCAACAACTCGCCGAGCGCCTTCAGCTGATAAAGCGGCACAAGAACGCCGTTAAGGAGACAGCGGCCTTTGCCCGATCGCGAAATCTCCCGTCGTAGGATGACTTGTCCTTCGTTCTGAGGCAAACTGTTATCCTCTAGAAATTCCTTAACGGCACTGAGCTCTGAGCAGTCGAATACCGCTTCTACACGAGCCTCTGTGCAGCCAGTACGAATATCCTCAGCACTGGCTCGTTCTCCAAGAATTAGGTCCAGGGCACCTAGAATAATTGACTTGCCGGCCCCAGTCTCGCCCGTCAGGACATTCAGCCCCGGACTCAATTCCATTGCCAGGTCGTCAATAATCGCCAAATTATGAATGCGAAATTCCTTCAACATAATAAAGATGAACCGCTCTTGCTGCACTCTGTCTTTGAAGGACAATGTTAGGTATGATTCAACGAAACCATATTGTTTTTACTCAAAACCACAGGTTGAGTCAATCGTTTATTACGTACATGATTCCAAACAATAGCTCCGGGGAAAAGCATTGACACGCCAACCCCTGATAGTAGTATTGTATGCGGTTTGGGAAAATATAGGCATGATG
>CAYVXD010000008.1:0-35126 GCA_964454265.1 uncultured Candidatus Sumerlaeota bacterium | reverse complement strand
ACGGGTTTTTTAGGCGCGAAGAGATCATATCAGGGAGGAAGGCACATGAAGCAAGAAGAACGATCCATGGCAGCTCTCGCACATCTGGTAGTCATTATTCCGTTGTGGGGCATTCTGTTCGCTGGGATCATCTGGCTCTATTTTAAGGAGAAGAGCAAGGCCGTTGTGTTCCATGCGCAGCAGGCGATTTTTTTCCAGGTGATGCTGTTGATTGTCATCGTTATTGCACTCATCTTTCAACTGTTCTGCTCGATTATTGCAGTTATTAACAGCCCGTTAGCTGCAATTTTAAATGCTGGCAATTGGGTTTTAACGATTGTGTGTATGATTGTGTACGCAGCTGCCTGTTTATATGCGGCATGGTCAGTACTAGAAGGAAGAGACTTTGAATATCCCTTCATCGGAAAGCAGCTTCGCGAGAGCGTGGTGGATACCGGAGATAAATGATCTGGAAGTCATTGTTGCGCTCCTATTGACCGTATTTGATAGTCCAAAAATGTAATAGTTGATAATGTGGATTTTATGCTTGTGAATAATTTGTTGATGTTCATAGTTGTTCAACCACAATCGGCACACTTCAAGGAAACTTGTACTTGACAAGCACAGAATTGGGAAATAACCATAGAATAGAACGCAAAGGCATTGAGCCAGCGTGGAGGGGTAATTGTGTTTATCACAAACCACGCGTTAGCATAAGGAGGTTTTTCTGATGGAGTTCACCCTACAACAGCAGAAACGCATTGACGCCATTAACGCAATTATTAAAGACTATCTCGAGGTTCGGTTCACCCATGCCATCCGCGTCAATCCTCGCATAGGCCATATTTATGCCGATGTCATGTGGCAGCAGCTAGCCTCGCTTCGCCTGGTTCTCAGAGAGGGAAAAGCATTCGGCCCGGTCAAATACCTTGTGGCTGACATTCTCTGCTCTGATGACGAACAAAAGCGCAAGGCACTCTTCAATCCTGTAGATCAGAACTCTATTATGAACGAAATTATTGACGTGGAAGAAGAGAGACGCGACCAGCGGGCTGGCACGCTGGAAATTAAAGACATGCGCACTATGTATAAGGCGCTCGATCCCTCGCTCGAGATGGTCGTCGAACTAATCCAGACCTGGATCTGGTGGGATCTGTCAGATGCCTCGGATTTGTTTAACTTCGACCAACAGTACCAGCGGATTGTGACGCTTCACTCCCGTGAGCTCACTGATCAGATTATTGACTACTATCACAAGGCGTTTAAGCGGCTGGATAAGGAGATCACTCGACAGGAAATTCTCGAGTACGAGTTTAAGAAGCTGACCACTATCCTTGATCGCTTTGTGTTTGGACGCCAAATGGAAGGGGGCTACCAGATTATTATCAAGCGCGAGGAACTTCCTGACACGGCAACCGATGCCCTGTTGCTCGACCAATCAAAGCACATCATGGCGGTGCAAAAGATTCAAAACCTTCCCGAGCTCGATGAGAATATGAAGGAGTATTATCAGAAGGTGCTAGGTGAATCGGCTGAAGAGATTGATATCAATAGGGCGATTGCCTTTGAAGAGAGGCAGATCAAGGAGGGAAAGATAGCACTGCTTCAGGCCCTGAGTGACGAAAAAGCCTTGGGCGAGCCTTATAACTATAAACAGGCCCAACTGGCTGAACTGCAAAAACGCTACCATGAGTTGAAAGCATTCCTTTACCCAGAAGAAGCCAAAGCGTCGGTACAATGACGCGACCACCATATAATGAATGGAACCGAGATCCCGTAGACCTCCACGCAAGATCAGGTAATTTCTCCAGCCACGCCTCCGCGATCTTCTTACATCATGATAAATGGTGCAGTGCGTTTTGCCACAAAGATATTTACGCTACCAGCGTTATATCCTCCTACTTCCGGCCAGAGAAAGGCCTACGTTGTCTGGACGCACGGAGCTCTGAATCATGACTAAAATCGGCATTATCGGATTCCACAAGAGCGGAAAGACAACAGTGTTCAATGCGCTGACCGGTGGCCACGCCGAGGTATCGGCCTTCGTCTCAGGACGTATAGAACCGAATATCGCTGTCATCAAGGTTCCTGACCCGCGTGTGGATAAACTGGCCGCCCATTTCCAGCCCAAAAAGGTCGCCTACGCCACCATCGAGTATACTGATCTCGTTGGCATATCTAAAGAGCACCAAGCCGGAGGACATGGACTAGGGGAGACGCAACTCACGGCGCTCGCTACGGCCGATGCCCTTTTGGTGGTGGTACGTGCCTTCGCCGACGATTCTGGCATTCCGGTTGACGTCCCTGGTGACGTGGAGGCAATTGAACTGGAGCTGATCCTGTCGGATCTGGAAAAAGTGGAGCACCGCCTCCCAAAGCTGGAAAAGACGATTCCGAAAGTCGGAACCGAAGAGCGTGAAAGACTCCGAATCGAAGATGCAGCCCTGAGCAAAATTAAACAAGACCTGCAGCAAGGACAATCTATCCGCGGACTAACCTTGACCGAGGATGAGCAAAAATGCATCCGGGGCTTCCAATTCCTTTCACAAAAGCCCCTGCTTTTTCTCATAAATATTGACGAAGAAGCCCTTACCGCCGGTCGAGACTTTTTGGAAGAGCTGCGCACAGTTGCTGAGAAGCCGAAGACCGCCGTGGCACAAATGTGCGGCAAAGTTGAGATGGAGATAGCCCAGCTGGAGGAGACAGATCGCAGGGTGTTTCTCCAGGATTACCACCTGGCTGAACCTGCTTCTCAATATATTGTACACGTCTGCTACGATCTGCTCGGCCTTGTCCCATTCTTTACCGTAAATCCCAATGAATTGCACGTCTGGATAGTGCCAAGGGGCCTGCCTGCACTGAAAGCAGGTGGGGTAGTGCACTCGGATTTTGAACGTGGTTTCATTCGCGCTGAGGTGATTCAATGGGACGCCTTGCTTGAGGCCGGCAGCTTCGCCAAGGCTAAGAAGTCAGGCACTCTGCGGATCGAGGGCAAAGAATATCCTGTACAAGATGGTGAGGTGATTAACTTCCTGTTCAGCGTATGAATGTCTGCGCTCATAATTGTAGGGACAGATTATAATCTGTCCCTACTGTAATTAGAAAACGGACACACCTCTGATTTGACTATCCATCAAGCAGAACATCTGCACTACGTAACATTTCCCACACGCCTCAGCGCATCGCTTCCACTACTGGTGTGAGTGCTTTCTCAAGAAGTCGCCGGATGTGATTAATCTTATGCGGATTGTCAATTTTATTGTTTTCAAGGTCTGTAACGTAGAAGACGTCAACTACCCGGTACGCCTCAGTGCTGATTAACGCCAGGTCAATGTTTACCCCTTCTTTGGCGAGAATGGACGTAATCGTATAGAGTAGCCAGGGACGATCAAGGGTCTTGACCTCAATAATGGTATAGTCTTTCGAGTCTTCGTTATTGAAGTCAATGGTTGTCGGGAAAAAAGCAAGGCGATCTGGGTCGAGTGGCTTTGGTGGCCGGCGTTTTTTGAGCATATCGTCCATAGGCTTTTTTCCAAGGAGTACGAAATTCAAATGGTTGCGTACACGGTCGAGCCGAAAACCCTCTGGCAGTGGCTTCCCCTCAAGATCAGTGAGTTGAAATGTATCAATCGCAAACCCGTCTTTGGTTGAAAAGATCTGGGCGCTGAGGATGTTCAGCTCTTTTGACGACAGAGCGCCACAGATCTTGCTGAACAGTCCGGGGACGTCAGCCGCGCAGACAAGAAGTTCGGTGTATTGTGTCCCCTGCGGTTGATGTAATCTCCAGACAACCTTCGTTTCTTCATCCAGCTCATGAAGCATCTCAAACTGCTGTGCAATCTTCCACGGTGGTGTGAAAATTTGAAACCGCTCAGGTGTATTTTTTAGAAACTGGTCAACTGCACTCATTGATCTCGGTTTCTTGATTAAGCACTTTGCCACGTCCTGCAAAAGATGTGGGTTCACCTGAAATCGCATTGACTCACGCAGCGATAGACCCTGCAGCACCAAGGCGGTTTTGTTGTAAAGCTCGTAGAGCAACTGGCCTTTCCAATCAGTCCAGATGTCCGGCCCAATCCCCTTCAGATCGCAATAAGTAAGCACGTAGAGCATATGGAGAAGCTCTGGCCTAGTCACCTCACGGGCCAGCTCCTCGATAACTGCAGGATCCTCCAGATCTCGACGCTGCGAGACATGCGCCATTTTTAGGTGGTGGAGAATAAGAAAGCGAACCGTCTCCTGATCATCCGGTGTCATGCCCATACGTGAGGTAATCCGCTGGCTGATTTGTCCGCCCCGCAGTACATGGCCAGCACCTTCGCCTTTTCCAATGTCGTGAAGCAATAAAGCAAGATTGAGCAGATCCCAGCGCTTGATCTTACGTGCAACTTTCAGGATGTCACGTGGAGCTGCGCGGTTTGTCTTGTACCGAATCGTTTCAGAGCTTTCCAGCGCCTTGAGTAGATGCTCGTCTACAGTATAGCAGTGGTAGAAATCAATATTAACCAGACAATGAATCTTGGTGAATTCTGGAATGTAAGCCCCAAGGAGCCCGGTTTCATGGAGATCCCGCACGGTGTGGGCAACGAGCCGGGGTGCACCCAGAATTGCCAAAAAGCGATCACGATTCCCGGGATCACTCCGAAATCTTTCGTCTACTACTGGCAGCTGAGCACGGAGGAACTCCTTTGTTGCATCGCTTACCCTTTTGCCCAATGCGGATGCCTGGGTAAAAATATCCAGTAAAATCTCCGGGTGTTTGCGCACCATTGCGGGTGACTGATTGCGCAAGAATATAACGTCGCCGGCAGTCCAGTACCATGGGCCAACCCGACGTCTCAAATAGCGCCGCGGCCTTCGTGGAACGCCGACACGCGCTTTGCTTTGCAGAATTCCTACAGCTTTACGACTAATACGAAAGATGTCACGCGCACTTCGATAGTAATCCTGCATAAGCTTTTCTTCCACCAGCCGTTGCCCATCGCTTCTATAGCCTAACACTCTGGCCACCTTCGGCTGCATGTCGAACGTCAGAATATCCGCTTTGCGGCCTTCTAAACGGTGCAGCTCGTTACGGATCAAATAGAGAAAAATCATTGCATCCGACAGCTGTTTACATTCAGACCGCGTCAGGATTTTTGTTCGCTCGAGCACTTGAAGATTCCGATTTCCCAGCACGGCGTAGCCCAGCCACTGGATTGTATGAATGTCGCGCAGACTACCCTCACCTTCTTTTACGTTCGGTTCAAGCAGGTATATCGAAGCGCCAAACTTCTCATGCCGTGCACGCCATTCTTCCAGTTTGCTGCGAACAAACCAGCGCTTCTTATGCGTTCGCAAAGCTGATGCCAAACGTTGGCTTAACTGACGGTGCAAATCCCGCGAGCCGATCAGATAGCGGTTTTCCAGTAGGGCGGTAGTCGAACTCAGATCCGTCCCGAGGCAGGCCATGCATTCTGGAAGTGTTCGTATTGCGTAGCCAACGTCGAGTTTGAGATCCCAGAGCCAGTATAATACATGACGAATAAATGCCTCTTGCTGTTGATCAATTCGGCCCTTATACAAGAAGAGCAGATCAACATCGGAATAAAGATTAAGATCTTGACGTCCATATCCACCAAGGGCAACGAGCACCAGCTTAGAAGCCCTCGATCCTGTAATATCATATTGCCGTGCCCCTTGCGAATAAATAGAGCGAATAATTTGGTCCATGCCTCGCGAATAGCGCTGGGCGATCTTGAGCCCCTCCGCGCCGAGTCCCGTAGGCGCGCGCCCTGCGCTCTTACCCCCATGTGCAATCAGGCTGGCTCGTAATCGCGCCAGCTCAGCTCGATATCGCTCCAGGACGTCGCGGTCCATCTGATGATCGAGAGCATGCAGCTCTTGCGTTGCTCGCGGATTTACCTGCTTGTGTATATTTCCGGGCATAAATCCTGATCTTCTGGCTCACAACGAGAATTAACCTGCATTTCGCTCATTGCTGTGGCAATGCATGAGTTAGCAAGCCAGAAACCTCTCACAAAATCTTCCGCTCATTTCTGCTAGGTACGCACTTTTTCCCAGCGATTGGATACGTCTGGAAGGAAAGTATATTGTTCTTTGCCGGGCATGCAAGACTAAAAAGGGCAGAGGCACGGTCTTGTCAAAACTTCACACGTCTACGTCTTGCGCGCCATATTTAGCCCTGCTTTTGCCTCGCGCTATCAGAATCAACCCAGCACTTATGCCTGACCTCGCAAACAACAGAGCGGTCTCTGTCTCGCCATTTACAACATTATCTTCTTGAACTTGCCATCCCTGGCGGTATATAGAAATTAAGATCTTGAAATGAATTGGTAAGAGGTAGAAGGAATGCCTTTTGGAGGCATGCGTGTATGCTTATGCAAAGTGCATCATCACCCTGGAACGCCCAGCGCTATTCCTGAGCAAGCGGCTTTCTGCGGTTTGCGCAGCATTACCATTCCCATAAGGAGTTAAGACTCATGGCTATTCCACGGCCGGAACGCATAGACCGTTTGCACAAAAATATTGAGCGGGTCATCAAAGGCAAGTCGGAGATTATCAAGGACGCCATCGTCGGCATTCTGGCCTGTGGTCATATCCTGATCGAAGACGTACCGGGAGTGGGGAAAACCACACTGGCACATCTGCTGGCAAAATCAATCAGCTGCTCGTTCCAGCGCATCCAATTCACCAGCGATCTCCTGCCTTCCGATATTCTCGGTGTGACGATTTACAATCAGGAGACGCACGAGTTCGAATTCAAGCAAGGGCCGATTTTTGCCAATATTGTTCTGGCTGACGAGATTAACCGCACAACCCCAAAAACGCAATCCTGCCTGCTCGAAGCAATGAATACCGCGCAAGTATCAATTGACAAGGTGACATATAACCTGCCCCAGCCCTTCATGGTGATAGCGACGCAGAATCCGATTGAGTTCCATGGCACCTTCCCATTGCCCAAGTCACAGCTGGATCGCTTTCTCATGCGTCTGCACCTGGGCTACCCTGCCCTTCCGGATGAAATCGTGATTCTCAAAGAACAAAAGGTTGTAGGGAATATTGATTTCATCAATGCCGTGCTGGCGGCTGAGGACATCTTTGAAATGCAAGACGCTGTGACCGAGGTCAAAATTGATGACGACCTGCTTGATTATATCGCACGGGTAGTTAACGCCACGCGCAATTCAGCACTGATCGAGCTGGGGGTGAGCCCTCGGGGTGCCCTCGCATTGCGCCGAAGCGCACAGGCCAAGGCCTACTATGAAAATCGTAACTACTGCGTGCCTGACGATGTTAAGAGCATGACCATACCCTGCCTGGCCCACCGGATTCAGATTGCAAAGACCTTCGAAACCGGCGGCCTGGGCCACCACGAAGATGAGCAGGTCCTCATGCAGGTGGTCAATGAGGTCGAAGTGCCACTCTAGTGCACCGTCACACAAGCTTTGATGGATATGCCCTTCGACAAGCTCAGAGTGAAGCAAGTAATTCTACCTGCCTGAGGCAGGTTAGATTCGGTACAGTAAGCTATTACGTAGGGGCTAATCCGCCGCGGCGGATGAGCGCCCCTACAGCTTCTGGCGCTGCCCGTCATAAACCGAAGCGGAAGGGAAAATACGGCTGTACACCGACCCATTATCAGCAGAGAACTGTGCGGGGTTTGAACACCATGTCCCGGAACTGAGCACTATCCTGAGCACCCCGCTCCTCAGCCATGAGCTCACTTTTAGCAAGGCCAAGCAACTCGCCTCTCTCACTCAATAGCCTTACAAAAAAACCCTGGCCGATCTGCTGGCCTGCGGAACACACATCCTGAAGCTGCAGGAGACGTCCATTTTTTACTTTCCCTACCGCGTGGGCGCATACTGTAATAGCAGAAAGGTGAGACAATGCCTTATTAAGCGAGATAAGATTACTGCCTATGAGTTCTGGATGAGCCTTACATTCTGCCAGGGGCAGAGCATTCTTGATAAGAAAGCAACCAACCCTGGTTCTGCGCAACGCCGTAAGATGTGCACCACATTCAAGTGCCTGGCCGATGTCGTGACATAGCGAGCGAATATAAGTACCGCTGCCAACTGATGCCACAAACCGAGCGCATGGATGCGCGTAGGATAAAAGCTTGATAGAATTAATCTTAACCCTCCGACCTTTAGGCTTTACACGAAGACCCTGACGAGCATATTCGTAAAGCCGTTTTCCCTTTACTTTGACCGCAGAATAGGGAGGCGGGATCTGGAGAATATCACCAACAAACTTTTGTAGAGCTGCCTCTATAGCATCGGGTTCCGGGATCCTTACGCCTTCAACAACGTGCTTCTCACCTGTTGCATCGTACGTCGAAGTGGCCACGCCGAGCATCATCTCGGCTTCGTATTCCTTATCCAATCCAACCAGATGCTGTGCAATTTTCGTCCCTCTGCCAATGCATAACACTAAAACGCCAGTTGCCATAGGGTCCAGTGTTCCTGTATGGCCTACCTGCCGAGTGCCTGCTAATTTTCGCAATTCGTCAACAACGTCGTGGGACGTCAGACCCTCCGGTTTATCAATGTTCAATACACCATTCAAGGCCATTGGTAACCACTAAACCTCCGCCGTATCCTCCTGCCCTATGCCGATTGTCTGATTTCGCAGCAGGGCAGGAAATTTATTGGACATTCAAGTAGCAAATGCGAATTAGCCAGAAAGTCTGTCACAGCCCAGATAAGGGGCTTGCGGCCAGGCCGTCCTGTTTTACAATCACACGCTGGAGAAATTTCTTATTGCAATCGCGACATTCGACAAATAGTTGTATCTTATAAACTATGTTTCTAAGCTAAATTAAACTTGTGAGAAAACGCCCGTCCAGCCTCTTTCTGTTTCGCGTCGCCTTCCTGGTTCTGTATGGGAATGTCGGAATTGTTTACCCATTTTTTGTTCTGTATCTGAAGGACATTGGCCTCACGTATAGCCAGATCAGCATTATTCAGGCTATGTTCGGATTGGTGGTCATTCTTTTCCAGCAGTACTGGGGATACCTGGCCGACATGGTCTTTACCAAGAAGCAAATCCTTATTGTAACCACATTTCTTGCCTGCGGGGTCTTTTACGGCATTAGCTTCACCACGTCATTTTGGATAATCCTTGCACTCTATTTCTTGTATCGAACTGTAAGAACACCTCGAGGCCAGGTGCTCACGAGCTTACTTCTTATGGACCGCATGGGTGAGGCAAACTTTGCCCTGGTGCGAGCTTACGGATCACTCGGGTTCATCATAACGAACATCTTTACTGGCATGGCAGCGGAAAGTCTCGGTCTACGCTGCATATTTCCGTTTTATATTGGCATATCCTTGCTCTTTGTGCTTGCTATGTATCCGATAAAAGCACGAGAAAAGCGGCCTGCCAAGCGCCACAGCTTTTGGGACATCCAGAAACTCTTTCTGAAAAATCCTGTCATTCGCCTCTTCCTGGTGCTTGTTTTTTTCTATCAAGCGTTCCATTCACTCGCAACCCTTTTTATCTCATTCGTCATTAAGGATCTGGGTGGCACTACAGTCACTGTGAGCATTTTGTATTGCTTTGCTGCACTCATTGAGATTTTCGTATTTTTTTATACCGACCGCCTGATTGCAAAGTTTGGGGAACTACCGTTAATTATGGTGGCAATCTTCGCTCAGGTGGTGCGCTGGCTTTTAGTCTATAAGGCGCGCTTCTTGAGCACTTTTCTCTTCATTCAGGCGCTGCACCCGATTACATTTGGAATTTTTTATTGCTGTGCGGTGAGCTTCATGAACAAATACGCCGGCCGGCATTACAAAGCATCTGCCCAGACGATGTTTGGATTTGTCTATTTCGGGCTGGCTGGAATGTTGGGGAACATCGTTGGCGGACAGATCGTCGAGATACTAGGCTTGCGGACGCTATACCTTTTTGCCGCCTTGGGCGCGTGCATCGCCCTGACTATACTCTTCAAATTGAAGAAAGAAATGAGAAAAACACAAGCAGGAATGGACGGTGCGCCCCGGGCACAATTTTCTCCGGGCAATGACACGTCTTGAGGCCTGCTATTCACTATCCGCATCGAGAAATATTATTGATATTGACGCGGCTCGGCCATAATGGATGGTGAGAGCCCCAGTTCAGAAATACTTCCCGTTTGGCTGCGTCTTGCAATTTAGCTGTTGACGAATTCCGCAGTCACATATTATTAAGTGAGCGACGTTTTTCGCGAACGTCTTCTTTCGTAAAGTCAATCTGACTTTCCCTGGAGAGTACAACCTCACATGCGCGTTCCATTTATGAATCTACGACTGCAACACCAGAATCTCCTACCCCAACTCTACACCACATATGATGAGATTTTTGCCAATTCGAATTTCATTCTCAGCAAACCCGTTCAGGAATTCGAAACAGCATTTGCGGCGTATATTAAGACACCTCATGCCATTGGTGTGGCCTCAGGAACTGACGCCTTGCTCTTATCTCTGACCGCAATTGGAGTAGGCCTGGGCGATGAGGTCATTGTTCCGGCGTTTACGTTTGTTGCCACTGCAGATGTTGTAGTTCGATGTGGGGCTCGGCCAGTGTTCGTTGATATCGAGCCGCCACGTTACTCCCTGGATCCAGAGAAGCTTGCAAGCGCCATCACGCCTCGCACAAAGGCAATTATCTATGTATATCTTTTCGGTCACGGCATGGGTATTGAAAAAGTTCTCCACATTGCTAGAGAGAGAAACATTCCAGTGATCGAGGATGTTGCCCAGGCAGCCGGAGCAAGGTTAGGAGGAAAATTTCTCGGCACCTTTGGCCTGACCGGATGCTTCAGTTTCTATCCGACAAAGAACCTGGGCGGTGCAGGAGATGGAGGATTGATTACCACTGCTGATGACCGGCTGGCAGATGTGTTCAGAAAGTATCGCGACCACGGTCGCCTCTCTGGCTACTATCACGACCAGATCGGGTTCAATAGTCGGCTTGATGCCTTACAAGCTGCACTGCTCAAGCTCAAGCTCCCTGCGCTTGAAAAGATGAACGCCGAACGCATTCGCCTAGCGCGTCTTTACAACCATCTCTTTGCCGAAGCTTATGTGACCGTTCCTCTAATTTCTGAAGATCACGGCGACGTGTTTAGTCTGTATGTGATTCAAGTGGAAAGGCGCGATGCTCTGCTTGAGTATCTGCTCAGCAAACAGATTGGGGTGGGGGTGTACTATCCGGTTCCCTTGCACCTGCAACCCTGTCTGGGCTTTCTCGGGTATCAAACGGGTGATTTTCCTGTAAGTGAGCAGGTTTGCCAGAACGTCCTGGCTCTTCCTTTATATCCTGGATTGACAGATGATGCAGTAGAGTACGTAGCTCGGATGGTAATCGAGTTTCTGAATTCCAGGGCATAGTGATTCTCGTTAGCTTTTCGCGTCGACTTATCCGCTTCGTACAATGGCAATGCAAGACCAGGAAGACAAGAAATACATGCAGCGGGCACTCGAGCTGGCTCAGCAGGCTTGGGGCCAGACCAGTCCGAATCCCACGGTGGGGGCAGTAGTAGTAAAGCGCGACTCAATCGTTGGCGAGGGCTATCATGAGAAGGCAGGCGAACCACACGCCGAAATCGTTGCGCTAGAACATGCCAGATCCTCGGCCGCAAAAGCTACATTATATGTCACCCTTGAGCCGTGCTGCCACTTTGGTCGCACGCCGCCTTGCACGGATGCAATCATTCGTGCTGGTATCGCACGTGTCGTGATTGCAATGCGCGACCCTAATCCTCTGGTTGCTGGAAAGGGCATCAACAAGCTCCGTAGGGCTGGAGTGAAGGTGTCCTGCGGCATACTGCGCCGCGAGGCCATGCGTCTGAATGAAGCGTACGTACACTTTCATCGTACAGGCCTTCCTTTCGTAATCGTGAAGTGGGCAATGACGTTGGATGGGCGCACATCAACCGATAGGGGAGAATCCCGATGGATCAGCAATGAGCGATCGCGACGCTACGTCCACTACCTGCGCAGCGGCGTAGATGCCATCCTTGTTGGTGCAGGAACAGTGCTGCGCGACAACCCGCGCCTGTCAGTCCGGCTCAAGGAACGTTCCAGGCCACAGCCCCTACGCGTGATTCTCGACGATACGCTGCGAATCCCTGTGGAAGCAAAATGCCTGACTACACGACAAGGTGCTCGTTCAGTGATATTCACTACCTCACGGGCGTCAAAGCGTAAAATCCGAGCACTGGAAGGGCGCGGACACCGGTTGTTCATAATGAAATCGCCCAGAGGCAGATTCTCCATTTATCCTGTACTGAAGACCCTGGCCCAGCTGGGCATTCAGTCGCTACTCGTCGAGGGAGGGCGCGAGGTCTGCGGCACGTTCTTTCGCAACCGGGCAGTGCAGAAGGTTGTGGTCTTCATTGCACCAAAAATCCTCGGGGGAAGAACAACCACAAGCCCCATAGCAAAATGGGCGATTCCATACATACGAAATGTCTTGCAATTGCGAGATGTTGAGATAAAAACTTTCCAGCAGGATGTTTGCGTGGAAGGATACGTATAGAGTCGGTTTTTCAGATAGAACGAATGCCGAATTTAGGGCTGCCTCTTACCAAGGTATGCGGGTAGAGTGGTCACGCCAGGTTTGAAGAGCCCAGAAAAGGTGCTGAGGAACTGACACCGGCCATGAAACGCATGATCATCGGCATAGCTGGAGGCACTGGCTCAGGCAAGACCACGGTCGGGAACGCAATTATTGACCAGCTGAATCAGAAGGAAGTGGTCATCATCAGTCAGGATTGTTACTACCTCGACCGCAGTGACCTCCCGCCTGATGAGCGCGAGAAGATCAACTACGACCATCCAGACGCTTTTGATAATCGCCTGCTCATATCGCATCTAAAGCAGCTGATGGTGGGCAAACCGATCGAACGACCTGTCTACAGCTACATGACACATTCACGCCTTAAGGAAACAGTGACCATTCAACCCGTCCGCGTTGTAATTCTCGAAGGGATCATGGTGCTCGTTGACCCCAATCTGCGCGAGCTGATGGACATCAAAATTTACGTTGATACGGACGCTGATGTGCGCTTTATTCGCCGGCTTACGCGCGATATTGAAGAGCGAGGACGCAGCGTCAACTCCGTGATCCAGCAATATGTAAACGTAGTCCGCCTCATGCACATGGAGTTCGTGGAACCGTCAAAGCGCTCTGCAAATATTATTGTTCCTGAGGGCGGATATAATGAGGTTGCTGTTGATATCATCGTGACAAAAATCAAGAGCATTTTGAAAGGGGAAACGTAGGCAGGCCATGGCGACGATTGAACCTTTATTACAGAAAATCCCGTCAACGTTTAGTTCGCTACGCATCCTGGTAATTGGCGACCTTATTCTTGACAAGTACGTCTGGGGAGAGGTGAGCCGCACTTCGCCTGAAGCCCCGGTTCCGATTGTCCTGGCACGGTCGGAACGATACGTGCCCGGAGGAGCAGCTAACGTCGTAAGCAATCTGCGCGCCATGGGTGCATCCGTTACCGTGATGGGAATTGTTGGAGACGATGCCCATGCTGATCAGCTCATTCAGCTGCTCACAGAACTTGGTGCTCAAAAAGAGGAAATTCTGCGTGATCACAGTCGCCCCACAATCCTCAAAACTCGCATTCTTGCGCAAGGCCAGCAGCTTATTCGTATTGATCAGGAGAAGTGCGCAGCGATTGACGATGCCATGGTCAAGCGCCTGGCGAGCAGGTTTTGCAAAATTGCAAAGGAGTTTAACGGAGTAATTCTTTCGGATTACCAGAAAGGCCTTTTAACTCCTGATCTCCTTCAGGCTCTGATTTCGGAAGCACGGCAGCGCAAGGTGCCTATTATTGCGGATCCCAAAGGGGCTGACTTTTCGAGGTACAAGGGCGTTAACGTCCTGACCCCGAACATTAAGGAGGCACAAGAGGCAAGCCGCATTCCCATTGAAAACACGGAAAGCCTGTGCCGCGCTGGTTTTGCTTTGCTGGAATGTGTGCAGAGTGAAGCGATTGCTATTACACGGGGGCGTGATGGCGTGTCGGTGTTTCAACCCCCCGATCGCGTGGACCACATTCCCGGGCATGCGCGGGAGGTGTTTGACATCACAGGCGCAGGCGATTCTTTTATCGGCCATCTAGGTCTGGGTCTCTTCTCCGGTATGAGCTGCGTTGATGCTGCGCAACTCGGCAACTATGCTGGTGCCATTGTGGTTGGCAAGCTCGGAGTTGCCTCGGTCAGCCCGCAAGAATTGACGGCTTTCATAAAGGGAGAGACATACAGTACCAAACGCAAAACTCTTCCGGAGATTACCGTGCTGGTAAAGGCTTTGAAGAGCCAGGGGAAAAGGATAGTGTTCACCAACGGCTGCTTTGATCTGCTCCACATTGGACACATCAAGTTCCTGCAGCAGGCCAGAGAATGCGGTGATTGTCTGATCGTGGCGCTGAATAGCGACTCCTCAGTTCGCGCATTGAAAGGCCCGCCGCGTCCTATTATTAGTGAAAATGAACGTGCAGATATTCTGGCTGCGCTCAATTCCGTTGATTACGTCACGATTTTCTACGATGAAACACCATCCGCTTTGATCAGCGCTCTTCAGCCCGACGTCCTCGTCAAAGGTAAAAATATACCTCTCGAGGAGGTCGTTGGACGCGAAATTGTCGAGTCCTATGGAGGTGAAGTGCGCCTCTTGCCAGTACTGCACGAAATCTCGACCTCAAAATTGCTCGACCAGATTCTCAATAAATCGGGAGGCTGAGCAGCAATGCATAACAGCATAAAAAGTGAACTCATTGAAACCGCTCAGCTACTTCAGCGGGTCGTAGACGAGCACATTCCAGCCATTGCAGAAGCCGGAAAGATTCTTGTTCGTGCGTTGAAAAATGGAAACAAGATACTGATTTTTGGCAATGGCGGTAGTGCTGCTGATGCCCAGCATATGGTATGCGAACTGGTGGGGCGGTTTCAGCGCGACCGTGCACCACTTCCTGCCGTGGCATTGACAACGAATAGCTCGTCGCTCACAGCCATCGCAAACGACTATGGCTTTGATCAGATATTTGCCCGGCAAGTTCAGGCGCTGGCCAGGCCGGGCGACGTCTGTCTCGCCATCTCAACAAGTGGAAAGTCGCCGAATATCCTCAATGCCGTCCGTACAGCCCACACTCTCGGACTAGAGGCCATCGGGCTCAGCGGAAAGGGAGGAGGGGAGCTGGCCACGCTCTGCTCGCCGTGCATCTGCGTTCCTTCCGATTGCACACCAAGAATCCAGGGAGCCCACATAGCCATCATACATGCACTCTGCCAGGTAATAGAACAGGAGCTGTTTGGAACGGCCTAGACTAATGCATCTTCTCTGCTTCAGGTTGGCCGCAGTGTTCCGATTGCTCAGCTGTCTGAAGCTGCCGCACAGAAAACGA
Source organism: uncultured Candidatus Sumerlaeota bacterium (assembly GCA_964454265.1). GTDB lineage: Bacteria > Sumerlaeota > Sumerlaeia > MWCT01 > JAUWMI01 > JAUWMI01. The sequence continues at coordinate 19,732 of CAYVXD010000008.1, read as the reverse complement.
TACTACTTACCCTGTCTTTTCGGCATGCCGTCTTTATTCTGCCTGCTTCTCACCGGTCTCGTATCTGCCAATGATACAAACACAACGCCGTCGTGCTTCATTCGGCTGAATGCGCCGGGCAACATCTTCTTTGTTGATCAGGCCATTCACGCCGAGATTTTCTTTCCTGATTCGCATTTGGGTCGGCAACAGATTATTTCTATTCTCAAAGATCCCCATAATCGTGCGCTTCGATATAAAACTCTGCTGCCAGAGCCTGCACATTCACGATATATAGTGGACGAAATTGGCTGCCTGCCGCCTGGCTACTATACATACATTGTCAAGCAAGGGGAAATTACCAGACCCGGGCAGCTTGCATTCACCAAGCTTGCCGTGATCCGTCAGGCACCAGAGCTCCCACCAGATAATAACCCCTATGGGATAGATGCGTTCTTAAGCTGGCGGTTGAAGCACCCGGAAGACGTGCGGCTGGCTACCGGCCTGATACGCAAAGCCGGGGTTGGGTGGGTCAGAGACCGAATGTCCTGGGCGCAAATGCAGCCCACGCCAGATAGACTTGATCTAAAACACTATCGCGCATTTGACGCGCAGCAACACAACACCGGGCTTCAGATTCTTCAAGTGTTTCACGACTGTCCCCTCTGGGCATCCTCTGCCCGCACAGGTAATGAGGAATCACAGATGCACTCCGCACCAGAAAATACTATGCATGCCTATAACTTCTTCAAGCGGATGGCCAGAGAGTTTGCAAAAGTCTGTGAGCACTGGGAAATCTGGAATGAAATGGATATACCGGTCTTCTTCCTTGGAACTGCCGATGAATATGCTGCGATTCTCAAAGCAAGCTATCTGGGCATCAAGCAGGGAAATCCGCAAGCTAAGGTGCTTCTGGGATCGGTAACGTTTGGCTCCGGTGAGATCACGTGGGGTGGAAAGACGTATCAGGATGACGAAGCTGATCGCTACGTTGAGAAGATTTTCGAAAATGGCGGCGCTGAGTATTTTGACGTCTACAACATGCATCACTACGGTTCAGTAGATGGGTTGCCTGACAAAATCCGGCGCAATAAGCGTCTCATGCAGCGCTTTGGCTGCTACAAGCCAATCTGGATTACTGAAATGGGCTTTACGTCAACTGCGAGAATGACTGGTGACGTGCACCCATCTGAACGCAGCCAGGCGGAAACTCTGGTCAAGAGCTATTGCCTCGCGTTTTCCGAAGGCGTTGAGAAGTTCTTCTATTTTTGTTTCCCCTCGTTCATTGAGCACGGTGTGAACTTTTGGGGGATCTTCCAGGAACAAGACTCACACTGGGAGCCAAAGCCTGCCTACGTGGCGCTCGCTACCATGATTCAAACACTCAAGGACTCGCCTTGCATCGGAAGGCTCGCAGGTTTGCCCAACCGTTTAACAGCGCTTGTTTTCGACTGTAAAGACACCTATACGATGGTCCTCTGGGCCGAAGAGGCAACAACGCAGAGCGCAGCACTCCAATTTGTGCGCCCGACAATATGCACCTTGCGCTCTCTCTACGGGAAGGATCGCACGTTTGCTTCCACTTACTCGCTTAAACTGCAAGTATCGTCTTCCCCGATTTACCTTTTTGGTATTGCCAGGGAGTCTGTGGCCAGACAAAACGTCATTCCGACAGGATTTGCAGCTCCTTCGCGTCTGGTTCCTGAATCCTTAACCTGGCTGCGTGAGGTATGGACGGAAGTACGAACCCCTTCAACCACCATACTTTATCGCCAGGATGTTTGTACAGGAACAGCAATGGTATATAATTCGCTTCCTCAAAATGTCCGGGGAACGTTGACCATATTGCGAAAGGGAACCCATGATCCAGTGCTAGCTCAGTCGCTTGTTGTCCCTGCAGGAACGCGGCAGGCCGTGTCCTTTACGATTCCGATCATTTGGGATGAGCTGAAGGGCCTGGACTTTGATCTTCTGCGAGAGATAGAAATATCGGCATACTTCACCGACGGCATCTCAGAAAAGCAAACACTCCCTGCAGTTCGCTACCTGCGCTACGTCGCACCCGTGCGAGTCCATAAACTCCCGCTGCTGAGCTGGCAGTCTTGGCGCGAGAAAGCGGAGCTAACCATTGAGACGCTGGCGAAGACTGATGGCCGTGGAACTGTACGCATAATGCCACCACCAGGCTCAGGCACTGTCACTGGCTTGCAAATCCCATTCAGGCTTGGTCAGCACGGAAATCTTCAGCGCATTCGATTCCCTTTGCCAGCTGATCCCGGTAATCTCCTTGGCGAGGGAAAGGATATCATCGAAGTACTGGTAGAGATTGAGGGCTTATCCGTCCGAAAGAATCTCTACCTGGAATTCGATGGAATTCTAAAACGACGTAGCCCATTGATCATTGATGGCGAAAACTACGACTGGCCACTTACTCCTGCATTGCACCTCGAAGGGCGGGATAACGTCGTAATCGGCAAGGAGGCGATTGATCGCCCGGATGATGTCGTGGGCCGCGCAAGTGCGCTGTGGGACGAGAAACACCTATATCTCTTTGCAGAGATCATTGACGAAAGCCTGACAAATCCATACCGCAAAACGCATCCGTGGACTGGTGATGCCGTTGAGCTCTTTCTTGATCTTCGCGAAGCCGATAGCCTTGGTCAGCCGCACTACGATAACAGCGTAATGCAGATCTTTCTTGTTCCTCCAGATGATGCGCATCCAGAGCCACTGGTTAGAATTCAGCAGCCAAATGGCCTGGAGCCAGGTGGTATCAAAATCGCCTCGCGCCAAACTCCTCATGGTTACACAATTGAGGCCCGGATTCCATGGGATCTTGCAACCAGCACGCCAATTTCTTCTGGGCGAATTATCGCAATGGAACTTACCCTGGATGACCTCGACCATGGCGACTATCAGCATCGCCAGCTTATCTGGCGCGGCGGAGCTGAGAACTGGCGAAATCCGTCTCTGTTTCAACGCCTCACCCTTCTGCCGACCATGGCATCTAGCGAACCCGCCGAGCCGCTACCGTAAATTCCTCATCTCGCTGCTTAAAGAACAGCACACTATCTCTATATCGTCTACCGGTGCTATGGTGGGACAGGGGGAGTGAAAACGGTGTCGCGCTGCTCTTTGAATAAATAGGTCGCATTACTTTTTACAAAAATGAAAGGCGTTGGGCATGCATCAGCCTAACGCCTTTTTTGTTGCAAATTATATGGTGAGATAGGGGAGTGAAAATCGTCTACCGACGCTTTTGTAGGGGCGTATTGCAATACGCCCATGCCGATCAACGTTCCTGTTTCAATCCTTTTCGAGCTTAACTCCTTTCAAAAGCTCCGGGGCACCTGGATGTTTATCCGCTTTGCTCAGCAGAAATGGGCCCATCACAAGATCATCCATTTTTGTGCGCATAAAACATCGGTAGGCGTCCAGCGGCGTACACACAATCGGCTCGCCCCGGACATTAAATGAGGTATTAATAATAACCGGCAAACCGGTGCGCTTTTCGAATTCGCTAATCAGATCGTAGTAAAGCGGATTGCTTGTGCGCGAGATTGTCTGCAGGCGTGCCGAACCGTCCACATGCGTTACCGATGGGATGACGCGCTTATCCTCTCTAACCTGCGCCACCAGGAGCATAAATGGGCTTGCACCATTGAATTCAAAATAATCAGCCACCCGCTCCTCAAGCACTGTGGGCGCAAAAGGTCTAAACCCTTCGCGGAATTTAATCTTCAGGTTCAGGATATCTTTCATTTTCGGATTTCGCGGGTCCGCCAGGATACTGCGATTTCCAAGCGCTCTCGGGCCAAATTCCATCCGGCCCTGGAACCAGCCTACCACGTGCTGTTGATCAATCAGCTTCGCTACCCGCTTCACCAGCACCTCTTGCGTGAGCTCGGTATAAGGAATTCCGTGCTTGTCAAGAAACTGTTTGATCTCTTCCCGACCATATTCCGGCCCGTAGTACGCGTCTTCCATCACGAACGAGCGTGGATTACGGAGGATCGTATTGTAGAGGTAAAAAGCCGCGCCAAGCGCTCCGCCCGCATCTCCTGCAGCCGGTTGAATAAACAGATGCTCAAAAGGTGTTTCCCTCAGAATCTTCCCATTCGCCACACAATTCAAGGCAACGCCACCAGCAAGGCATAGATTCTTGCACCCCGTTTCTTTGTAAAGGTGATTAGCTGCTTTCACCATAATCTCATCAGTCACTTCCTGGATACTTGCAGCAATATCGAACTCGCGTTGGGTCAGGCGGCTCTCGGGCACGCGCGGTGGCCCGCCAAACAGCCGATCGAAATGCCCGTTGGTCATCCTCAGCCCATACGGGTATTCAAAATACTTCATGTTAAGCATAAAACTGCCATCATCGCGGATGTCCACCAGCTCGCGCACTTTATCGTAGTACGTTGGCTTTCCATACGGAGCCAGACCCATGACCTTATATTCTGCGCTGTTCACCCTGAAGCCAAGATAGTAAGTAAAGGCGCTGTAGAGCAAGCCGAGCGAGTGGGGGAAACGAATTTCATGGATCAGCGTGATGTCAGTGCCTTTGCCAATACCGTGAGTCGCAGTGGACCACTCGCCCACGCCATCCAGGGTCAGGATCGCTGCCTCCTCAAACGGAGACACCAAAAAAGCGCTCGCCGCATGCGAGAGGTGATGGTCGCAGAACAGAATCTCCTTTTCAAATCCAAGTTCTTTCTGAATAATGATCTTCGTCCACAATTTTCGCTTCAGCCAGATCGGCATTGCCGTGAGAAACGATTTGATTCCCCGAGGGAAGTAGGAAAGGTAGGTAAGAAGCAGACGCTCGAACTTAACAAACGGCTTGTCATAAAAAGCGACGTAGTCAAGATCCTGAACCGAAATCTTCTCTGTTCCTAAGCAATAGTCAATAGCATGGAACGGGAAGCGCTCATCGTGTTTCTTGCGGCTAAAGCGTTCTTCTGAAGCCGCAGCAACTAGCTTTCCATCCTTCACCAGAGCCGCGGCCGCATCATGATAAAATGCCGAAATGCCAAGGATGTACACAGATTCTACTTCCTTTAGGTTTGCGCTAAAACCCGGCATCCACACCCATGGTGCTTAGAACTGTCGGCGCATAAAATCCATGGTGGGCTCGATTTTCTCCTTTGGAAGCCAGTAGGTTTGTGTCCCTTTCTTACAAGCAGGCAAGAGACGCTTCCCGCTTAGCTTGAGGAGAATGGCCGTCAGGGCAAATATTGTGCAGTATACCACAGTAAGCAGTATGATAGTAATAACCGCACCAATCCTGCCCGCAATCCACTTAACTACCTTGAGGAAAAATGTAAACACCTGTTTCATGATACCGGGATTAAAAAATGGCATAGATTAGGGGGGCCAGGGCTGAACTCTCGGTTAGAATGATAAGCAAGCCAATTAGCACCAGAACCACTGCAATAGGGGTCATCCACCAGAGTTTCCGTTCTTTAAGAAAGACGAGGAATTCTTTCAGAATCGGCACACGATCCTTGAAGTAGAAAACACTATAAATGACCACTGCCAATCCGATGAAAAACAGCACAAGACGCCAGTATTGCTTTACAATGTCCAGAACGCCCATGGGAACCTACCGTTTTATCCCCCCAACGTTATTTTAGAAGAGAGTTACCCGAAACGTCAAAGCCTTGTCAATACAATTCCATGCGCCGCACTTACTTCTACTTACTACGAAAAAGTGTGTTCAGAACACGCATCCCGGCGTGGAGTCGCGACCGTAACTGCGCTCTCGAGCGAATACCTTTCAACTCCCTGAACAGCTGGCCTGGCCGCAGGTAAAATTCACGCATAGCCCGTCGTTGCGCTCCCCTCAGTTCCTCCGGTGACAAATTCGCTGTGCGCATCACCGCTGATCCTTCCTCTTCGTAGTCAGCCCAGTTGCTGGTTGTGAGCCAGCCAGCCTCCACAGCCTGCTCATACAACGCAGTACCCGGAAAAGGCGTCGCAATGTGAAAATTCACATAATCGGGATTCAAATTTTTGGCAAACGCAATGGTCTCGTTAATCGTCTCATGTGTTTCGCCAGGCAGACCCAGGACAAAGTATGCCATCGAAAGAATCCCTGCCTGACGTGTCCAGTTAATTGCGTTAACAGAATCTTGCAGGCGAATCCCCTTATTGCAGGCATCCAGAATCCCCTGATTCCCCGACTCAACTCCATACGAGATCAACTTGCAGCCTGCCTGCTTCATCAGCCGAAGCATTTCGAGATCCACAGCATCAACCCTGCTGTTGCAAATCCAATCAAACACAAGATTAGCTGAAACGATAGCCTTAAAGAACTCCTTTGCCCATTTTGTGTTAAGCGTAAGAGCATCAGTCATAAATACAATCTTAGAAATTCCCAGCTCTTCACGAATCTGTTGAATTTCCCTAAGAACATTCTCTATACTTCGGGTGCGTACCCTGCGACCCCAGACCTGCCCCGCACGGCAAAATGTGCACTGCCACGGACACCCCCGAGTTGGAATGACTGTGACGAATGGCTCTTTTTCGAAAAACGGCATGTGGTATGCCTGATTCGGCAGCAGATGACGTGCTGGGTAGGGAAGCGTGTCGAGATTCGCGACATACGGGCGAGGTGGAGTGAGATGGACGCCGGTCTCTGTTCGAACCGCAAGCCCTTGGATGCGCTCTAGCAAGCCGCCCAGAGCTGCTGATTCTGACGCGCCTTTTGACAGCGCTTCCGCCACTTCCTTGACAGTCTCCTCGGCCTCATTAATAAACAGAAAATCAGCATCACTCTGCTCAAGCGACTGTTCAGGAATCGCCGAAACGTGTGTTCCGGCAAAGGCCTTTATGACACGATGCGAGCCGCTAAGCCGGCGCAGAACTTCCGCATCGTTAGGAAAGGTTGGCGTTGAGGTTCCAGCTACGATAAGCGAAGGTTGCCATGCCTGGACTTCACGGATGAGCGCCTCGATGCCCATACCCACAGCCATGCTGTCAATGATCCGGGCCTCATGGCCTTGACCCTCAACTACCGCAGCTAGGTATGCCAGACCGGTTTGTGGCCAGAACTCTCCGGCTACAGCTCTTCGCCCGCACCGGCCGAGCTCCTTCATGTAGATCTCGCCTGTCAATGTTGGCGGATTAAGAAACAGTATCTTCATCTAATGCTCCGCTTGGCAATCAGATCAGCAAGCAGCCCGATAACCATCACCTGAATACCGGTCAATGTCAGTACAGCCACTGTGCCGTCCATAATCCGGTCCAGGGCAAAATAGCTAAATGCCAATACCCCAAAGGCCAGGCCTAGCAAAATCAGTCCAGCAGGAATGCAAACCTTCAGGGGATTGAAATACAGGATAGTTCGGATAATCGTGAGGATAATGTTCTTCGTGTCGCGGATCGGCCGGATCTTCGATTTGCCCTTGCGCGCGTAATAGTCAATCGCAATGTACTCCACCTGAAGATCATTGCACAAGAACGCGAGAGTCAGCGTAGTTGTAAGCGAGAATCCGCGAGGGAGAATATTCAGGAAAGGTTCAAGCGCTGATTTCTTGAACGCACGAAGCCCGGAATTAAGGTCAGGAATGCGCGTTTCCGCAAGAAAATTGGCCACCCGACTGAGGATATACTTCGCTGGCTGGCGGAAAAATGGAATATGAACCTCCCGGCCCGTTCGGGCACCCACCGCCATGTCGCACGATTTCAGCGCCGAAAGCAGCTCGGGTATTGAGCTGGCAGGGTATGTCCCATCTCCGTCTATAATAACAATAATGTCGCCTGCCGCGTTGCGAAAACCGGTCTTAAGCGCCGCTCCATAGCCGCAGTTCGTCTTGTGAGAAATAAACCTATCCACCATGCCGGGAACGTCTGAGCTAGCGACCCCGTCCGTTGATCCATCATCAACAACGATAATTTCAAAAGGACTACGATCCGCTAGACTCCGGCGAACGTCGGAAACCACCTGACCGATGGTTCCCGCCTCGTTATAGATAGGAATGATAACGGATACCATTTGCTCAGTATGATTCACAATGTACCCTCTTGGCATTGCCACCAGCAAGCGATGCCAATAAAAAATCACAATTCTTGGTGCTCTTACAATACCTATTTAGAACGTAATATAAGCGAAGATATGTCAAACAATCAACAGAAAAAGGGGCCCTTACGGGTTACACGGACGAAAAATTGAGCCCATTTTCTTCCGAGTTCGGGTTCGATCAGTCCTGTGCTATGGAAACCAATGAGCTGAGCGCCCACGGCTTGTCTCCTGACCGAAATATGCGAGTGGCATGGAACTCCTGCGCAACAGAAGAACCCATGCATACTGGTCGCTAAACCACTTTTTCTCTTGACATAGCCGGGGATGGCTGCGTAATTTATCATGCTTTGTGTGTAAAGATATTTACTTTGACACCCAATATTCAGAAAACATAGGCAGAAAAAGTGCCAAAGTCTTTTGTCCACTCCAGCACAGATGCGTTAATTCCGCGGATTGTACGTATCGGACAGCTACTTGATCTCTATGGGACGTTATTAACCGAGAAGCAGCATGAATTCATGAAGCTACATTACGTGGACGATCTGTCGTTTGGCGAGATTGCGCGCGAGTACAACGTCTCGCGTCAGGCGATTCACGATGCGGTCAAGCACGCCGAGAGGACCCTTGATCACTACGAGGCGCAACTCGGGTTTCTGGCTCAAGGCAACCGACAACCAGCAGCCACAAGAAATTCGCACATGCCATGCCAGGCAAGGCTCGACGAGATAAAGCAGATAATCCGTAACGTAAAGAAGACGCTTCAGAAAAAGGGTATCATATATAATGTCAATTGGATCGTGAAGGATCTCGACCGTATTCTACGGTTACTGAGTTAAACAGCAAGTAGGGCAGAGTATGTTTGAAGCGCTAGGAGAAAAGTTCGAACGCATCTTCAAGAATCTGCGTGGCCATGGTGCTATCAGTGAACGCAACATTCGCGATGCGATGCGAGACGTTAAGCTAGCACTGCTGGAGGCAGATGTTCATTTTCGCGTCGTGAAGGAGTTCGTTACGCGTGTCACAGAGAAAGCCATAGGCAGTGAAGTGCTGACTAGCATAACCCCTGGCCAGCAGGTAATCAAGATCGTACACGACGAGATGATCAATACCATGGGAGGCCCGAGCCAGCCATTTTCCTTGCAGCCAAGTACCATGAACGTCGTCCTCCTGCTTGGCCTGCAAGGATCGGGAAAAACGACGTTAGCTGGAAAACTGGCCAAGCGCTACATGAAACAGGGTTGGAAACCATTGCTCGTGCCGTGCGATGTCTACCGGCCTGCAGCAATCCATCAGCTGCAGGTTGTGGGCAACCAGGTCGATGTGCCATCATACGACCAGGGAAAACAAAAGAAACCAGTTGCCATTGCGAAGAACGCCGTGGAATTTGCCCGCAAAGAAACACGCGATCTGGTGATTATAGACACGGCAGGACGTCTGCACATTAACGAAGTATTAATGGACGAGCTCGTTGAGATTAAGCAAGCGGTTCGTCCGCAGTTTACCTTTCTGGTGGCAGATGCCATGACGGGGCAGGATGCTGTGAACAGTGCCTCTGCGTTTAACGAACAGGTCGGGATTGATGGGGTCTGCCTCACGAAGCTCGACGGTGATGCGCGTGGCGGGGCCGCACTTTCCATTAAGGCAGTCACGGGAAAGCCTATCGTTTTCATCGGAGTAGGGGAGAAGCTCGGCGATCTGGAGGAATTCCACGCCGACCGGCTTGTCTCACGTATTCTGGGCATGGGAGACGTGCTTACACTGGTGGAGAAAGCCCAGGTGACGTTTGATGAGAAACAGGCGCGCGAGATGGAGCGCAAGATCCGCAAACAGACCTTCACCTTCCAGGATTTTATTGACCAGATGCAGCAGGTTCGCAAAATGGGCTCCCTGAAAGACCTCGTCGCCATGATCCCTGGTCTGGGCCGGCAGGTAAAGGACATGCAGTTCGACGATCGTGAGTTTGCCTCCATTGAAGCGATGATTCTCTCCATGACGCCTGAGGAGCGAGAGGATCCGGAAATACTTAATGGCACTCGCCGCCGCAGGATCGCTCAAGGCAGTGGCAACTCCGTCCAGGATGTTAATCAGCTGATCAAGCAATTTAATGAAGCAAAGCGAATGATGAAGCAGATGTTCAGCGGGGGAGGTCCGGGATTCGGACCGTTTCGCAAGAAAAAGCCAAAGCACCGCTAGGCGGCTTGAGCGCGATTGAACGCAAGAGCCTGTACCAATAAGCAGGCAAAATGAATGAGCCACTTGCCGGTGACCTGGCGTAACAGGGCGCCGCACCCAAGCGCAAAAGGGAGGTGATCAAATGGCGGTAAAGATCCGGTTGGCGCGGGTTGGACGACGCAAGAGTCCTTACTACCGCCTCGTTGTGGCGGATTCCAGAGCCCCGAGGGATGGACGATTTATTGAAATCCTTGGCATCTATCAGCCTCTCAAACAGGAGCCCCATATCAAAATTGACGAGACGAGGGCCCTTCACTGGCTCAGTAAAGGAGCACTTCCGTCAGAGACGGTACGCTCGCTGTTCCGGCAACTGGGTATAATGAAACGCTATCATGAGTCGAAAGCAACTGGAAAGAAGACAGGTACATAAAGAATTGCTCAGAATAACGCAGAGTGGAAAACCAGCTCATTTTAACATACGCACAGTGAGTCACGACACAGAAGCTACCTTACAGAGACTCAGACTTCAGACAGGAGGAATGTTGCAATGAAAAAGCTCGTCCAGTACATGGCTGAAGCCCTGGTGGATCATCCCGAGAAAGTCGAAGTAAACGTTGTGGAGGGCGAAAATAGCATTATTCTCGAGCTGAAGGTCGCACCAGACGACGTGGGAAAGGTGATTGGTAAAGGTGGGCAGACCGCAAAGGCAATGCGCAAAATTCTCAGTGCAGCCGCGACAAAGCTTAAGAAAAAATCTCTCCTGCAGATTATTGAATAGTCAATTGGATTGCTCAGCAGACCAGCTGAATACAAACTTTGTCCTGATTGGAAAGATTCTTCGTCCGCAGGGAAACCGCGGGGAGCTGCGGCTGCTTCCTGCAACCAATTCTCCTAATGAGCTCTTGCAGCTTCGGACTGATAAACTCTTTGTTCATGATGGCCATACGTCCGTCCTGCAATGCGTGACCCTACAGCATATGCGAATCCACAATCAATTTGCGATCCTTAAAATCGCCGAATGTAATTCTATCGAAGATGCCAAAGCCTTAGCGGGCAAGAGCGCCTATGTACAAGAGAAAGATCGTTGGGGTCTCCCGCCTGATCACTACTATAGCGACCAACTGATTGGCTTACGTATGATTGACGCCTCAACGCACGAAGAAATTGGCGTGGTGAGCACGATCCTCTACGGTTCTGCTCAGGATATCCTTGTAGTAAAAAAGGGATCACGGGAGATTCTGGTGCCAGCCGTGAAGGAAATCGTCTGTGAAGTGTCGCTTGAAAACGGCACCATGAATGTTCAGCTCCCTAAAGGAATCGATGAAATGCCTTAAAAATATGGAGACACAAGGTTCCTAGGGGTTGTTTTGGTGGCGCAAATCTGGGAGTCAAATAACCTCATGCGCATTAGCATTGTCACCTTGTTTCCGGAAATGTTCGTTGGCCCATTTGATTCAAGCATTGTCAAACGGGCCTGCGAGCGAAACCTGGTTGAGATTCGCCTTATTAATACCCGCGACTTTGCGGCAGACAAGCACAAGGTAACTGATGATTATCCTTACGGCGGTGGTGGAGGCATGGTGATGAAGCCCGAACCTCTGGCCGCTGCGATTGAAGCCGCACGTCAGGGCTCAGAAGGAACGCAGTGTGTGACCGTTTACCTCAGCCCACAGGGCGAGCCATATACGCAAGAGATTGCAATGGAACTTACACAGTATGACAATCTTGTGCTCGTATGTGGCCATTATGAAGGGATCGACGAGCGCATTCGCGAAAGTTTTATTGACCGAGAAATTTCTATAGGCGACTACGTACTCAGCGGCGGCGAGCTCCCTGCAATGGTGGTGATTGATTCTTTGGTACGACTGCTACCAGATGCCCTGCACAATGAAACGTCGTGGAAGAACGACTCGTTCTCAATGGGGCTTCTGGACTGGCCGCACTATACAAGGCCGGAAGAATTTCGAGGCATGCGTGTGCCCGATGTCTTGTTGTCTGGCAACCACCAGAAGATTGATGAGTGGCGACATCGTAAGGCCTTGGAGCGCACATGGCGTGTCCGTCCAGATCTGCTTAAGAAGGCTCAGCTGTCCGAGCAGGATCACAAGTGGCTCGCAGAGCTGAGACGCGAATGATGGGTGTCTCGATTGCATTGGTTCATTATCCGGTGCTCGACAAAAACAGCCGCCTGGTTGCAACCTCGATCACGAACTTTGACATTCATGATCTCGCCCGTACTGGAAAGACCTTTGGCGTCTGGCGGTTCTATATTGTCAACCCGATTCCGGCTCAGAAGTGGTTTGCCCGTCGCATCATCTATCACTGGAAAGAAGGATTTGGTGCCCAGTATAATCCGACGCGTCAGGCGGCGATTGAACTTGTGATGCTTGTGGACGACCTCAGCCAGATCAGCGAGGACACCGCTGCGGCAACAGGAGGCGAACCCGTGTTTGTAGCCACATCGGCTAAACCGCTTGCAAATCGCATCAGCTTTGCCCAATTACGCAATCGCATCAGGCAAGGCAAGCAAGAGTTCTGTATTGTATTTGGAACTGGATGGGGAGTGCATCCCAGCCTGCTAGAAGATATTGATATGTTTCTGGAACCAATACAAGGCGTTGCGGAGTATAACCACTTGTCCGTCCGGGCCGCTGCTGCCATTATCCTGGAGCGTTTGCTCGGCAAGAGACAGCATCCTGAACCGCAGAACACATGAGGAGATCTACACAAGGGACTCAAGCGCTTTGTTAACACCGGTCATTAAAGGTGAAACCACGCGCCTGGGCGTGCTAAAAGCCAAAAGCTCGGGTCATTTGTCGTTAATAATGACAATCAGGGTCATATGATCTAACCCTCGCGTACTGCCATAAGGAGGATGAAGAGGTGAAGAGGCAATTAAGAGAATTTGAAGCGGGCATGATGAAGACCGAAATCCCGGATTTTAAATCGGGTGATACGATCCGTGTTTCTGTACGCATTGTTGAGGGTGACAAGGAACGCATCCAGGACTTCGAAGGCGTGTGCATACGGCGCCGCGGAGGCGGAATGCGCGAAACGTTCACTGTCCGTCGCGAATCCTACGGCGTTGGCATGGAACGTATCTTTCCCCTCCATTCTCCGCGCATAGAATCCATCGAGGTTATGCGCAAGGGGAAAGTGCGCCGAAGTAAGCTTTACTATCTCCGCTCCCTGCGAGGCAAACGCGCGCGCATTACCGAGCTCAAGGAGACGCCTGGCGCCCAGTCGCTGAAGCAACCACCTGAGTCAACCGATGAGACATCGCAAGAACCCAGCCCTGGCGAATAACCACCAGCTCGTTGGGACATCGGCGGATTTCTTGTCGCTGACATGTGATTCAACTATTCTCAGACGCTATCTTCACACAAGGTGCGTTAGCAGAATGACGATATTGCTATCCACACATGCGCTTTCCTATATATAATAAGGAAGCTGAGGCATATGGAGAACTCGTGCACAAAATATCAGAAGCGCGGAGACCGAGCGAATGCGTAGCTGTGGCGTCCAAGCGCTGGTGTGCCTGGCTCTGGTCAGCTCGCTTTGGCTGGGTGAATCACAGGTGTCACTGGCCAATTCAGAAACTGCTGCTGTAGACCGGAACACAACTGATTCCCAATCTGCATCGTCAGACTACAGGAGCTATTATGTCTATTCAGGCCCGAAGGAAAGCAATCTCATTGCTCTCACCTATGATGATGGCCCTAATCGCCGCTTTACCCCGTACCTGATAGAAATCCTAATGAATAAGCAAGTGCCTGCCACATTTTTCTTCCTTGGCGAGCGAGTTGCCCTGTATCCATCCGTTGCCAAATTTGTGGCAAACATGGGTTTCGAAATCGGCAACCATACGTATTCGCATCCCAATCTTAGAAAACTTTCGCAAACCGAAATTCAAGACGAGTTGATCAAGGCCCAGGAAATTATTAAATCCACTACAGGGGTGACGCCTACCCTGCTGCGGCCTCCCTACATGCTCAGCAACCGCACGGTCGTCGAACTGGCCCAAAAGATGGGCCTGGCTATCGTTTTCTGGTCTGTGGATACCCAAGACTGGAGACCATCAACAACTAAACAGCAAATCGTTGAGGCGGTCATGAGCCAGGTTACTGGCGGCTCGATTATCCTGATGCACGACCGCAATACCAAAACTCTGGAGGCTACCGAGGAGATCATTGATCTGCTTCGCGCCGAGGGCTACGAGTTTGTAACGATATCGCGATTGCTTGAGGAGAAGCAGGCCAGCACCTCAGGGCCTGCTTCTCCCGAGCAAGAGTAACCGTCTCGGTATTTTCAGACTATACCCTGGAGCCGTCTTGAGATATCCCGTGCGAACTACTCGGGCAATCTGCCAGGAAAGGAGCGATTGCAAATGGCCGAGAAAGTCTCCGTTGTAACCGATCTAGCGCCTGCAGCGGAAGGGCCTTATTCGCAGGCTATCAAAATGGAGGACTATATTTTCATCTCCGCACAGCTTCCGCAAGACCCGCAATCAGGGAAGATTGTAGGAAGCGACATGGCCACGCAAACAGAGCAATGTTTAAAAAATCTCACCGGCATTTTCTCCGCACTGGGAGGGCAGCTGTCGAATATCCTCAAAGCAACTGTATACCTGACGTCTATGAAAGATCTGGAAGCGATGAACAAGGCGTACGCGTCGAGCTTCAGTTTTTTGCCCCCTGCACGGACCGTGGTGGAAGTATCGGGTCTGCCCCACGGCGCACTGGTAGCCATTGAAGCAATAGCCCATCTCACAAAAGCAGAAGTTCAAGGAGGTCTCATGCTCTGATGCGTTGTGTGTACGAGCACCGAGGCTTCCACTACCTGTCTTCTATCATAATGGTTCTCTGCGTTCTCTATAGCGCCCTGTGGCTAACAGCGAGTCTTGCCCGTACATTTGAACCGTACTATGAGTCTCCACATGCTGCCCAATCCACTTCGCTACCGCATCTGGCTGCACCGATTTTAGACAATTCGCCCTTAGAATCCTCCCAAACATACTCTTCGGATTATTACGAAGAGGCATTTTGCCACTATCTGATCCGGGGTGACTACGAGAAAGCGTATCAGCAGCTACTACAGGCCCTGCGCGGCGCAGGAACGAGTAGTGCCGCCGTGGTCTATGCCTATCTGTACTCCTTGATTGAACCCTATGCCGGCCATGCAGAAGAATTCTGCGCTGAGCTCAAAACTCTGGCAAAACGTGCAGTAGAGACAGAGGAAGTTTTTTCCCGCCTTCAGTGGTATTATGGGATCAGGGAGCTACAGTATGGAGACTCGAACGAGGCCAGGCGAATTCTGTCTGGCCTGGGATTTCTCACTGACTGCTACATTCTGGGGCCTTTCGACAACGAAGGGGGATTGAATTTCGACCGAGCACTTGCCCCTGAGCAGGAGGATTTCAGTCCCTCAGCCAGCTATCAGGGCTTGTGCGAAGATACCCAATGGCGGAGCTCGCCGGTTGAGCCCATTAACGGCTATGTGGATCTCTGGTCGCTATGTTATGCGAGCAAACCGGCGTTAGCATATGCTTACCTGAATTTTGAATCAGTCGAACAAACAGACGTAGTACTAAAAATTGGCTCGCCAGGGCCAGTGAAAATATGGGTGAACGAAGCTCTCGTTCACGTCGGCACCACAAATCGCGGCGTGTTTTTCTCACAGGACGTCTCCCAGGTACTTCGCCTGCGCAAAGGCGCGAATCGCCTGCTTCTGAAAGTCGCACAGAATCCCAACACGAACGCCTGGGGGTTCTGGCTGCGCATCCGAAGCGCAGCTCAAGGTGCCCACAGTCAGGCTCCTTTGCTAGATGCGTTCTCTTCGCAACCAGACAAGCCCCTGTCCATGATTCAAGCCCTTGAGGCAGACTGCGCAGCATCTCCATCCTTGCGTGCGTGTCTCCACCTGGGTGTGCTTTATGCTGTGGAACAGCCTACTGATCCCCGCGAGCAAAAGGCGGCGCTATGGTTCCAGCGCGCCCAGGATCTTGCTTCCTCAAGCTCGATCCCTTCGCTGCTGGAAGGTATATATCAGAATGATCGCAATAAGCAACGCCAGGCCTACGAACGCGCCATTGCCATTGAACCTGATAACATAGAGGCACGCTTCAGGTTGGCAGAGTTTTACCTAGGCTCTGCCATGAATCAGAAAGCCTCCGCACTGACTCAGGAGATTCTGAGCTTAGCCCCAAATTCCCCCAGGGCCAGATACTTGTTAGCCAGGTATTGTATTAGTAAAAATTATCTCTACGAAGCACTCGATGTCTTGAAACGGTTGATGGCAGACCAACCCCATCTCCATGCAGTTTCTACCATCCAGAACGCCGAGATTAAGTGGCTTTACGTCTCAAAACTTAAAGCAATACTTCCACCATTGGAGCGCCTCCAGCTCCTTCATGACCTGCTACAAACACGTACGGTCAGAAAGGTTTCTGTGCTATCAGCCCTGACAGCGCTTTACCTTGCAGAAGCCAAGTGGGACAAAGCGGAAGAGGCACTCAAACAACAAATTGCCCGTCAGCCATTTGGATATGCATTATGGCTCCAGCTGGCACAGCAGCGAATTGGTCGGCAAGAATATGCCACGGCGCTTGAGGCAGTTGAAAAAGGGTTGGCTATTCGCCCATTCGATCCTGAACTGCTCAAGGTCAAAGGTCAGATACTCCATTTTCTCGGCCGCGATCAGGAAGCCCTTGTTGAGTGGGACCGATCATTAACAGCAAAGGAAAACCAGCCGAAGCTAAAAGAGTACCTTGCCTATCTCCGGCTCGAAGGCGAGAGCTATGCCGAGCGCTACGCCATTTCATTCGCAGACATTAAGGAAGCCGCCCTGCGGGAAGAGCCGACACTGGCTGGCCAAGCAAATATCCACTATCTGCTTCGCCAAACCATTGTTCAGGTCAATAAGGACGGTAGTCGCCGTGAAACGCGGCGCTTAATCGTTAAGATCTTAACGGAAAAAGGAAGCCGGGACTTTCGCTCGTTCTCGCTTGGCTACGTGCCTGAACGCGAGATAGTGACGATAAAGAAGGCACAGGTCATGCAGCCCGATGGCTCCTTGCTGCATTCCGATCGCATTGACGACAGCTCATTTGCCAAACTTATGGGCGTCAGTATGAAACTGTATGGCGATTATATCCATAAGATTATCTACTTTCCCGGTGTGCGCGTTAATTCCATCGTAGAGCTGGAATACGAAATCGCAGACAAAATGCCAAATCTCTACACCGACTATTTCGGTGACATTCACTTCTTCAGCCGCTACGAGCCAACTTTCCTGAGCCAGTATGTTCTTATCACCCCGGCTGAGCGTACGTTTCTCTACCAAACTGTTGGGACCACGCTTGAGCCAACAATCGAACTCTCATCCAACAACTCCTTGCGCATCTACATCTGGACAGCCCGGAATCTCCCAGACATCGAACGGGAGCCCTACATGCCACCGGATTCAGAAGTGCTGCCCTATTTGATCGTCACAACATTTAAGAACTGGGACGAGGTGGCGACGTGGTATTGGGGTCTTGTGCGGGAGCAGCTCCTTTTGCCACAGATGCTGAAAGACAAAGCGGCTGACCTGATGCGAGACGCACCAACGCATATCGATATGGTAGGCGCCCTTTATAAGTTTGTGGTAACGGAAATTCGCTATCTTGGCCTTGAATTGGGAGTATATGGCTATAAGCCCCACGAGGCTGCTGAGGTATTCAAAGCCCAGTATGGCGACTGTAAAGACAAAGCAACGCTGCTCATGGCAATGTTAAGAGAAGCAGGCATACCGAGTGACATTGTGCTTGTCCGCACCCGCCATCGCGGAAAAATGGATCATAGTCTCGCGTCGCTGGGCCTTTTCAACCATGCCATTCTCCACATAGCGAACCTGGACGGAAAGGAGTGGTGGCTGGATGGGACAGCACAGTATCATTCATTCCAGGAACTTCCATTCGCGGATCAGGATACCGTCGCATTCGTGATTAACTCTTCTGGTGGTACGTTCAAACAAATTCCACTCAGCACGCACATGCAGAATCAGATGATCTTCAACATGGAGATTCGCATCTCACCGGATGGTACTGCTTATGGGAAGCGAACCGTGCGTTACCACGGCCTCTCGGCTCCTCCTTTACGGCGCTACTATCAAAATGCCGAGAAGGCCAAACCGCTTGTCGAACAGGCGCTGAATAGCAAGTATCCGGGATCACGAATAGAGGAAATTGAGTTGTCGGACGTCACAGATCTCGACGAAAGTCCGCGGCTCTCCTATACCTTTTCAATTCCCAACTTCCTGCAAATGACGAACGGACATGGACGATTCAAGCCCTTTCTCCTCCCATCCAACCTGAGCGAAACCTATGCGCTCCTCTCGTCCCGCCGTTACGATCTCCTGATCTCCTATCCGGAAACTCTGCGACGCCACTATACGTTTAAACTGGACGATGGGCTCACTATTCACTCAGTCCCAGAGCCGGTGGAACTGAAAGCGCCCTTCGGGTCATTCTCTGTGCGCTTCGAGATAGGCGAGAATACTATTGAACTTTATGAGGAATTGAAAACAACGAAGCACCGGATTTCCGCACAGGAATACGAGACTTTTCGGCGTTTTTGTAACCAGGTAGACCGGACTGAGGAAAGCGAGGTGATCATTCGCGCGGCAGCCCGCTAATGGGCGTTTTGGCTCGATCTGTACTTAAAAAGACATGTCCGGAAAGAAGAAAGAGCGGGCCGTGGGGTTGTCTATCCGTGCCCAGGGAGCAGAATCAGCGACCACAAAATGCTAACACTTTGGGTGACATTAGGCGTTAAATGCTATATATTATCTATGTAAACGTTGTTAGCGTGTTTTAGTTGTCCAGACAAAAAGGAATTTACGGAGTAAGGTTGAGCTCCGAAAGGAGCACATAATGGGGAAAAGGATGACCCCCGTTCGGTGTAAGCTCTCAGAGTGTATGTTCTACAAGCAAGTGGGTCATGGCCCCGATAATGTGTATTGTTCCCATCCAGATAGGCCTCGTTATGCCAGCAATAGCAATTGTCCATTGTTCCGTCTTGATTGGGAGCGCAAAATGGATAGTTTGCGGCATATCAAATCGCGGCTGAACACAAACAGCAAGAAAATTAAGCATGACTAACTGCCCGTCTTAAGAATGACAGGGATTGAGCCACCTGTCTGTATTAGGGTTTCACATTGAATTTCTCTCCGTTCCACCATGTAAAGTCGTTGGCATGGTCGGATCACCTCTTGGCTTCCCACAGATTATCCATCATACATGCACTAACATCTCGACAATTCTGCCATCACTCAACCTGAATGACACCTGAGCAAGCCGTTTCCTGCTCAGCTCCCTAGTAGTGCATGGCCAAGGTTGTTTTGACGGATACGTGCCCGCCAGTGGCGCATAGTCGGGAAAGCATCCTCCTGCATTAAAAGGCGAAAGATTTTGTAGGGGCACGCCGCGGCGTGCCCCTACATGCCTTATTGCAAAGTTGACGCTGTACTAGTGCATCTTCAAACTTGAAATGATGGGTTGGTGCCTATGGCAAAGTCAGT
>CAYVXD010000007.1:0-63441 GCA_964454265.1 uncultured Candidatus Sumerlaeota bacterium | reverse complement strand
AGCACCCTGTCAATTTACGCTATCTTCTTGAAGAAACCTTCAAGCATTAAAAGCAGAATACAGCTGGAGAAGAAGTCCTATTATTGATGTTTGTATAGCTAATGGTACGCATGCAAGCTTTGTAGGGGCAATTCATGAATTGCCCCTACTATTGACGCGCATAGATACCTGCAAAGTTGAAATGACAATATGGCGTTAATAATCAGACCCTCAAGGCCATGCGCTGTTTCTTTAGCTGTACAAAGAGCGATAGAAGCCTGCAAGTACTCAACTTGCTCTTTGATACATGATTATTATTGCTGACCTATCTGACAAAGAGCCATTTATGTCAAAGTAATTTCTAGCCAGTTGTCACCGATGGTTGAAAAAGGCGATGGCGTCGCGTAGTTCTTCAATGGCAATAGTATTATTTTTGCACGGGCCTTCAGGGCGACGGGTCGGAATCGCCAGAATGGGAATACGAGAGGCGACGTCGCGTAGGCCGCTGACCAGGTCGCGTTCGCAAGCCACGGCCACAATGGCCGTAGGATTAATGCGGCGAACATGGTCGCGTGCGTCTTCGCCGGTGTGTGCAATTGCTGACTCACAGCCATGTGCCTTGAGCAGCTCAAGGGCTTGTTTTCGAATCTCACGTTCCAGGCATCTGGGCAACAGCACCAGAATTTTTTTCCGGGGCATTGCTTTAGTGCATGCTTTTGTAAGTTCGTTCGAGAGCTGGACAAACGAATTGCCAATCTGGTCGCGCGATATGCGGATTACATGGCTTATTTTGCCCAAAAGAATGGCGACAGAGGCAAGTTTGGGTGCTATCTGGCGCGAGAGCGCTGACGGGAGAACTCCGATCACCAGACCTACCAGAAGGAGAAACATAAGCATTGCGGCTATACCCATTGCCACAAGCAGCGCGACCATCGCCCGTGCAATCAGCGGCGCAGGTTCCCCAACAATGAGAAGCACGATGTAAGCAAGGGCAACGAGACAGCCCAAAGCACCCAGGCCGACAAGGCCCAGCAGCGCGGTGAACAGAAATTTAGGTGCCGTGGTTGCTTCCTGGCGGGGATCAATAATCCCATTCCAGTCGCGCCATTCGTGGCCCAGTTTGCGATCAGTTGGAGAAACGCTTTTCCTGGCCAAAAGAAGCTTGCCTTTGCAAAGGAATTTTACTTAAAAGGATACAGTTTGAATACGCAATAACCCTTTATTTTTAGGTGCTTTTAGTGGATTTTGCAAGCTGAAACTGGCGTGCGTGACTGCCACAGTAAGGATATAGAGAGTGAGCAGCGCATCGGGTAGCGATCTGTGGTTAGATAGAACCAGATGAAGTGCAACGACGCGCTGAACACTCGCTCCTGCTATATGATATGCTAATGTTATCGGTAATTATACCAACATTCCGACGCCCGACGCTGCTTAGGCAATGTCTTGAGTCTATCGTGCAGCAGTCCGTGCCGTTTGAGTCGTTTGAGGTGCTCGTAGTGGATGACGGCGTAGATGCTGAAACGCGCGATGTGGTGGCGGATCTAAAAGCGCGAAGTGGTCTGCCAGTGCGCTACGAGGGTCTTGAGAAGCGGGGGCCTGCATTTGCCCGGAACTGGGCGATTGATGCAGCGCAGGGCGAAATTCTGTTGTTTTTAAACGATGACGTTGTGCTGACGCCGGAGCATTTTGCCGGGCATCTTCGCCATCATGAGGCAAGCCCGGGGCATGCGGTGCGAGGCCATACGCGGTGGCACCCAGACGTTCTCAGCACTACATTTATGCACTGGGTGGCACAAACCGTACTTTTCTATTATCTCATCACCGATTACCGCGATATCGGGTACGAATACTTTCACACGTTGGACCTTTCCATCCATCGCGCGTGGCTGCGTGATGATCGCTTTAGCCGGGATTTCACTGACGCCTCGTTTGAAGATACGGAGCTGGGATTTCGGTTGATGAAGAAAGGGCTGAAGCTTGCGTTTGCGCCTGATGTGATATCGTATCATTGTCACTCCTATACGCCGAAGCAATTTTTCGAGAAGGCGCGAATCAATGGGCGAAATGCCGTGACGCTGGTGGAGAAGCAGCCAGAGCTCTATGACCGGATTATCGGATTGTTCTTATCAACGTTGCAAGGCCAGAAGCTGATGAAGCTTGCTGGTCTGTTTGTTCGTGGAAAGCGTCGTACGCCGTCATATTGGTCAACATTGTATGACTATGTGTATGCGCGAGAGGTGCTGAAGAGACGACCGGATCTGGCGGGCCGGGTACCCGGCTGGCCTCAAGCAAGGTAAATCCACGGCTGTCTTGCGCAGGAAATCAAGTATTAGTGGGAACGTGAGCAAAGCGAGAGCACGTGACCCTGTAGGCGATATGGTATGGGGTAGGGATGAAGGAGGATAATAAATTATCATGTCCAGTAAAGTAGAGAAGGTCAGAGCGTCGCTTGAGGGAAATAACATTGCAACGGAGTATTTCGAGGAGGCCGAGGAGGCGTGCAAAGCAGTGCTTGCCGCGATTCCGGACAATGCGACTGTTGGATTGGGCGGCTCGACCACGGTTAAGCAAATCGGGCTTCTTGATGCCCTGAGGCAGCGCAAGCTACGGGTTTTTGATCAGTATGCGGAGGGACTTTCAGCAGAAGAGTCAACGCAACTGCGCAGGGCAGGCCTGACCGCAGAATACTATATCACCAGTACCAATGCGATTACTGAAGACGGTCAGCTGGTGAATGTGGACGGGATTGGGAACCGAGTGGCGGCACAAATTTTCGGGCCACGTCACGTCTTTATTGTAGCGTCAACGCATAAGATCGTCAAAGATGTCCCGGCAGCTCTTGAGCGTATCCGCACGGTAGCTGCACCAGCGAATGCGAGGCGACTGAAGCTGGCAACACCCTGTGCACAAGGAGAGGGCTGTGAGGAATGCCCGGCCGAGCTGCGCATGTGCAATGCCACGGTGATCATACATCGCCAGCATACGAAAGGCCGGATGAAGGTGTTTCTTATTAAAGGGAACTACGGTTTTTAGCTCGAGGGCAGTTTCATCTAGCGGCTCGTGGTGATGAACTCGACTTAGGGCTTAGTCGAGGACTTAGGTGGAATTTTTCGGAAACAAAGAGCAGACGTACAAGCCAAAGAGCCGGAGCAAAATCTCGGAAACGCCATGAAGACCTGGCGTGGGCCATGAAATTACCGTGGAGGTGAGGTGGATTATGAAGGAGTGTTTTGGCGTACGATTTGGCCACTTTTTCGAAGACAAAGTGTCTGACTACGAGGAGCGTAGTCAGTGCTATCAGTGTGAGGACTTTGAGAAATGTTACAAGTTCTCACTGATCAAGGCCCTCTATGGGTTGCGGATGGAAATGCGGAACGGCGTACGTGGGATTCGCAATTCCCTCGGCGGAAGTCATTCCGAATTTCCATTTGGGTAATTATGCAGTTTCGCATTGGCGATGGGCTTACGGCTCAGGATAAAGCAAAATGTGGCCAACAACGAGACGCGATTGTGTCTGCTTTTTGAGACATGCGCGCAGGTGCATCTTATGAGGTTAAAACGAGGATGTCGAACATAATAGAGGCGAGGGGAATAATAATTTGCTTGACCTGGAGGGGAATGTGCGATTAAATATTTAGTTTAAATAGCTTTAGGGGGAAAGCGGAATATTTTTCATTTTGAGCCTACAGTCCCGAGATCAGGGGAAATGGCTTGGTCTTCTGAATGTTGGGGAAAAGTAGCGCAAGTATGAAATTGACCGAAGAATTCTTACGGCAGTTGCCCAAAACAGACCTGCACTGTCATCTGGATGGATCGCTGCGCATCAGTACGATTCTCGAGTTGGCGGAACAGCACAAGATTAAGTTGCCGGCAGAGGATCCAGATAAACTGAAGCAGCTGCTGCTGATGGGAGATCGTTGCAAGAGCCTTGAGGATTATCTTGAGGCGTTTAAAGTAACCTTGTCGGTGATGCAAGATACCGAGTCGTTAAGGCGGGTGGCGTATGAATTGGTGGAAGACGTGTCGAAAGAGAACGTCTGGTATATCGAAGTACGCTATTCGCCGATCCTTCACGTACGTAAGGGCTCGAAGTTGACACATGTTGTCGAGGCAGTGCTCGAAGGGCTAAAACAAGGGGAGAAGGATTTCGGAGTTAAAACAGGAGTGATTCTTTGTGGAATGCGCGACATCAGTCCGGATGTCTCAATTGAACTGGCAGAGCTGTGTTTGGCATATAAATTTCGTGGCGTTGTGGGCTTTGATCTCGCGGGGATTGAAGAAAACTACCCAGCGAAGAAACATCGTGAGGCATTTTACCTGATTCTGAATAATAATATTAACTGTACCGCACATGCGGGTGAGAGTTACGGTCCAGAGAGCATTGGCCAGGCGTTGCATTACTGCGGGGCACACCGGATCGGCCATGGAACGCATTTGAAAGAAGACGGTGACTTGCTGAATTACATTAATGATCACCGTGTTCCGCTTGAAATTTGTCTCTCGAGTAACGTCCATACCAAAGTGGTTCCTGATTACGAGCATCACCCACTGCGGTTTTACTACGACTACGGCCTGCGCGTCACTTTGAACACCGACAATCGGCTTATGTCAGATACGACAGTCACCAAGGAGCTATATCTGGCAGCAAAGCACCTTGATTTCACCCTGGATGAGTTGAAAGACATTATCATCTTCGGATTCAAGAGTACGTTTCTGGGATACCGGGACAAGGTGAAGCAGCTGAATGCTGCGCTGAAGCGCCTGCACGAGATTCAATCTCCGATTACCGAAGAGAAGCTATAATCCGCGCTGTTATGGATGTTGCGCGGCCTTCCAGTTGTTCTGTCACCGAATGTTTCTTCGCTGTAGGCTGAATGTTTCGTAACGAAGCCCTCGGCTAGTCCACGATTCCACGACCAGGAAGCAGATCCTGCAAGGTATGAATCTCAAAATCGGGAGATTCGGGCCCAGACGGGCGCAGGGCTTGTGTTGGATTATACCAGACCACTGTAATAGAGGCCCCTTTCGCGCCAATGACGTCTTCTCTGTATGAGTCGCCAACGTAGAGAACGTCGGAAGGGGCAAGCGCTGCGGTTCTCAGAGCGCAGTGAAAGATACCAGGACTGGGTTTAAGATGGTTGGCATCCTGGGATGAGATGATGCATGAGATAAAGGGGGCAAGAGGAGAGGCTTTTACTTTACGAGTTTGAACATCGCGTGCGCCATTAGTAATGATGCCAAGGCGGCAAAGCGCAGCCAATTGCTCGGCCACGGTGACAGCATGTGGCATAAGGTGGCATTCGCTTGCGTATAGTGAGAGATATGTGGTACTCAGTCGGTGCGCATCAAGTGTTGTGAGACCTAGCATGCGCAGTGAGCGTTCGAAGCGTTGAATCCGCATGTCGCTGAGGCTGATCTGGTTGGCAAGATATAAATCCCAAACAGCCTGATTATGCACACGATAAATCGTGTAGAATGTCTCAAAGCACAACTCGACGCTCTGGCACAAGGCCCGAATGGCTGCAGCCTGGGCCTTCGTATGATCCCAGAGTGTATTATCAAGATCAAAGAAGATGGCCTTCCAGCTTGGCATTCGCAAGATTTCCTTCATGTAAATGGACGTAATAATTCCCGGCAAAAATCTGTTTCGCAAGGCAAAAGTGGTGTGATAAGAGATGTTTCAGTTGCCCACTTCTGGGGATTTGTGCAATATGGTTTTCACAATGCAGAAAGAATGGAGCGAGCAAATCGCAAGAATGGATCTAATCTGTTGGAAAATGAGCCGGAGGCTCATGAATGAGCCAGTGGATGTAAGGTAAGAGATAATGATGCGCTGCATTGAGGTTGTTCGCGCACGGACGAACAATTTAAAAGGGATTTCGTGTAAGATTCCCCACGGTCGGTTGACCGTGATCACGGGAGTATCGGGATCCGGGAAGTCGTCGCTGGCCTTTGACACGCTTTACGCCGAGGGACAGCGGCGCTACGTTGAGTCGCTGTCAACTTATGCACGGCAGTTTATTGAGCGGATGCAGCGGCCGGACGTGGATATGATTAACAACATTCCACCGGCAATAGCACTGGAGCAGAAAAACAAGGTCAAGAATGCGCGCTCCACTATTGGTACGGCAACCGAGATTAACGATTACCTGCGGCTTCTATTCGCGAAAATTGGAAAGACAATTTGTCCGGATTGTCGGCGTGAGGTAAGCAAGGCCACACCGGAATCCGCTACAGATGTGCTTATGCAATTAGCTCGAGGCACGCGACTCTACGTTCTCGCGCCGGTGATCGTTGGGAAGCGGTCAAATCTGCGGTCTGTTCAGGCGGAAATGGCTCGCGCAGGATTTACGCGACTTTTCGTTGACGGCTTGGTACAGGAGTTCAGTGAGGTGCCGCCGAAACGCCTGAGACGAGCCAAGAGTTTACTCGTGGTCATTGACCGATTGGCCGTGTCGTCATCCGTGCGGAGCCGCCTGAACGATTCACTGGAGATGGCATTTCGTGTTGGCAAGGGATCAGTAGAGATTCGTACCACAGAAGATGAACGCTACCAGTTTCACGCCGGGTTTGTCTGCAGCGGCTGCGGGCGCGTATTTAAAGAACCCGAGCCGCAGCTATTCTCATTCTATAATCCACTTGGTGCTTGCCCGAGCTGTCAGGGCTTTGGCCGAATTATTGGTCTTGACCTAGACAGGGTGATCCCGAATACGCGGTTATCGCTTAACGACAGGCCCATCGTGGCGTGGAACACCCCAGCCTACAGTGAGATGTACGATTACATGGCTGAAAGTACTCGTCGGTATGGTATTCCCTGGGATGTGCCGTTCGAGCAGCTGAACAAGCGGCATCGGGAGATCATCATCAAAGGGCGTGGGGATTTTTGTGGTATTAACGGGTTCTTTGACTGGCTGGAGAGCAAACGCTACAAGGTGCACGTACGGGTGATGCTGGCGCGGTTTCGAGGCTATTCGTCATGTCCGGATTGTGGGGGCACGCGGCTTGTGCCTGAAGCCCTCAACGTGTTCGTGCAGGGTCGAGCCATTGCTGATCTCTGGGCGATGAGTATTAAAGATCTCAGGCCGTTTTTTGATGAGTTACCGCTGAGCCGGCAAGATGCCGAGGCCGTGGGGCGCATTGTCCAGGAAATCCGAAGTCGTTTGCGCTATCTCGATGACGTGGGACTGGGGTATTTGACGCTGGATCGCCAGACCAGGACTCTGAGCGGTGGCGAGACTCAGCGCATTAACCTGGCGACAGCGCTTGGTAGTGCTCTGACTGACACGCTGTACGTGCTTGATGAGCCGACTGTTGGGCTGCATCCGCGCGATACCCGACGATTGCTGCGCATTCTGAAGGCGCTGCAGCGCAATGATAACGCAGTAGTGGTTGTGGAGCACGACCTGGATATTATCCGCGGGGCAGACCGAATCATTGATCTTGGGCCTCAGGCTGGTGAACACGGCGGAGAGGTAGTGTTTGAAGGCCCGTTTGAGCAGCTGAAAACGTGTACCCGCTCACAGACAGCGGAATGGCTGGATGGTGCGTTTCGCAGACTGCTGCCTGACCGCCATCGCGAGCCAAAAGGATCATTGGTGGTGAAGGGTGCACGGCAGAACAATCTGAAAGGGATTGACGTCAGTATCCCGCTTGGGGTATTGGCGTGCGTCACAGGAGTATCGGGATCAGGGAAATCTACTTTAGTTCAAGATGTTCTGTATGCGGGCTATAAGAAGTTGCGGGGCGAGAGCACGCTCGACGTGGGAAAGCATGATGCACTCATTGGCATGGAGCAGATTGATGATATGATTCTGGTTGATCAGACCCCTATCGGGCGCTCGATTCGCTCGAATCCAGTTACCTATAGTAAAGCGTATGATGAAATCCGGCGGCTGATGGAACAGACCGTGGGCGCGCGGCGCGAGGGAGTGCGGGCAAGGGACTTCTCGTTCAATGTGCCTGGCGGACGCTGTGAGGCGTGCGAAGGTACAGGCATAACGACTGTTGATATGCACTTTCTCGCTGATGTCACGGTGGTTTGCGATACGTGCAATGGCAAACGGTTCCAGGATCGTATTCTGGAGGTTCGTTACAAGGGTAAGAGCATTGTTGATATTCTCAATATGACCGTGAGCGAGGCGCTTGGGTTTTTTAGCGACAAGCCTAGACTCGCAAGAGCTCTAGATCCCCTTGCTCAAGTAGGGCTGGGGTACCTGCGGCTTGGTCAGAGCACAGCGACCTTAAGCGGGGGAGAAGCCCAGCGGTTGAAACTCGCCAGCTACCTCACCACTAGCCGCAGAATAGGCCGTTGCCTGATGCTGTTCGACGAGCCGACCACGGGTCTTCATCCTGCAGATCTTCAGGTGCTGATTTCGGTATTTGAAAAAATGATCAACAGAGGCTATTCGGTGCTCGTAATTGAGCACAATCTCGAGCTCATCAGTCATGCAGATTATATTATTGATCTCGGACCTGAAGGTGGGGAGGCGGGAGGTCGTGTGGTAGCACAAGGGCCGATACCGGTAATTCTGGCATGTCCGCGGTCACACACAGGCCGCTATTTGCGATCGCGCTTTACGTAGAACTGTGCTATTGGCAGGAGACTGGTATGGAGAATACGCTGCGACACTGCATGTTGACCTTGTGTCTGTGTGCTATGGCAGTTGTAAATACTATTGAGGGCGCGGCATCTGAAACGATTCAGAAGACGCATCAGCGCATTATCTATGCGCCAGGAGAATACGAGATTGCACTCGAAGGAGTCTCGCCACTCACGAATCAATCGCTGACAATTGAAAACCTCGGTTCTTCGCGCGTGGCAGGAATCAAGGTACTGACGAATCATACGTCAGATACAACCACCGTGGAGGCGATCCTGCAAGGCGTTCTGAATGGCTTAGAAATAGATCACGACAAAGCGCTGGCACTCTGGCAGTTCGTCACTGCATATTCGTACAACTGGCAGTCTGCCACAGCTAGAATTGAGCAGTTTGACCCGGTAAGATTGGTCAATGTTTATGGGTATGGTCTGTGTGACGCCTCGGCGAATTCTCTGGCGCTCCTGTGGGCTGCGAGCGGACTGAAAGCACGAGTCTGGTACCTGACTGGGCATGTTGTCCCCGAAGTGTACTATGATGGTGCATGGCATTTGCTGGATCCCGATCATAAGGTCTACTATCTGAAGGATGACAATCGCACAATTGCAAGCGTTGAAGAGGTGGCAACTTCTCCAACACTTATTTTGCGGATGACGGATGAAAAGGGACGCGATCCCGCCGGGTACCCTGGCGATTTCATGGCAAGACTCTATACCACGCAGGAGGATAACAGGCTTTCCATACCGCTTGGGCATCTTAATCACACAGCGCTGCTGAATCTGCATAGTGGAGAGCGCCTTGTGCGGTACGCCAGGCTAAAGATGGGCTATTTCAGCGAATTTTCCGTGAAAGAGCCGCCGAGATATTCGAGTGCGGAGCTGATCTTTGAGCCTAACCTGCGTGATTACTTCTGGAAGGATAATTTCCAGGCGCACACGGGTCTGGCACTGACCACATATGATGGTATCGTGTCACCCGCGCTCCACCTGGCAGAGGGTAGATCCAGGGGCGATTGCATCATGCATATTGAAAGTCCCTTCGTCATTGTTCGTTCTACTCTCCGGCTGACTGTAGTCAGGGAATCTGAAGAGTCGTTATATCGTGTGCTCCTTGGGTCTCCACGGCATGATGGATGGCAGGAAATATTTTCAGCGCCAATTGTTGGTACGGTGGAGTACGAAATTGAGCTTACAGACGCGGTGGCGGGAAGATATGAGTTTTTACTGAAATTCGAGCTTGCTGGGGGGAGTTCTAGCGAAGTTGGCATAGATGCGCTGCGAGTACATAACGTTGTGCAGTGTAGTCCGAGGACTTTTCCAGCACTTCAGAGTGGAAAGAACACGGTTCGGATATCATATGCACCCCTAATGGCTGCAGCAGATGCGATATTACGTATTACCCACGCGTGGGAAGAAGAAAATAAGTAGGTTTATTGTTTGATTCTGAAAAAGTCTTGGCAGTTTAAACATGAGGGGATCATGGATTAGCCACGACTGTGACGTATTTTTTGGGAAGCGTGAGATGTTTGGGAAAGTAGACCCGGGCCTCAGATCCCACTTCGGTCTTGTACGGATTTAAGACGTAGAGATTGCCACTGAATTCAAATTTGCCATGCTTGTTGGGCTGCTCAAGTAGGGAATGCTTTGGGCAGCGTACATCGAAAAGTCCTGGTGCGTTTGTACTGGGGACAAGGATATACTCGTTGCCCGAAGGACAGCGGGGAATTGCGGCCAGCAGGCGATCGGGCCGGTTGAGCGGGGGAAGTTTCACCAATTCAAGTTTCGGCTTAAGATAGAGGAATCCTTCCTTGCCTTCCGTAAACGCGTCGTTCCCATAATGGAAGTAAATCACAAGACTGCGCAATATATTCTGCGAACCTTCGCGCTCCAAATCGAAGCGAAACTTGTATTCATCGCGCATCATTTGCATCGCCTCTTCGATTAAGACCATATTCTGGACACATGTTCGCACGTCGAGGCGTCGGAATGACGTAATTGCGTTTAGTACGAGAATGCCAATGATAAACAGAATGACGATGGCAAAGATAATGATGGTATTACGCGTCTCAAGTTTCTCTTTCTTTTTCCGCTGTTTCTTCATCGGACGATCCCCCTGGCAAACGGTCTCCAGCGCTTTTGGCCAACGCTCTGATTGACAGCGTAGCCTACTTGCTTGCGATCTCCATCAATACTACTCGTAGCTATCCGAAAGCAGGGTTTGCCGTCAATATTTTTTCGCAGACGCAGCGGCGTATGGAAATGGCATAGAGCAGAGGCCAAGAGACGCTATCAAAATAAAATCCTAATGCGCCTAAGGCGCATTCGCGTCGTGCCGTCGTGGTTTGATATTTCTTCTTGTTATGTGCTATAAGCAAAATAGAGAAGCTATGCAGTCGGAAAAGCTGGCCGGATTGCTGTGCTGGGAGGACGATTGGCGGCGCGGAGAATTGTGTCAACGAGTGTATCCAGTTTAATCCGATAAATCGAAGCATCCAGTCCATAGTGCCGTATGGCGCGTCTGAGCGTGGAGGCGTCAAGCGGTGACCATCTCAGTACTGATTCCAGACGGCAGAGATCGCGGGTGCGGGAAAAGTAGTTACCTGTAATTAAGATGTTCTCAATGGTTCCACCCGTTACGCTCATGTGGACTTGCAACAACCCACCGGCAGTCATGCACTCGGCGTAGTAGTGACACTTTCGTGGGAGCCTGGTTGCGAAGATCCAGGAATCTTGTGTGTACTTCTCATCCATTAAGCGGCGCAGGAGTGCCTGTTCGCGGCTGGTGAGAGGCGTTTGTTCAACTGGTACTCGAAAGTGCTGCTCAAATGCACTCACGATTGCCTGCTGCAGTTCTCCCATGTTAAGAGCAACTCCTTCCTGACGCAGCGTGGTAATGCGTTCACCAAAGCAGCTAATTCCTCTGTCGGGCAGGTTTTGCGTTGGAAGATTCAGGACGTCGAGCATCAAGGGGAGGTCAAAGTCAAGAAGGAGACTGGCGTGGAAGAAGGCCGCATGATCCTCATCCTGCGAAATTGCCAGTCCGGCAATCTTCTTGCCGTTGATTTGCAGGTCGTTCTTGCCGACAAACTCTGCGTTAAGGCCAAACGGTCGCAGCGCATCTGCCAGAATTTTGCCGAACAGATGAAAGAGACCCCGAATGGTGGTCGGCAGCTTCGCTTGGCGATCTGGAATGGCGAAGGCGATGGCGAGCTGGGAAGGCGTCATGAGTACCGTGCCACCGCCAGTATGGCGTCGGTTGAATTCCACGCCCCGCGCTTCACAGTTCGAAATTCTCACAGCCGACTGCAAGTTTTGATAGCGGCCGACAATGACGGCGGAGCGAAACGTATAGAGATGAAGCGTGGCCAAGGAGCCAAGGGTATGCGCTGCCGCTACAAGGCCTTCATCCACGGCAAGCCCGTAAGCAGCAGAGACGTTTTCATGAGTAATGAGTCGCCAAGACACTATTTGACTCCAGCCAGGCGATGCACCAGGGCTACCACATCGTGAATCTCAGGAGCGCCTTCGACCAACCGGCCTCCTTCTTTGAGATTAACCAGGCAGGTGGGACAGGCGACGGCGATTATGTCAACTCCCAGGGCTTTTGCTTCTGCAATGCGCTCTGCAGCGATGCGTTTGGCGAGGTCTGGATGGCTTGGCATCAACGGGCCACCGCAGCACCTCCCGTTCTCGCGATTGGCCGGGAAGTCAACAATAGTAGCACCAGGAATTGCTCGAAGCACTTCGCGCGGTTCCTCATAGACATTGCTGTGGCGGCCAATGTCACAGCCATCAAAGTAGACGATTTTCTTAGGCAGAGATTTGCCGAGTACTAGTTTTTTCTCTTTCAATAGTGAGGCGAACATCTGAGTAACGTGCAGCACTCTGAATGTATCTCCGTAGTGTTTCTTGAACGCTTTCAGACACCCTGCGCAGGAGGTAAAGATGGTCTCTACGCCCAGGCGCTTATAGTCGGCGATGTTCTGCTCGACGAGTTCGCGGCCCAGCGTCTCTTCTCCCATGCGGAAGTAAGGGTCACCGCAGCATCGCTCCTGATTGCCCATGCTGGTGAAATCCAGCCCAATGCTCTGCAGTATGCGAATCAGGGCCTTGCCCGTGCGGCTTGTAGCATACGAGACGGCGCAGCCGGCGTGATAGAGATTGCGCGATGGCCGGGGCGTTTGCAACGCCGCGGGAAGCCAGGAGCCGCGTTCTTCTCGGGCTTCACCAAATGGATTCATGCGGTCTACTACAAACGCTTTAACCCTGCTCTGTGCCTCGGGTAAGGGTTTGCCAGCGTTCACCATACCCTCGCGCGCTGCAGTAATGAGGTCATCGACCTCAACTCCGCTCGGGCACGTAATGACACATGCATTGCAGTTCAGGCAGTTGTAGATTTTCTCCTGGAAGCGATCCGTGAGTTCGAGCTGCCCATCTATCACTGCCTTGATCAGGCGAATCTTACCACGGGCCACCTGACTTTCATCCTGAGTGATGAGAAAGACCGGGCACGTTTCGCGACAGCTGCCACACTTCATACAGCGGATGACTTCTTCGACCTGTGGCTCCATAAACTCCATCGCCCTTATCTCTCCGTTCAATTCATGTACTTCGTATGCGTTGTTACTCGCTGCAACCGATATTCCTTTTTGATTTACCAGTACGGCTCACGCAATTGTGGCGTCACCTACAAAGATCTTGCCTGGGTTAAGAATATTATGTGGATCGAGCGCCATTTTAATGGCGCGCATAACAGCCAGTCCTTCCGGGCCAAACTCGTTTTCTAAATATTTCGCCTTCGTGCTGCCAATGCCATGCTCCCCAGTTAGGGTACCATCCAGGCTTAAGGCCAGCGCGAAAATCTCGTCAATAGCCTTGTCCACACGTTCCTTCTCTTCGGCATTGCGTAGATCCGTGAGAATTGTCGGATGCAGATTACCATCACCTGCATGCCCGAAATTTCCGATCTGAATTCCATATTTATTGGCAATATCAGTTATGCCGCGTACCATTTCCGGAATTTTGCTTCTCGGCACGGTGGCGTCTTCGAGAATTGTGCTAGGTCGAACCCGTGCCAGAGCGGAGAAACACGTACGTCGGGCCTCCCAGATTTGTAACTTCTCCTGCTCGGTTGCAGCGCTTTTGACGTCGCGTGCCTGGTTTGCCTTGCACACGGCAATGATTTTCTCTGCCTCTTGCTGAGCTGCAGCTTTGACACCGTCCGTCTCCAGGAGCAGGATCGCCTGGGCATCACGCGGAAGACCGATTTTTTTGAAATCCTCAATTGCATTAATGGAAGTGTTATCCATAAATTCCAGCGTGGCAGGAATCACGCCGCTCTTGATAATATTAGCCACGGCTTCGGCGGCCATGTTCATGTCGTCAAAAATCGCCATCATTGATTCTTTGTGCTCTGGTGCAGGCACCAGCTTGACCGTAATCTCCGTGATGATGCCGAGGGTACCTTCAGACCCCACGTAGAGATGAGTCAGGTCATAACCGGAAACGCTTTTCACGCATTTCGAGCCAACGCGAATCACCTTGCCGGTTGGGGTTACCACCTGGAGTGCGAGCACGTAGTCCTTCGTAACGCCGTATTTGAGGCCGCGCAAGCCGCCTGCGTTTTCAGCGACGTTACCGCCCATTGTGGTAACGTTCATACTGGCAGGATCCGGTGGGTACAATAGTCCAAGTGCCTCGACCTGCTCGTGGAGGGCGAGAGTAATGACTCCTGTCTCAACAACTGCATAGAGGTCTTGCTGGTTGATCTCCCGAATACGATTAAGTCGCGTGAGAACCATAACTAGCCCGCCTTTGAGCGGAACCGAGCCTCCACTCAGGCCCGTGCCAGCGCCACGCGGATATACAGGAAATACTTCTTCATTTGCCAGCGCCATCAGGCGTGCAATTTCCTCCACAGAGCCCGGCATGGCGATCCACTCAGGCATTGCTTCTTCGATGGTAGCGTCATAGGAGTAGCACAAGCGATCTTCGTATGAATCGAAGAAATAGTCCTGACCCACAATGGCCTTGATCTGGTTCGCAATACTATTCTTGTGCAAAATCTTTTCCCTCCGCCTTTTCTTTTTCTACTCGGTGAATCTCTGCTTCCAGCCACTTCACAGCTACGTCACCCTTGTAAAGGCCCTTGAGTTCTTCATCCAGGTTTGTGGGCTTAATAGCAAGGATCCATCCTTTGCCATACGGATCTTCGTTTACCAGTGTGGCTTGGTTCTCGAGCTCGAGATTGACTTCTGTAATTTCGCCAGAGAGCGGTGCAATGAGCTTACCGATCCACTTGCTTGACTGCATTTTGCCACAGGTTTCATTCTGGGCTACTTCATCGCCCTCAAACGGAAGATCAATATAGGTAATATCACCGGCCTGGGCCTGGGCAAAGTCGTTAAGTCCTATGCGAACACAATCCGGACTTTCTACGCGTGCCCAGCAGAAATCTTTATGATAGTAGAGATCATCGGGCAGATCGTAATCCTTTACCTTTGTCATTGTTCGCGCTCCTTTCAAATGAGATCTGAATTCGAGCTTATGTAGCAAATCGGCTTACAATCTGTCAATCATTTGGACGTTCTAGCGGTCACGACAGCTAGATGCAGCGAGCCGATTAATATTCCTGCGGCATGCCGAGAATCTGTCTGTAGCTGAAAACAGGGCCATCAATACAGACGTAATACGGCCCTATGTTACATCGTCCGCACTTCCCAATGCCGCATTTCATGCGCATCTCAAGGGTTGTGATGATCTGGTCGGGCGTGAAGCCCAGCTTGGTCAGGCCCTGAAGTACGAATTTAATCATTATCGGCGGCCCGCACGTCAGTGCAATGGCATTCGCGGGCTTCGGCGCCACCTCGTCCAAGAGCTGCGGCACAAATCCTTCTTTACCCGTGTACGTTTCATCGGCCTTGTCTACGGTTTCGTGATATGTGACGTCCTGGCGTTCGGCCCACTGCTTGAGGTCGCGCTTAAAGAGCAGGTCGCCGGGAGAGCGCGCACCGTAAATGATAGTGATATCTTTATAGTGGCTGCGATGCTGCGCATCGAGCATGTAGATGATCAGCGAACGAAGTGGAGCCAGCCCAATTCCACCTGAAACGAAGATAATATTTTTGCCCTCCATTGTCTCCAACGGAAAAGTATTGCCATACGGGCCGCGCACACCGATCGTGTCGCCCACCGCCAGATTGTTAATTGCCCGGGTGACAACTCCCATGCGCTTGATGCAAAATTCAGGATGCGGCTGTGTGGGGGAGGAGGTGATCGAGATTGGCGCTTCGCCTGCACCTGCGACAGAAAGCTCGGCAAACTGACCCGGGAGATACTGAAACTGCTTGCGCGCCGCATCATCGATAAACTCCAGTGTATACGTGCGAGTATCTCTCACTGCTGATTCGACTTCGATGGCGATAATGCGCGCGAGGTATGGCTTGTATTGACTCTGATTCTTCTGACTGTGCGGTTTTACTTTTTTCATTTCCGATGACTCACAGAAATCTACGGGATCGAAAACAAAACCTATTCTGAGCACGGTGATGCACGATGAGTAGCGTTTGCCAGAGTGCTGAGAATTTCGCGAATATCAAGATTCACGGGGCATGCCAGTACACATCGGCCGCATCCCACGCAGGCAATCAGGGCTTTGTTTTCCGGAAAATAGGAGAATTTGTGCATGATGCGCTGACGCAGACGTTGCGCATGTTTAGTGCGCGGATTATGACCTGACGCATGCAGTGTAAACTTAGGAAACATGCAGCAATCCCAGCTGCGCAGGCGGCGGCCAATCTTGCCTGCTATATCATCAGTAATGTCAAAACAGTGGCACGTTGGGCAGAGAAACGCACATGCGCCGCAGCCGAGGCATTTTGCCGCCAGCTCTTCCCACAGCGCTGATTCAAACCCTTGCTTAAGAAAATCCTGCACTTTATCAAGCGCAAGTGATTGTGACTTTCGCCGCGCTGCCACCTGTTGCTTCTTTCTGCGAACCAGTTTATCCGGTGCATTGGCAAGTGTCTCGGCAAGTGCTTCTCCTTTTGCGGTCAAAACGTCGATAACATACGCATCCTCTACTTCGGTCAGGAAGAGATCACATCCAGTGCCATCCGTACTATTGATGTCGAATGTTTCGCAGAAGCAGGTATCGTCCGGTTCAAGACATGCCATACCAACGAGTTGCGTTCTCCCGCGTTTCTCGGTGTAGTAGCTATCGCTGAATTTTTCGTCATCGAACACAGCATCCAGAATCGTCAGTGCTCGCACATCGCAAGGCCGTACAGGGAATATGATCCGCTCTCGTTTGGCTGATGGTGCGTCGCTAAGGCTGGCCGCTCCCGGCTCGAAAAAGAAAAGAGTCTCGTCCTGCGGTAAGAAGAATTCTTTAATACTATTACGTGGCAGACGGTACTTCAGGCAACATTCTGTGCCCCGCGTAATCTTCTGGTAGCGGCTGAATCCGTTCTGCTCAACTGGCGCAATGACATCATACTGCTTAATGAGAGCGTCGAGAAATTGCTCAAGATTTTTCCTAGGCAGAAGTTTTGACACTAAATGCTTTGTTGAATCTTTGGCCATTTTGTCGCACTGGTTTCTTAAAAAAACATGCTGTTGTCATCGTCGGTACTGAACGTATGAAGCGCAGGCGGCCGCTCCAGATCAATGCCGGGTTTGTCTTGAAAGAGCTCGGCTACGTCACGACTGATTTTCCGTGTGAGTAGCCGTAGTTTGATGCCCATGGGACATGCGCGTTCGCAGGCTCCGCATTCACCGCAGCGGCCGGCTGAGTGGAGCGCACGCACCAGATGATAGATCATAATGTCGCTTGGATGTGTGCCTTCGCTGATCCATTTTGGTTGTGTTTGATCCACAAAACATTCTTCGCAATAACACAATGGGCAGGCATTACGACAAGCGTAACAGCGAATGCAGCGGCTGAACTCCTGTTCGAGTGCTTTCCATCGCTCGGCTGGAGATAATGCTTTAAATTCAGCGAGCTCGCGGTCGGGTTCAGATGGTTTCTTTGGCTTTATCTCATCGGGCGATCCAATCAGAATATCGTAGAGCGGCGGAACATTCACCTCGCAGTGTTGACATGAGGCATACATTATGGGAGTTTCGCCAGTTGCGCGTGTGTCGAGTATGCCGTCGCATACAATACCGATGATGTGTAGGCGATCCCTGCTGATCTGTTTTTCCTTTATCAATCCCACCAGGCTTCGTGCATCGCAACCTTTTACGACAATACCGATTTTGCCGCTTGACTGCACTCTATGCAAATAGCTCACCAAATTTAATTGGCACTTGTCATTCCATACAAGCATATGCGCATCCTGAGGGTTACGAATAAAGACTGGAGTGACGCGATTCGGCAGTGTTCCCTGGCCATAGCCGATAATGAGGTCTACGACATTCTCAGCCAGCAGTTGCTGAGCGTACTGTCGAAGCTCCCGCTCTATCCGGTTTTCTAACTCCATGCGTATGGTGATCTCCTACAGATGTGCTGCCTGGATGACTTCTGGCGGCAAAGAGAACGTCTTGACCAGACGTTTCGCCGGCCCCAGGGCCTTGATCTTCTCAACGGCGTCAGCCACAACACGGGAAAACTTTTCTCCTTCTGCTGCACTGACCCAAGAGAACTGTACGCGGTCTTCTTCCAATCCGACGTAGTCGAGCAGGCGCTTCAGCACGATAAACTTTCGCCGCGCATAGTAATTCCCAGTCAGGTAATGGCAGTCTCCCGGATGACAGCCGGAAACTAGAACACCATCAGCGCCGTGTTGCAGGGACTTGAGAATGAACAATGGATCAACACGACCCGAACAGGGTACGCGGATGACGCGGATGTTTGGCGGATATTGAAACCGGCTGATGCCCGCGAGGTCTGCACCAGCATAGCTACACCAGTTGCATAGAAATGCGATCAATTTCGGCTCAAATGCTCCGTCAGGCTGCGTCATCATCAATCTTTCTGTCTGGTTTATACTATGTCCGAAATGAGAAGTCTTGCATTGTCACAATGCGAGAAGCTGTGCAACAATCTCCTCGTTCGTAAACCCTGCAATGTTCGGCGCACCGCAACGGCAGCTCGTGGCGCATACGCCGCATCCCTTGCAAAGAGTGGCATTCACCACTGCCACGTGCTTCTCTTCGTCAATCTCAATTGCTTTGTACGGGCACATCTCCACGCAGAGGCCACAGGCCTTACACCGACGTTCATCAATGTGCGAGACCACGGGTTCTGTTTCGATAAACTTCTTCGAAAGAACCACGGCCGCGCGTGCCGCGGCAGCCTCAGCCTGCGCAATTGCCTCGTCAAGCAATTTAGGTGCGTGTGCCATTCCGCAGAGAAAGATTCCGTCCGTGGCAAAATCAACTGGTCGCAGCTTCATGTGCGCTTCCATGAAGAAGCCGTCGCTATCCAACGGCACTTTCAACAGCTGCGCCAGCGGCTTGTTTTCATCGTGCGGCACCGTGGCCATGCTGAGCACGAGTAAGTCAGTAGGAATGGCAATGGTTTCATGCAAAATCAGATCGTCGGTTATGATAAAAAGATCATTGTCTTTATGCTCAACGCGCGGTGGATTCTCGGGCGTATAGCGAATGAAGAGAACGCCTGCTTCTCGCGCCTGTGTGTAGTACTGCTCAAGAAAACCAAAGGTGCGGATATCACGATAGAGGATGAAAACATTTGCTGCGGGATTCTTGGCCTTTATGGCCAGTGCGTTCTTGATCGCCTCGGCACAGCAAACGCGGCTGCAGTAAGGTCGCTCGTCGGTCCGCGATCCCACGCATTGAATCATTACTACGTTCTCCGCCGCTGGTGTCGTGTCGTTCTCGAGCATCTGTTCAAGCTGGCGCTGCGTAATGATGCGTGAATCGCTTCCATAGTCGTATTCTGTCGGCTTCTTTTCTGCAGCGCCGGTGGCAACGATCACTACGCCGTGCTGGTATTTCGTCTCATTTCCATTGTGCGCAATGGTAGACTCAAAATTGCCGATGTAGCCCTCAACCGTCTTAACACTGGCTGAAGTGAATACAGAAATTTTCTCATGATCTCTGATCTCATCAATAAGATTCCTAAGGTAGGCCTGAACGTCACTGCCAGGGAGTGTGCGATACATGTGGCGAAGGTTTCCGCCCAGCTCGGGTTGCTGTTCGACCAGAGCCACCTGGTAACCCTGGTTGGCCAGGGTTCGAGCTGCAGTCATACCTGCCAGGCCGCCCCCGATCACAAGCGCTGAATACGTAACACTGGTTTTCCGGCGCTCCAGCGGCTCCAGGTAGCGTGCCTTCTCGACAGCCATGCGCACGAGATCCTTTGCCTTCTCCGTTGCTTCCCGCGGCTGTTCCATATGAACCCAGGAACACTGATCGCGGATGTTTGCCATCTCGAAAAGATAGGGGTTCAGGCCCGCTTCGCGAATAGTTTGCTGAAACAACGGCTCATGCGTTCGCGGTGAGCAGGAGGCAACTACCACGCGGTTGATGCTATGCTCCTTGATTTTTTCAACGATCAGCTCCTGGGTGTCTTGCGCGCACGTATAGATATTGCGCTCGGCATAGACGACAAAGGGAAGCGTCTTTGTATATTCAAGTACATCTTCGACGTCAACGACACCGGCAATATTAATACCGCAGTGGCAGATGAACACGCCAATGCGCGGAGGTTCACCGCGCACATCGCGTTCAGGCGGAAATGTCTTTTCGCTGACCAGCGTACCACGGGCAGGAAAGAGGAGCTCCGATGCCTTAGCCGCTGCAGCACTTGCCTGCATCACGGTTTCCGGAATGTCCTTGGGCCCCTGGAACGCACCTGCAACATATACGCCGGGCCGGGCAGTCACCATCGGTCCGAATTCAGGCGATGCATTGAAGCCGTACTTGTTTAGCTGGAGGCCAAACGCAGCAGCCAATTTCTTCGCATCCCGCGGCGGATCGAGCCCCACTGACAGCACGACAAGATCGAAGCGTTCGCTTTTGAGCGTTCCATCTTCGTCTTCGTAATGGAGTATCAAATCCTTTGTTGAAGGATCTTCTGTCACGTGCGACACTCGGGCGCGCACATACCGCACCCCATACGTTGCCTGTGCACGTTCGTAGTATTGGTCAAAGCCCTTCCCATGGGCACGCATGTCTATCATGAAAATGGTTGTGGAGAGGTCCTTCAGGTGTTCCTGGGCAATGACGGCCTCTTTGGTGGCGTACATGCAGCAGACGGATGAGCAGTATTCGCGGCCGTGCGCACAGTCGCGAGAGCCAACGCATTGGAGAAACGCTACAGAGCGGGGCGGCTTGCCGTCAGAGAGCCGCTGGATGTGACCAGTAAATGGGCCTGTGGCGCCCATCATTCGCTCAAACTCAATACTGGTCAGCACATTCGCGTAGCGGCTATAGCCGTATTCTTCCAGGCCACTGGGATCAAATTCATCATAGCCCGGAGCAAGAATGACCGAGCCAACATTGAGGCGGATCTCCTCTTCCTGCATGTCCAAGTCAATGGCTTTGGGCTCGCATACTTTCACACACTCATAGCATTCGGAGCATATACCACATTTCAGGCACCGACCGGCTTCAGCAACGGCTTCTTCTTCTGTATAGCCAAGCTCGACTTCATCGAAAGATGTGCGGCGCACATGAAGGTCAAGCGAGGCCATAGGAGTGCGCGGCTGAGGCTCTGGCAGCGTCTCCAGCTCGTACTGGACTTTCTCGAGGCGAGGCCGTGGCGTTATCGGCTCGTCCTGGAGAAATTGGTGAATGGCGAGTGCCGCGCGCTTGCCCGTATCAATTGCCTCAATCACCGTGGCTGGCCCGAGGACTACGTCGCCACCGGCAAACACACCCTCTTCGGATGTGCGATAGCAATCATCAACTTCAAGTGTTCCCCACCGGGTTCTTTCAAACTCGTCGGGGAGGAATCTGAGATCAGCTTCCTGGCTAATCGCCGGAATGATAGTGTCAACCTCAATGGTGAATTCGGACCCTTCAATAGGAATGGGACGACGACGGCCACTTGCATCCGGCTCGCCCAGTTTCATGCGGATGCACTGCATGGCAGAGAGCTTTCCATTCTGCCCGATGATTTTCGTTGGTGCAGCGAGGTAGTGAATGGTGATGCCTTCCTCTTCTGCAGCATCAACCTCGCTGGCATTTGCAGGCATTTCCGCGCGGGAACGGCGATAGACGATGGAGACCTCTTCGGCTCCGAGCCGGAGCGCGGAGCGTGCAGCATCAACGGCAGCATTGCCGCCGCCGATTACTACCACACGCCGCCCAATGGCTGGCTGCTTCCCAAGGTTCATCTCGCGCAGGAAATCCACAGCGTGGAAAATTCCCTGCAAATCTTCGCCTTCAATGCCCAGTTTTTTACTTATCTGCGCACCGATTGACACAAACACAGCATCGTATCTTTTGCGTAATTCTTCAAATGGGATGCTTGTCCCTACCGGCGTATCGAGCTTGATGTCAACGCCAAGCGACTTAATCTCATTGATTTCCATTTCCAGAACGTCGGCGGGCAAACGGCAGTCAGGAATGCCAATCGCCAGCATGCCGCCCGGGCGCGAGAGGCTCTCGTAGATGGTGGCATCGTAGCCAAGAAGTGCGAGATCATTTGCACAGGCTAGCCCACCGGGACCAGAGCCAATGATTGCAACGCGCTTGCCCTGCTTGCCACGATCTTCGTTTGCAGGTGGTTTGCGCAAGCCATGCTTGGTCACGTAGTCTACAACAAACCGTTTGAGCGCAGCTACGGCTACAGGCTGATCAATTTCATTTCGCTGGCAGTTTTGTTCGCAGGGGTGATGGCATACGCGGCCGCAAATGCCCGGCAGCGGATTCACACTCCGGATAAGCGCGTACGCCTCTTCATACTTCCGCTCGCGAATAAGAGCCACATAACCCTGTGCTGAGGTCTCTATGGGGCAGGCGGATTTGCACGGAGCCACGCCCCGCTTCTCAATCGCAAAGGCGTTTGGAATGGCCTGGGCAAAAAGTTTGTAGATCGCTTTTCGCGTGCTCAGGTTCTCATCGTATTGATTCGGTCGCTCTATGGGACATACCTTTACGCATTCAGCACACGCCGTACATTTTTCAATGTCCACATAGCGAGGATGCTTTTTGACAATAACGGTAAAATTCCCGGCTTCTCCTTCGACCCGCTCCACTTCAGCGTAGGTGATTATTTCAATGTTGTGATGGCGTCCAGCATCAACCAGCTTCGGCGCAAGGATGCACATGGAGCAGTCGTTGGTGGGAAAGGTCTTGTCTAGCTGGGCCATGACCCCGCCTATGCTCAGGTTTTTCTCCACAAGATAGAC
This sequence comes from uncultured Candidatus Sumerlaeota bacterium, assembly GCA_964454265.1. GTDB lineage: Bacteria > Sumerlaeota > Sumerlaeia > MWCT01 > JAUWMI01 > JAUWMI01. The sequence goes on along the minus strand of CAYVXD010000007.1, from coordinate 40,542 downwards.
CTTGTAGCCTGATTCCGCGAGGTCGAGGGCTGACTGAAGACCTGCCACCCCTCCACCAACTACCATAACCGCGCCAATAACTTTTTTCTGTGTTGTTTGAGATTTCATTTGATGTTTCGTGACCCGAGCAACTGAATTACACTGCGAGTTTTTCAAGCACAGCCGTTGGCCGCACCCGATTCTGATTGAATCCGAGCTCCTTTGGATCAATACCTAGCGCCAGGCCCAGTATCTGCGGGTAGTAGAGCACCGGCAGATGGTATTCGGTCTGAAAGGTTGTTTCGATCTTGCGCTGATTGCTTTCGTACATAATGCTGCAGAAGGGACAGATTAGGACAATCGCGTCCACCCGATTGGCTATTAAATTTTCGAGTTTTTTCTTTGCAATTTTCAGAGCCAACCCTTCATCTATTGCTAGTAATGCTCCACCACAACAGGTCAGTTTTTCCTCGTAGCTTATACTTTCTGCACCAGTGACCGAAATAAGCCGATCCAAGGTCTGGGGGTTCTCGTCGCTGTCAAATCCGCTGTATATGGCTGTAGGCTTGAGATAATGGCAGCCATAATGAGGGGCAAAGCGCAGACCAGTGAGAGGGCGGGTGATCTTTTCCTGGAGTGCCTTGAGGCCCACTTCCTCTATCAACAGCCGCACAAAGTGCTTGACCTCGACCGTGCCACGGTATTCCAGACCGAGTTTGCGCAATTTCTGATTGATCGCGTCACGCTGCGTCGCGGAATCGCGCAGCACACTGTTGGTTTCTGTCAGAATTCCCGTGCACGCGGTGCAAATAGTGCAAAGATTTGCGTTATTTTGTTCAGCAAGCGCAAGATTGCGTGCGGCCATAAGCTGGCAGGTTTCGTGGTCGACTGAATCAATTGGGAACCCGCAGCAGGTAAAGTTGTCAATGTCGAGAAGCGGGATATTCAGCGCCGCAGCGATCTTACGTGTCGCAAGCTCGTAGTTCTGCGCTCGAACGGGAATCGTACAACCAAGAAAGAGGGCGTATGGATTCATGGATTTAATCCGTTGACTCCTTTTTTGTTAGGCCAGTTGCATCAAAGATGCGTGCCATATCAGGGTTTTGTTTTTCGAGAGCTGGCAGCCCGAGACGCCCGCGCTTTTTATTATCAAAATCCTCGATCTCATAAAGCTTCCCATGTTTCCGAATCGTCTCTACTTGAGTCTGATAGGCGGGATGAATGATTCCTTCGTTAACGGCGATATTTTTCAGCGCCCGCATGATGGTTGTCAGATGCACGTCCTGCGGACAGCGCTCAGTGCACGTGTAGCAGCTGGCACATAGCCACACGAAATCCGAGCGCAACACTTCGTCTTTCATCCCGAGAAGCACCATGCGGATGATCCGGCGCGGATTGTAGCGTTCGTCAATCTCGCGCACCGGACACGCAGCTGAGCACGTGCCACATGCAAAGCACCGCGTGATGTTTTCCCCGCCAGGTGTGGAGAGAACCAGATCCTTAAATGCCAGATTTTTTTTATCGAGGTAGATAATGCTGCTCACGTTATGGACCCTTTACTTGATCGCAAAGCGGATAGTTGATATTAAGGGAGTTGAGATTCAAGGCTTAAACCGGATTCTCGTGTTTATTTATTGGCCAAAAGTATTATTTGTCTCAGGAGCGATTTTCCAAAATTGCGCTGATAGCTGCGACCATTAAATCAGTATCAAATTTCTTTTTTAAAAACCAGAAATGTCAAGAGGAAATCCAGATAGTGGAATACAAAACACGCAATTTTTTGAATGCCCTTTAATGCTGAATTAGCTAAAATTATAACGTATTTTGTGGCACCGACTGTAATCTACATAACATATTGACAAATGATCTTGGGAGTGGTCTTCGCTGCACACAAACAGTAACAAAAAAACGTTGCAAAGTTTGGGCATATTTATCATAAGTGCGTAGAGTAAAGAAAGTAGGATTTGGACACGCTTTTCCTTTTTGCCTTGTTGATCAAGGCAGCGCAATTCCAGCAATTTTTGGTATTGCACGATGGACAAACAAGACATAATTGACATCCTGGAAGAGATCGGGACACTCCTCGAAATCAAGGGTGAGAACCCTTTTAAGTGCAATGCGTATCATAATGCAGCGCGACAGCTGGAAATGTACGATGGAACGCTGGAGCATCTGATCAGTTCCGGAGATATTAATAATATCAAAGGGATTGGAAAGAGCATTGCAGAGAAGGTCACGACCCTGGCACAAAGCGGAAGGCTTGGATATTATGAGGAGTTACGCAAAGCTATTCCGCCAGGTGTGGTTGAAATGCTCGATATCGCAGGATTCGGCCCTAAAAAAGCAAGAGCAGTTTACGAGAAACTCGGGATCAAAACAGTGGGAGAGCTTGAGTATGCATGTCGCGAAAATCGGCTGCTCGACCTCGATGGGTTTGGCTTAAAAAGTCAGCAAAAGATTCTCCAAGGGATTGAGTTTATCAAGAAGCGGATCGGGCAGTTTCATTTTAACGTTGCGTATGGGGCTGCCCAGACCCTTTATGAGGCGCTGAAAGCACATTCGAAAGTCATCCGAGTGAGTCTGGCAGGAAGTATTCGGCGACACAAAGAAATCGTCAGAGACATAGACATACTGGTGAGTGCAAAGGACAACAAGGCGGTGATGAGCACGTTTGTGTCGCTTGAGCCGGTTGAGCATGTCGTAGCGCATGGTGATACGAAAAGTAGCGTGACCCTGAAGACGGGCATCAATGCGGATCTGCGCGCGGTCTCGGACAAGCAGTTTCCTTACGCCTTGCACTATTTTACAGGCAGTAAGGCGCATAATATTGCCGTGCGCACGCGGGCAAAGCAGATGGGCATCAAGATGAACGAGTATGGTCTGTTCAAGGGCAAGCGGGAGACGCTTATTCCATGCAAAGATGAAGAGGAAATTTTTAAGGTTCTGGGGCTGCATTACATTGAGCCTGAACTTCGCGAAGATACAGGTGAGATCGAAACCGCAGAGAAAGGAATTCTGCCAAAACTGGTCGAGGAGCGTGATCTCCGGGGCGTCTTTCACGTTCACACAGACTATAGCGACGGCGTTGTGCCTTTGAAGGCATACCTGAAGGCTGCCAAGGAGCGCGGCTACGAGTACATCGGCATTGCAGATCATAGCAAGTCGGCAGCTTATGCTAATGGACTGACAGAGCAGCAGATTCGTGTGCAGCATAGGGAAATAGATGCGTTGAACAAGAGCGCCCGCGGTGTGCGTTTACTCAAGGGCATAGAAGTAGACATTCTGCCAGATGGTTCGCTTGACTACAGCGACAAGGTGCTGGCCAGTTTTGACTTCGTGATTGCCTCGGTGCACAGCAAGTTTAACATGAGCGAAGCGGACATGACCCGCCGCATTATCAAAGCGATGAAGAACAAATACGTGAACATTCTTGGGCATCCTACGGGTCGGTTACTGCTAGCGCGCGAGGCCTACCCGCTTGACATGGGTGCTGTGATCGAAGCAGCTGCGAAATACCACGTGAGCATCGAGCTCAACGCTCACCCTTTTCGTCTGGATATTGACTGGCGCTGGTGCAAAAGGGCCAAAGATGCTGGCGTGAAGATCAGTATCAATCCGGACGCACACAACCTGGAGGGGCTAGACGATACGCAGTATGGGGTAGGGATCGCGCGGAAGGGATGGCTTAGCCCTGGAGATATTCTTAATACCCTCCCTCTCGAAGAGCTATTGCACGAATTACGCCAGGGACGGAAGTGAGAAGAATTGTGGGAACACTTATGCAATTAAAAGCACGGGCAAAAAGTATTGTCACAGGCCTTCGAAAAGCATATCCACGGGCCACTACAGCGCTGCGCTTCTCCACGCCGTTCGAACTGTTGATCGCCACAATTCTCTCGGCACAATGCACGGACGAACGTGTCAATGAAGTGACCGAGCGCCTGTTCAAAAAATATCGCTTGCCGCAGGATTACCTTAGAGTTGATCCGAGCGAGTTGGAGCAGGATATCAAGCAGACCGGGTTTTATCGTAACAAGACGAAAAGTATTCGCGCGTGTTGCGAAGGCCTGGTGGAAAAATATGAGGGAGAGGTGCCGGACGAGCTGGATGAACTCGTCACGCTGGGCGGTGTGGGCCGCAAGACTGCGAATCTGGTACTTGGCTGCGCGTTTAACAAGCCTGCAATAACGGTAGATACGCATGTGAAGCGAGTCGTTGGACGACTGGAGCTGAGCAAGGAGACTGATCCGGATAAAATCGAGTTTGATCTGCAACGATTGCTGGACAAAAAAGACTGGACACAATTCAGTAACGCATTGATTCTGCACGGCCGCCACATCTGTCAGGCGAGGCGTCCTCTCTGCAGTGAGTGTGTTATTCGAGCCAACTGTCCCTTTTCCAATAAACAGTGAAGACAAACATTCTTGGAGAACCAACGAGAAATGACGACAACGGTTGCACTTGCGCGGTGCGCGACGTATGAGGATTGCGCTGTGCGAGCGGCTGTAGAGGAGGTCTTGCAACCATTTGGTGGGATACGCACGTTTGTTTCGCCTGGCACGCGTGTGCTTCTGAAGCCGAACCTCATCGTGGCGCGGCACCAGGATCAGGCAGCAACCACGCATCCGGTCGTGCTAAAAGTTGTGGCGCAATTGGTACTTGAAGCTGGGGCGACCCCGATCATAGGCGACAGTCCGGCGTTTGGCTCTGCGCGTGGCGTGGCAGCGCGGGCGGGCATTTTGCAGATGGCAGAAGAGCTGGGGATTGAGGTGGTGGAATTTCGCCATCCACAGCGCATTCGCCTGAGTCGTGGCTCGCTACGCTCGATCCTCGTTGACCGGCTGGCATTCGACACAGGAGCGATCATTAATCTTCCAAAACTGAAAGTTCATAACCAGATGCTGCTGAGCATGGCAGTGAAGAACCTGTTCGGATTTGTACCCGGGCGTCGCAAGGCACTCTGCCATTTGCTCTTCAGCGGGAATCGCAAAGGATTTGCGCGACTTATTCTCGAGATTATGGAACACGTTCAGCCACAGCTGACCATTGTAGATGGAATTGTCGGAATGGAACGCGACGGCCCGTCAAACGGCGATCCTCGGAGTTTTGGCCTGGTAGCAGCGGGCACAGATTGTGTGGCGATTGATATGGTACTTGCCGATGCGCTCGGCATTGCTCCGCGTGATGTGCCAATTCTGGACGTTGCACATGAGCTGGGAATCGGAGAGACACAGCTGCAAAATATTACAGTTGTCGGAGAAGCGCTCGAGTCGGTTCGGGTGAGGGACTTGCAGGTGCCACGACTCGTGTCAATCGGCTTTTCTGTGCCACGCCTGGCCCGTGGTATGGTGAGGCATTGCCTGGCACTGGTGCGTGCCAGACGTGGAGGATGATCTTCCTGATTGAGTTTTCCACAGCTTGAGACTTTTTGATTGCAATCCCTGGACAGGCTGTTTTAATCAATAACTGATTTCTGCTCAAAACTATGACATACAGTTGCAGAAGGCAACTAAGTGGCACTAGAGTGCACACTCTCCCCGATACAAAGGAGTGAAGCCCATGGCAGGCAAGAAGACCGAGATTACTGAATCAATGTTCTACGACAAGTACTACGTGATTAAAAAGAGCAAAGCTCAGCCGCTCGCTCAGGAGGCAATTAAGGAGCTCTACGAGAAGGGAGGACGTAACGAGCACGGAGTGATCGAGATCATGGACATTCTTGAGCGAATGGACGATCTTCAGGGTGCGCAGTACTTTGCGATGAATCTTGATGAGGAAGCCAGCATCAAGGCGATGCAGACTTATTATCTTAACAAGTACGACAAAGAGGCCGCTGAGGCCTGCATCAACTATATTCTTAAAGGCGAAGTTGGCAAGAGTCTGGTCTTCAAGGGAAAGTGCCTGACTAGCGGCAAGGTGACAGATGTCTGGCGCCACCCTGACGGTGGTAAGGTGTTCGAAGTGCGTGATAAGGGGGGAGCCATGCACACGGTTCCTGAGAGCTGGATCGTAAAGTGGCTTGAAGAGTAATGGGCTCTGATTGATGGAGCGGCATGGTGGTGGAGAAGCAGCGACGCGGGTTCGGCACATGGGCTAACGCAGGGAGCATGGATGCTGCTCGGTGCGCACATGTCAATTGCGGGCGGCGTGGATAAGGCCCTGATTCGCGGCGCTTCAATTGGGTGTCAGGCGATCCAGATATTTCTGAAGAATAACACGCAATGGGCCGGCAGACCGTATACTGAGGAAGAGCGACGGGATTTTTTCCGCTTTAAAAAGCGCTTTCGGATAGGAATCGTCTTTGCGCACGACTGCTATTTGATAAACCTCGCTTCAGCGCATTCTGAGGTCCGACGCAAATCGCTACTGGCCCTGGAGGATGAATGTATTCGCGCTGAGCAGCTGGGGTTGCCGTTTCTGGTTATTCATCCTGGATCGCATCTCGGGCAAGGGGAGAAGGCCGGGCTCAGGCAGATTGGGGAAGGAGTCCAGCAGATTATCGGAAGAACAGCAGGGTCGGCAGTTAGAATATTATTCGAGACAACTGCAGGCCAGGGCACAAGTTTAGGTTATCAATTCGATCACCTGGCGGAATTGCTCGCCATTGTTGGAAACAAAGCACGGACCGGCGTCTGTTTCGACACTGCGCACGTCTTTGCTGCCGGCTATGATTTGCGCTCTCAACGCGCTTATGCTACGACGTTTCGCCGCTTTGACCGCATTATTGGCCTGAATCATCTTCACGTTTTTCATTTGAACGATTCGCAAAAGCCTTTGGCCTCTCGGGTGGATCGCCATGAGCACATTGGCCGCGGGCTTTTGGGCCTGGAGCCCTTTCGGCGGCTCTTGAATGACGCAAGGTTTCGCAACGTGCCAATGGTTTTGGAGACACCGAAAGGGCCGGATCTCAAGGAAGATATAGAAAATCTCCGCGTCTTGCGCAGATTGATTAAAAAAGTAAAGCCCTCTTAAAGGACTGTGTAATGCACGAGGCGATGCTCTACGAAAAGACAGGTGATACGCGGGTCGAATGTCACCTTTGCCGCCATAGATGTCAGATCGCGGATGGCAAGCTGGGTATCTGCAAGGTACGGCTAAACAAAGGGGGTATACTTTACTCCCTTGTCTACGCCCGGGCTATTGCCAGGAACGCAGATCCGATTGAGAAGAAGCCGCTTTTTCATTTTCAACCCGGGTCGGATTCCTTTTCCATTGCCACTGTAGGATGCAATTTTAGCTGTGATTTCTGTCAGAATCATAACATATCCCAGATGGTTCGCGACTGTGGCGAAATTGCTGGTGATCATTTTCCACCGGAAGATGTGGTGAAGATGGCCAAACGCCATGGCTGCAAGAGCATTTCCTATACTTACACAGAGCCAACGATTTACTTTGAATATGCCTATGACAGCGCAAAGTTGGCCACGGAGTCCGGGATGAAGAATGTCTTCGTCTCGAATGGGTTCATGACACCGGAGGCCATTGACACTATTCGTCCATACCTGCATGGAATTAATGTGGATTTGAAAGCATTCAGCAAAGAGGTGTATCGCAAGGTGATGAAGGCCGATTTGGATGGTGTGCTTGATAGCATCCGTCGGTTAAAAGACGCTGGTATCTGGATGGAAGTGACCACGCTTATTGTCCCCACTTTAAACGATGACGAGAAGCAGCTCGAGCAGATTGCCGAGTTCATTGCCGACGTAGGGGTAGAAATCCCCTGGCATGTCAGCCGATTTCATCCCCAGTATCGGTTTACCTCGGTGGGGCCGACGCCGCTGGGAATCATTAAGAGGGCATTGGAAATAGGCAGGGCAAAAGGCCTGCGCTATGTGTATTCTGGCAACGTGCCGGGCGATGAGGGTGAGAACACGCTGTGCTATAATTGTGGACGTATGCTGATCCGCCGCTTTGGCTTTGGCGTGGTGGAGTATAAAATCAAGGAGGGGAAGTGCTATAATTGCGGAGCGGTTATTGACGGCGTGGAGATGTGAGTTTTGCCATTGTGTTCTACCGGTACTGAGTGTGTAGTTTTTTCAAAATAGACGTTAATTCGTGCAATTCGTTTTATTCGTTTTCATTCGTGGTAGGCGGTGTTTGTAAGTACACGAATGCCACGAATTATTCACGAATCTGTGAAAGTGGAGTTTATCGCTTTGCCGTCTGGAAGTGAAAATAGCATTGCACTCTAGCCGCCGAGAGTAGCAACTCCCAGCATGGGGAGCGTAGTGCCAAGAAAGCTGTGCAAAAGGTCAATGCGACGGAAGCAGCGGCCGGCGGTGCGCGATTGGTGCCATTCGTCAAGAACAGCAATGACGCAGCTTATGGCCCACGTTGCGTATCCACGCGCAGGTGCCCAGTGCAGGTGACCCTGCGAAAGAGCGAGATAGAGCAGGAGAAACAGGCCGCCAAATTCCAGATAGTGAAACGCAGCACGAAACTGGCCATGGTAGGCGTCGAGAAACTTCCATAGCCGTGGCTTCTGCTTGACAGTGTCAATCCACTGCTGTGACTGCGCGCGGCCAAATCGTCTTGTGCCGCAGTAGGCGATAAAAAGAATCCAGATGGCGAGAGCAATCCAGTAGATCATCGTACTCCTCACATCTGCGTCATCTCATTCAGCAGCCCGCAGGATATGTCCAGGCGATGGTCTTAGTACAGCAAGGAAACTAATGGATTCATAGCCTTTGCCCATCATGTGCAGAAGAATTGTAGAAATACAGCGAAGAAATTTTCCAGTAAAAAACGAGCGAGTTGAATTTAATATGCTCAAAGTGCCCGTTTTTTGGAGTGCGTAAGCGAAGCAATAGCGGAGCTTGCGCTTTCATCAGCCGAAGCGGAGCTTCGGCCTCCATGTTGCAAGCTGCGCTTGCGACTAATAAGACTTGCCAGCCGCGGCGGGAAAGCGGTAGCTCCACTGCGTTGCGCTACCGCACTCCAAGTTTGCAGTACTTAAGGTTAACCCGGATTTGTTCGAATACTGCAGCTATACGTACCGGAAATTTTCGCGCACTTTGAGTTAGTATGGCAATTCAGCATGGAGGAGGTAAAAGTGATGTTGGTTGAATTTTCAATAGTTCCACTCGATAAAGGGACACACCTGAGCAGTTTAGTGGCCAAGGTGCTTAAAATGGTGGACAAGAGCGGACTGGATTATAGGCTCACGTCAATGGGCACGATTGTGGAAGGAAGCTGGCAGCGCGTAATGGCTCTGATCCAGCAGTGTCACGAGCGCATGATGGAGGACTCGAATCGGGTAATTACGACAATCAAGATTGATGACCACAGAGGCCACACTGGCCGTCTGGCCGGGAAAGTGGAGTCAGTGGAGAAGGTTCTGGGTAAGAAATTGAAGACCTGAGCTGTCGCGGGGCCAAGCCTGATGGCCGAGCTCCGCGATTCGTTTTAGATATTTTTATGAAATTTTAATGCCCTGGGCAGATAAACCACTACGACACAACGTGAACCCTTATTGTTTAGAGAACTATATTGATGTCACCGTATAAATAAAGTTTCACGCAAAGGCGCAAAGCCGCGAAGAGAAAACGAACTTTGCGTTCTTGGCGTCTTTGCGAGAGAGTTAAAATTTGTAACTTACGACACCACACTTTCTTATTGTGAATTCCTACTGTGCTTTAGGCGCATAAATATGACAGCCGTGGTGCCGTTGTGGTTTGATATTTCTTTTTGTTATCTGTTCTTAGAAAGGAAGAGCCGTGTTTCTCATCAAACGGAAAGTTTCGTTTAGCTCTGCTCATCGCCTTTACTCGGACGCGCTCTCTGATGAGGAGAACCTGGCACTCTATGGGAAGTGCAGCAATCCGAACTACCATGGGCACAATTTTTCGCTCGAAGTAGCAGTGGAGGGCGAACCAGATCCCCGAACCGGGATGGTGATCAATTTCAAAACGCTGGGAGAAATCCTGGAGCGTGAGGTGGTCGAGCAGCTGGATCATCGAAATTTGAATCTTGAGGTGGACTGGCTCCGTGGCGTGGTACCAACAGCAGAAAACCTCGTGCGGGCAATATGGGAGATTCTGGAGGGCAAGATTCCTCGAGGTCGGCTCCATAGTCTCACCTTGAGTGAAACAGAATCGAGCAGCGTCATGTATTTTGGACATCATGGGGGCACCCCTAGACAGTAGTGCGATGATGATTACCAGATTGTCTGGTGGCTTGCACGTATTGCCTGTTGTTTAAGTGGTGCAAGCTCCTTACGGAATTCTGGAGCAAACAGGATGGTGCGATGATGAATCAGAAATCGGAGTTAAGTATGAAAGATCTTATTCGCGAGTTGATTGTACAGCTTGGTGAAGATCCGTCGCGTGACGGCTTGAAGAAAACCCCAGAACGTGTGGCGGAGATGCTGCGGTTCCTGACATCGGGCTATCGCATGGAGCTGAGCGAGGCAATTAATGGCGCAGTATTTGAAGAAAAATTTGACGAGATGGTGGCAGTGAAGCACATCCATTTTTACAGTCTGTGCGAGCATCATCTTCTGCCTTTTTTCGGTGTATGCCATGTCGGCTATATTCCCGACGGCCGCCTGATCGGACTGAGCAAGATTCCGCGCATTGTGGATATGTTCGCGAAGCGGTTCCAGCTCCAAGAACGTATGACTGCCCAGATTGCAGAAGCGATTAATGAAGTGCTAAAGCCTAAGGGTGTGGGTGTGGTTACAGAGGCGTACCACCTGTGCATGATCATGCGTGGAGTGCAGAAGCAGGAATCCAAGACTGTTGCGAGCGCAATGCTGGGTGGCTTTCGCGAAAATCCCCGGACTCGCGCGGAATTTCTTAATCTGATTGGCTCAGCTGGGCTGTCCTAGCTGGTCGCCCTACTCATTGGAGACGCTATCAATTCGTGTCACAGTATGATTTATTAGAGTTTCACGCAAAGCCGCAAAGTCGCAAAGAGAACAGGAACTTTGCGTTCTTGGCGTCTTCGCGTGAGATATAAGTGTAATTTATGATGGTATACTTTCAAAATCTGAATTTTTGATGAGCCTGAGGCGATTTACCTCTATAATATAACACAAATGAAGGCACCGTTGTTACTCAGCGCACAACATTCGTTTCACCGTATGATTTATTAAAGTTTCACGCAAAGCCGCAAAGTCGCAAAGAGAACAGGAACTTTGCGTTCTTGGCGTCTTTGCGAGAGATTTAAATGTAATTCATGATTAGATACTTTCAGAATGTGAATTTTTAACGCGCCTAAGCCGCATGCACCTCATGCAATCGTAGTTTGATTTTTCATGTGCCCTTAATAATAGGGGTACTCCTAGCGGATTTGTGAAGAATTAATGAATACTCTGGACATGATACGCCAGGCTGGAGTGATCGGGGCTGGCGGCGCTGGCTTTCCCGCCTATGCAAAGTTACGCACGCCCGTTGAATTTGTTATCGCCAATGGCTCTGAGTGTGAACCGCTGCTGTGTGTAGATCAGCAGCTCATGGCGACCTATCCTGAGGAAATTATTCGTGGACTCGAGATTGCAATGGAACTGACGGGTGCTTCGCGCGGAATTCTCGGCGTCAAGCATAAGTATAGCGAGGCGATTGGGGCATTGGAAGTGGCGATGGCAGGTAGTAGCGCTACTCTTTCGCTGGTGCCGCTCCGCGATTTCTATCCTGCGGGTGACGAGCAGATTCTTGTTTTTGAAACCACGCGTCGCATTGTCCCTGAAGCCGGACTGCCACTCGACGTCGGGTGCGTGGTGTTTAACGTTGGGACATTGCGAAATATTGCAGCGGCTGCAGAAGGCATGCCCGTTACGCATCGTTTCGTGTCGGTGCTGGGCGCTGTGAAAACCCCAAAAACCCTGAACCTACCCATTGGCTGCATGGCCAGCGAGGCCCTGGAGATGTGCGATGGGCCAAGTGTGAGGAACTATATTATCCTGGACGGCGGCCCCATGATGGGACGTCTGAGCACTGGATACGTTCTCAAGACAACTACGGATTTGCTCGTATTGCCCGTGTCGCATAGCCTCTCGGAGCAGAAGCAGCTGACCCGTGAAGCTCACTATCGCTATAGCATGTCGGTGTGCGACCAGTGTTTTGCTTGCACTGAGGTGTGTCCACGTTACTTGCTCGGGCATCGGCTGGAGCCGCACATAGTGATGCGTGACGTGGCGAACGGGATTCACATTGATCGGTACAAGCATTTTCTTGCAATGGCTTATCTTTGCTGCCATTGTGATCTGTGCCGTGTCTGGGGGTGTCCTGTGAATCTGTCGCCGGGGGAAGTGATGCTGGATCTCAAGGCAAAGTTGCGTGCAGCGCAAATCCCGAATCCATATACAGCGCGTGATTGTACTTTGCGCGACATGCGCAACGGCAGGTCGCCGTCAGTGAAAAGTCTGACGAAACGCATGGGTCTTTTGCCCTACGACGTTCCTGCCCCCATTGACACTCGTACGCAAAATGTGAAAGAGGTAAAAATATCGCTACACCAGCATATTGGCTCTCCATGTGTTGCAGCGGTTAAGGTTGGAGATAGGGTGCGGCAAGGCCAGATTATTGGCACAGTGGAAGAATCGCAACTGGGCGTACCGATACATGCTAGCATCAACGGCCGCGTGGAGCAGATTACACGAGACTATATTCATATCATTGCAGAGTAGCGCTGTGGCAATGGGGAGTTTATTCTGTTCGCTGTTGTTCTGTTTGCTTTATCTTTTTCTGAGACAGAATCACATGGTTTTTATTTTGGCTGTCTTGCCATTTCATCCTGCCAAATTCCAGAAACTAAAATATTGACACTTTGATTTCCATGATTATGCTCAGAGCCCGTGTGCTCTCCGTGAGAGGAGTTCTAAAGGAGGCGCTTCAGCGATGTTGTTTGATTTTGCTAACGTGCTGGCGTTCGTGCTGGTGAGTGTGGCGTTTATCTACGGCACGCTGTTGGCCACAAGGTTGATTCGGCCAAAGAAGTACCTTCGCGATAAGGCCGCGATCTACGAATGTGGAGAACCCACCATAGGAAGCTCGTGGATTCGTTTTAACATTCGCTTCTATACGATTGCGCTGGTGTTTCTAATATTTGATGTCGAGGTGGTATTTCTCTTTCCGGTGGTAGTGGTGCTCAGACAGCAAGGCCTGCTGGCATTCAGCGAGATTGTCGTGTTTGTGGTGGTGCTTGCGGTCGGACTCATCTACGCCTGGAGATTTGGTAACCTGGATTGGATTCGTGGCGGTGAGGTTAAGGAAGAGCTCGAGGACGCCTCAGAGGAAAAAAAACAGCGTACGGCTCGCTTGAAGCTGGCCGAAAAGGTTTGAGCAAATGAGCGACGGCTCGGACAAGAGAGTTAAGGGCAATGAAGTGGGCCCATCGGGCGAGAGTTCTCGTATGTCCATTGCGGAGCAGAAGATTGAGGAGTTGCGAGCGCTGGTCGCACGATTCGGCCCAACTCGTAAAGTAGTGATTGCACCAATGGATTTTGTTATAAACTGGTCGCGCCTCAGCTCGCTGTGGCCTATGACATTTGGGCTGGCCTGTTGCGCCATTGAAATGATGGCCACGGGAGCCCCGCGCTTTGACATTGATAGATTTGGGGCAGGCGCATTCCGCCCAACACCGCGTCAGGCTGACATGATGATAGTCGCTGGTACGGTGAATTACAAAATGGCCCCACGCGTCAAACGTCTCTACGATCAGATGGCAGAACCTAAATATGTGATTGCAATGGGCGCATGTGCCATTAGTGGGGGACCATATTACAAATACGGATACCACGTGTTGAAAGGCGTGGATAAGATTATTCCGGTGGATGTCTACGTGCCAGGATGCCCACCGCGGCCAGAAGCATTGCTTGACGGCCTGATGAAGTTGCAGGCGAAGATTCGTGCCTCGTCGCTGGCGGATCTGTGGAAAGAGCATGGACGCTAAAGAAATCTACACACGGCTAGTATCTCAGTTCGGGTCAGAGCGCATTCTGGCTTTTCGCGATGACGCAGCGGGCGACCCATTTGTGCTGATTCGGCCTGAATCAGTGGGCGAGGTAATGCGGTTTCTTCGTAGCGAGCCGTCGCTCGATTTTGATTTTCTCTCCCTGATTACAGGAGTGGACTATCCGGATCAGCTGACCGTGGTTTATCATCTGTTCTCGTATTCGCAGAAGCACAAACTTGTGGTGAAGGTTGAACTTCCCAAGGCTTCTCCTCGGGTAGACACGGTGGAAAGTATCTGGCCCACAGCAAACTGGCACGAGAGGGAAACATTCGACTTGCTGGGCATAGAATTTGTGGGCCATCCAAATCTGCGCAGAATTCTTCTCCCCGAGGATTGGGATGGACACCCACTGCGCAAAGACTACCAACAGCCCGATGAATACCATGGGATCTCTAACTGGTGACACCCGTTGAGCGGATTCGAGTGGCCGGTAGTGTGAGAGATTGAGTCTGGTATGAGACCATAAGGACAATGGGGTGGAGTCACTAACAGTGCAGGATTTTCTCCAAACCGAAGAAATCCTTGTCAACATGGGGCCCCAGCATCCCAGTACGCATGGAGTGCTGCGGCTGGTGATCAGAACTGATGGGGAGATGGTGCGCGAGACATATGCGCACATTGGCTATCTGCACCGCTGTGCCGAGAAGATTGGTGAGAATCTAACCTACAAGCAGTTCGTTCCTTATACAGATCGCCTGGATTATCTCGCCTCAATCAACAATAATCTAGGGTTTTGCCTGACGGTGGAAAAGCTAGGGCAGATCGAAGTGCCAGAACGCGCCGCATATTTGCGGGTCATGGGTGCGGAGATGAACCGAATCGCGAGCCATCTGATTTCGTTCGGCACGTTAGGGATGGAAGCCGGGGCGTTCACCCCGTTTTTTTATGGGTTCCGTGAACGCGAGCAACTGGTGGCAATTATTGAAAAGATGTGCGGGGCGCGGCTGACGTATCACTACGCCCGCTTGGGCGGGGTGATGCGCGACATTACGCCGGAGATTGCACGGGATACCCGTGAGTTCGTTCGCACCATGGAACGGCGCTGGGAGGAGTACAACACGCTGCTTTCGTTTAACGAGATTTTTGTCAAGCGCACGGCAAACGTGGGTATCATTCCACGCGACATGGCCATTGGCTATGGCCTAACCGGGCCGTGCTTGCGGGGATCTGGCGTTGAGTGGGATCTCAGAAAAGACGACCCCTATTCGTTCTACGAGCGCTTCGCTTTTACCGTTCCCTACGGTGAGGGACGTATGGGCACGGTAGGGGATAGCTGGGATCGCTACTGGATGCGCATGGTGGAGATTAAGGAGAGTCTGAAAATCATCACGCAGGTGCTCGACGGGTTGCCTGAAGGGCCAATTATGGGAAAGGTGCCACGGGTGCTTAAGTTGCCGGTTGGTGAGGCATATATGCGTGTTGAGAATCCGCGTGGTGAGTTAGGCTTTTATCTGGTGAGCGACGGAGAAACGAAGCCCTACCGGCTGCGCATTCGAGGCCCCTCATTCTGTAATCTTTCGGTCATGAACGCGTTGGGGCGCGAGTGTCTGGTTGCTGATGTTGTTATGATTCTCGGTAGTATTGACGTCGTGCTCGGAGAAGTTGACCGGTAATTAGGTCGTGAGTTTGTTTTGTGCGTCTACTGAAAATGGTACGTAGCGCATTAGACTTTTTATACACGGACGTTCATTCGCAATGCAATCGTACATTGACGCGTTGATTCATAACATTGGAATTCTTCAGCAGGTGCCTCCGCTGATTATCTATACGGCGGCAATCCTGCTGGGATGCGCGGTTGTGTTTGGTTATATTTCTGTTGTGGCGATGATCATGATTTATGCCGAGCGCAAGGTAGCGGGTCATATGCAGTCACGCTATGGGCCGATGCGTGTTGGCCCGCATGGGATTCTCCAGTCTATAGCGGACTCAATCAAGCTCTTGTTGAAAGAAGATATTGTGCCCGATAAGGCGAATTGCTTTCTCTTCAAGCTGGCGCCATTGCTTGTGTTTGCGGGTGCATTTGTACCGTTTGCAGTGCTCCCATTCAGCGAGCACCTGGTGATTAGCCGGATGAACATAGGTATCTTTTACATTCTGTCGCTCGCAGCAATCGAGGTAATTGGCATCATTATGGCCGGGTGGGCGTCAGGCAGCAAGTGGTCGCTTTACGGCGGAATGCGGCTCGCTGCGCAGATGGTGAGCTACGAAATTCCGATGGCCCTCGCTGTACTGACCGTGGTGGCGTTCAGCGGTCACCTGGGATTACACGAAATTACGCATGCGCAGGGCAAATGGCCGTGGGAATGGTTTGCCAGTCCACTCAAGAGTCCGTTCACGGCGGTGGGCTTTGTTGTGTTTTATATCGCAGGGCTGGCCTCAAGCAAGCGTTTGCCCTTTGATCTTCCAGAAGCCGAGTCGGAGCTGGTGGCTGGTTTTCATACGGAATATAGTGGAATGCGATTTGCCTACTTCTTCCTTGGTGAATATACGGCAATGTACGTAGTGTGCGCAGCGTCGGCAGTGCTGTTTCTCGGAGGCTGGAATGGGCCTTTCCCCGGGGTTGTCAACATGCTCGGCAAGACGTTTTTCCTCCTATTCGTGATGCTCTGGCTACGGTGGACCTTGCCGCGTCTGCGCATTGACCAGGTGATATTCGTCTGCCTTAAGGTGCTGCTCCCGATCTCCTTGATCTGCGTAATCGGAGCAGCGTTGCAGGCAGTTTTATTTTAAAACGCAGGGAAAGCAGCGGGTATGCGGGCAGTGGCCAATTATTTTCGCGACATTGCGGTGGCACTCTACACGATTGTACTCGGTTTGGGTGTCACAATTAAGTGTTTGTTCAGCAAACCGGTGACCTTGCAATATCCGGATGAGCGGCCGGAAGTCCCTGATGGTTACCGTGGCATTCACACATATGAGATTGAGAAGTGTATTGCCTGCAACCTGTGTGTGCAGATCTGCCCGATCACGTGCATTACGCTTGCTGCTGAGGGGAAGGGGAAAAACGCGGTCATTCATCAATATGACATTGACTATACGAGATGTCTGTTTTGCCATCTCTGCTGTGAAGTGTGCCCAACTGATTGTGTGCACATGGGCAAGGAGTTCGATCTGGCCAGCTATACCCGTGCAGAATGTGTTGTTCCATTCGCAACGCCAGCTGCAGTTCAAAAACAAGAATAGGTCGTGAGATTCTTCCATGGAAAGTGTATGCCAGGTAAAGGTGCTCTGACGATATGGAAAATGTCGTGTTTGCAATAATTTTTTATGCATTGGGTGTCATGGTGTTTGTGTCGGCAATTGCAGCCGCCTTTTTGCGGAACATCGTCATGGCCGCGTTTGCACTGTTCTTCACGTTGCTGGGGATGGCGGGATTCTATGTTTTGCTCGGTGCCGACTTTCTTGCCATCACACAGGTGGTGGTTTACGTTGGAGGAATCTTGATCTTGCTTCTATTCGGTGTGCTGTTGACTCATCGGAGCATTGAAACTCTGGAGTTGGAAACACGGGGCACGTACGTGCTCGGCATCTTTGGGGGATTGCTCGTCTATGGGGTGCTGCACTATTTTCTGTTTTCCGTATCGTGGCCTACACCGCTTCTGAAGCCGCTCGAGCCAACCACTGCAGCGATCGGACAGCTGCTCCTCAATAAATACTTGCTCCCGTTCGAAGTGTCGTCGGTTACCCTGCTTATTGCTCTGATTGGCGCTGCTTATCTGGTTAGACGGAGAGACACATAATGATTACGCTGCATCACTATCTTGTGGTTGCTGCACTGTTGTTCACAATAGGAATCGTGTGTGTAATTTCGCGGCGGAATGCAATCGGTATCCTGATCGGCATTGAGCTGATTCTCAATGCAGCCAACCTAAACCTGATCGCATTCTCACGCTATTTCGAGGTGGGTCTGGAGGGGCAGGTCTTTGCCATTTTTGTCATCATACTGGCCGCATGCGAAGCCGCCATAGCGCTGGCAATTTTAATTAGTCTCTTTGCGAGCTTCGGGACAATTGACGTTGATGCAGCACAGCGTATGAAGCGCTGAGCGAACCAGTAGCGGACCTGTCGTAGAACGTGCTGTTGGAACGTACCGGTAAGTAGTCTCACATGGGTGATGGGAATTATGCTAATGAGGGGTAGGTAATCAGCTAGCAAGAAAGATCACCACACAATGCTCAACATTGCCATCTGCATCATTGCCATTCCGTTTGCCGCTCTGGTTGTGCACACGTTTTTGAGCGCACGCATGCCACGCAGGGGTGACTGGTTTGCCACTGGCGCTGTGTTTCTCTCTTTGGGCCTGGCCTGCTGGCTTTTCGTCCAAATGCTTTTTAGCCCCACCCCGATATACATAAATTTCAATATCAACTGGCTTAATCTGGGAAGCCGAATCATTCCTGCCGGTATTCTGATTGATCACCTGACAATTGTTATGCTCGTTGTTGTCACGCTGGTCAGCGCGTTGGTGTATCTTTTTTCCATCGGTTACATGCATGGCGACGTTCGCTACGGACGTTATTTCAGCTATCTCCTGCTGTTCACAACGTCAATGCTGGGGCTTGTGCTGGCGAACAATCTGCTGGTTCTCTACATCTTCTGGGAACTGGTAGGTCTCAGTTCATACCTGCTGATCGGACATTGGTTTGAGCGGGACACCGCAGCGAAGGCAGCACTGAAAGCGTTCATCGTTACACGAATCGGTGATGTTGGGATGTTCTTTGGCATCCTGCTCATCTACTTCCATCTTGGGACATTCGATTATGAGGCAATTTTCCAGGCAGTGGCCAACGGAACACTCGCTGGAAAGATACGAATTCTCGCAGGCCTGGGTATCTTTTTGGGGGCCATGGGCAAATCCGCGCAATTTCCGCTCCATGTCTGGTTGCCGGATGCCATGGAAGGCCCAACGCCCATCAGCGCCTTGATCCATGCTGCTACCATGGTGGCAGCAGGCGTTTATCTTGTGGGACGGCTGTTCCTGATTTTTGACCCCACCGTGCTGCTTATCATTGCCTACATTGGCTGCTTCACTGCCCTGTTTGCTGCTACAATCGCAGTTGTGATGGACGATATGAAAAAGGTGCTTGCCTATTCAACGATTAGCCAGCTCGGCTACATGATGCTCGGACTCGGTGTGGGCAGCTACGTTGCCGGGCTTTTTCATCTCACAACACATGCAAGCTTCAAAGCCCTGTTATTCCTGGGTTCTGGCAGCGTGATCCATGCTGTAGGAACGCAGTCAATGCGCGAGATGGGTGGCTTGCGCAAGAAAATGCCGGTTACAACCGTGACGTTTCTGATCGGAACACTGACGATTGTTGGGTGCCCGTTTTTTGCAGGATTTTATAGTAAAGACGCCATTATCGGCTCGGCGTTGGCCTTTGGGATGCATCACCCGCAACATCTTGTGCTGTTTCTGGTCAGCGTTTTCACAGCAGGCCTGACTGCGTTCTACATGTTTCGGCTCTTCTTCAAGACGTTTACCGGAATTCCACGGGATCAAGAGAAATTTCATCACGCACACGAATCGCCTCTCGTAATGACAATCCCGCTCGTCGTGCTGGCGTTCCTTTCCATTGTATCAGGCCATGGGGGATGGTTTCAGAAATATAATCCAGTCCCGCAGCTTTCCACGTATGAAGCTCAGCAAGTTGCAGAGCACGCGAGCCACGTGCAGTCCGCGTCATCGTCTTCTGTTGCGGCAAACAGCCTTGTCCCGGCAGCCACGCCAGTCGCTGAGCACGGGGCCGAAGAAACACAAGAGGAGGAAGAGCTGGAGCATCGCGCTCACCTTGGAGCCATGGTCGCCTCGACCCTATTCGGTGCGATAGGATTTTTCCTTGCGTATCTGATGTTTTTTAAACGCCGTCTCAGCAGCGCAGCGCTTATTCAGCGGTTTCGAGCCGTCTATACTGTGCTATCGAATAAATATTATATTGACGATTTTTTCCACGCCGTGCTTGTCCGCACGCTACATGCCGTGGTCTGGCTTGTTGGTGTATTTGACAAATACGTGATTGATGGCCTGGTCAACTTCTCCGGCCTGGCCACCCGCTTCACCTCTTGGTTTGTCGGCAAGTTCGACAATATTGTGGTTGACGGAGCCGTGAATGGCACTGCGTGGACGACGGGAATCCTGGGAGAGATCCTGAGCCTGAGCCAGACCGGGCGCATTCGTAACTATCTCCTGTTTATCGTGCTCGGCATCGTGACACTCGTAACCGTTTTCGTCTTTATCAAATAGGGGAGCAAACCATGATTGATGCGCATTTACTCACATTGATCGTTTTTCTTCCAATTCTAGGAATGGTCGTGATACTCGCAATTCCCGGTTCGCAGCGCCAGCTCATTCGTATCACCGCAGCAGTCTTCACCTTCCTAGTCTTTGTCCTCTCAACGTACCTGTTTCTTGTGTTTGACCGCAGCAACGTGCAGATGCAATTCGTCGAGCACTATCGTTGGATTTCGCAATATAATATCTGGTACTATATGGGCGTTGACGGGCTGAGCGTTATCCTGATTTTTCTCACCGGCCTCCTCTGCTTCCTCGCCACTTTTGCCGCCTGGAATATCGAAAAGGCAGTCAAGGGCTACTATGTTATGTATCTGCTTCTCGTTACGGGGATGATGGGAGTTTTCTGCACGTTGGATTTCTTCCTCTTCTACGTATTCTGGGAAATTATGCTCCTGCCGATGTATTTTCTGATTGGCATATGGGGCGGACCGAAACGTGAGTATGCTGCGATTAAGTTCTTCATATATACGTTGGTAGGCAGCGTGCTGATTCTTCTGGTGATTCTGGCGTTTTACTTTAAGACCGGCTCGTTCGATATGCTTGAGCTCATTCGCGAGCGGCCGTTCCAAGCAAATCCAGTGTTTGAGAAGGTGCTCTTTTTTGCGCTCTTCATCGGATTTGCCATCAAGATTCCTGTGTTTCCTTTTCACACCTGGTTACCGGATGCCCACGTGGAGGCACCCACAGCCATCAGTGTTATCCTGGCGGGAATATTGCTAAAGATGGGTGGATACGGCCTGCTGCGGATCAGCTATCCAATGCTACCGGGCGCGGCGTGGGATGACGGGGTGAGATACTTCCTGGCGTGCCTGGGATTGGTGAATATTATCTATGGTGCGCTCTGCGCCATGGCGCAGACCGACTTTAAGAAGCTCGTTGCCTACTCGAGCATCAGCCACATGGGCTTTGTGCTTCTCGGCATTGCGGTACTGAATGCCGAGGCGCTGAACGGTGCAGTGTTTCAGATGTTTAATCATGGCTGTAGCTCAGCGATGCTGTTTTTGCTCGTTGGGGTGATTTACGATCGGGCGCATCATCGGGACCTGTCGCGCTTTGGGGGCCTGGGCACGAAGATGCCTGTCTATCTCACACTCTCGATTGTTGGGTTTTTCGCGTCGCTTGGATTGCCCGGCACGAGCAGCTTTATCAGCGAGATCATGGTATTCCTTGGCTCCTATCAGGTCTATCTGGGGATTACTATTGTCGCGCTGCTCGGCATTATTCTGACGGCTGCTTACATTCTCTGGACTGTGGAGCGCGTATACCTGGGTAAACTGAGGCCGGAGTACGAAGGGTTCTCGGACTGTAGCGGAAGGGAGATATTCACGCTGGTGCCGCTGGCATTATTGCTTATTCTTTTCGGTATTCTGCCGAATATTGTGCTCGATGTCTTTCGCGAATCAATGCAATATCTGATTCAGCTTGTTACATTACAGTGACCATAAACGATATACAAGCCAGCAGGCTCTGACAGGCACCCAAATATGTTTAAGTCTCTCTGACAAATAGATATTATAGATGTCGCCAAGAATCACCCATTTTGCTGTTACTGCGTGGCACGGGCGTCACGCCAGAGGCGCATTTTCAACCCGCCCGTGGAAAATCATCCGCCTAGGCGGATGCTACGTCATTCTGTCTTCAAATTGTCTGATATAGAAAAAGCGTGGTAATGGATACACAGACCGTCATTCGTAATTTGCAGCTGATAGTTCCGGAGATCGTGCTCACACTCACGATTCTGGCCGTCATCGGCTATGATCTTTTTCTCCGTCGCGAGACGTCCCACAGAACCGGTCTGGTGGCACTTGCGGGACTGGCCATCATGGCGGTCTGCTTGATTCGCCAGGGCGCCACACCGCCAACAGAGGCCTTCATGCAGCTGGTGCGTGTGGATGCCTTCGGCCGGTTTTTTAAATTTCTTTTCATAGCGACCACAGCACTGATCGTTCTCTTCTCTCTTCACAGTCGTGAAGTGCGTACCTACAAAAGTGGGGAGTATTACGCGATTCTCCTTACTGCCACGCTCGGTATGTGCTTCCTGGTCAGCGCCATAAATTTTCTTATGTTCTACCTGGCCATAGAGACGGTCAGCCTATCGTCATATGTGCTGGCAGGATATCTGAAGCGCGATCGGATGTCCAGCGAGGCGGCATTGAAATATCTCCTGTATGGCGCAGTTGCGTCGGGCGTCATGCTGTTTGGCATCAGCTATCTGTTCGGCATCACTGGATCATTCAGCATGGCCGCGGCAATTGGAGGCATTTCGACGCAGAAGGTGGCGCTGGTGGCTCTGTTGTTCGTGCTGGTGGGATTCGCATTTAAAATGTCGCTGGTACCCTTTCACTTCTGGGTGCCGGACGTCTATCAGGGCGCGCCAACACCAATCACGGCATACCTGGCAGTAGCCTCAAAGGCAGCAGGCTTCGGGGCCCTGTTTCGATTTCTTCTGCCGCTTTTTCCAGACGTGGAGATCGGCTACGCGCTTCAGGGAGTCATTACGCGGCTTGACGTTCGGCCTTTATTCTGGGTGCTGGCGGTTGTCACCATGAGCGTGGGAAATCTGGTGGCCATCCGTCAGCGTGATTTGAAGCGTCTGCTTGCCTATTCTAGTATCGCCCATGCTGGCTATATCACAATGGGGCTAGCCGTGATGAACGCCAAGGCGTTGGAGGCAATGCTGTTCTACTTTGTTGCCTACCTTTTTATGAATCTTGGTGCATTTCTGGTTGCAATGATCCTGATCAACAAGCTGGGGTCAAGTCTGCTTGATGACTATAAAGGCCTGGTTAGCCAGCTGCCATTTCTGGCCGTCGCGATGACCATTTTTCTCTTTTCGCTCACCGGTATCCCACCGACAGTCGGTTTTATTGCCAAGTTTAATATCTTCTACGTCCTCATCGCCCAGGGTACGTGGTGGTATTATTCGTTGGCACTGATCGGGGTGGGCAACACAGTCGTGTCACTTTACTATTATATGCGCATTGTAAAAGCTATGGTGTTGGAGAAGGCAGACGTAGAACGGCCACCAGTCTTATGGTCTCCGGCTGATGGTCTTCTTTTACTGGTACTGGTTGTGCCGACCATCGTGTTGGGCATATACTGGAGTCCGCTCATCCGGTTTGTAACTGTCGCCTTGCAGTAATTAAAAGCGGTCAACGGCTGAGAGTCATGAAACAACAAGAGAGAGAACACGTTATTGAGAAACTGAACGCTATTCTGTCGAAGGAATACAACTCTATGGTTCAATATATCTTGGGCGCTAATCCGTACGTGCGGCCAGAAGAGAAACCTGCACTGGAGGTTTTAGAGACGGTCATCGCGGACGAAAAGCATCACGCCAGGGAAATAGGCCAGTTGATTAGGCTTCTTGAGGGCATTCCTGATCCTGGGACGTTTGAGTTCGCCATTGCCGATATTAACTACCTGGCGCTGGACTATTTGATGGGCCTGATCGTGCAGGACAAGGAGGGAATTATTGCTTTATACGAAGAGGCACTTCATGCAGCCAAGAATCTTCCCTCTATTTATACTCAGCTGGTGCAGATGCAGGAGGAAGAACACCAACACCTTATGGCTCTTCAGGCTATTAGCGCGAATCTCAAGATGAGAAGGAAGAGCCCAACATGAGCCTGAAATGTTTAGCGTTTTGATCCCCTCGATTCGGGATACTATGTGCGCATGCCATCAATGAGCGCGCAACACTGTTCAGAGAATACCGGTACGAGGCCTCGCTCGCGACTCAGCGCTACAACTCCTTCCGCTGGATAGGCAATACCATCCACGCCAACATCGAGAGCCATACGATCAAGTCGTTGCTGGTACGCACCGGAAGGCCGTGCACACCCCAGCAGTAGCGGCGTATGCGGAAACCACGTCCGTGCCTGGGTGAAAATGCTTTTAACTATCTCAGGGGAAGGCGGAGATACCTTGGCCATAGGTGTTTGCCGCAGCGGGTTGAGCACTACCAGCACAAGAGCTCGTAATGCTTTATCGCGCAGCATTTCCAGAGCCTCAAGCTCGCCTCGGATCTTGCCATAATGCAGCCCGATCACAATGTGTGGTGCAGCAGCCAGTCCGTATTGATCCAGCCAATCCAATGAGTGTTCCACATCGGCCACGCTCTTTCCTGCCAGATGGTTAACGGTGCGGAGCGTTTCCGTGCTGCCGACAACGTCTAACATGACCACATCCACATTAGCCCTGGCAAGTCCGTCTGCCAATGGTTCATCCAGGAGCTTAGAATGAACCGCGAGCGTCAGTCCCAGCTGTTGTTTAATCCGTCGCAATATCTCAACGTAAGGCAAAACAGGAAGGCATCCTTCGCGGTCGCATCCGCCAGTGATCAAAAGGCCTCGACACCCGCGGTGGTGAAGCTGCACAGCCATGCGCCATAGGTCATCGGGGCAGCTCACGTGATACATCGAGATGAGAAGACGGGCCTTGCAGTGGTCGCAGAAAAGCTCACAGTGCTTTTCAGTTATGGAGATAGAGACGAAGATTGGATTGCGGCTGTTTGAGTACTCGTCAGTCTCATATCGCTTCAAGGAGGGTGCAAAGAAATGGATGGTGTTGTTCATTCGTTGCATTACCGCTCCCTTGGTGGGATCGTACGTGCACAGTGACTGCGCGGGATTGTCCATTCTGGTTCTTCTAGACCGGCCAGTTGCTGTCGTATGTGATGAATATCTTCGCGGTTTGGCTGAAATGGATAATTCCGCAAGCCTGGCCCGGGCCATGAGTTGCCAAAAGGACGATTACAGGTAACCCGGCCTTTGCTATTCCTGCAGCCGCGCGTCATAAAAGGGTAGCCGCTGTCAATAACCTTGTCCAGCTCCTGCGGGGCAATTCCAAAATCGAGAATCTTGCCGCTGTAAGGCTCAAACGCAAATTGGCTGCTATGGCTTAGCCCTTCGTCAATCAGGAAGCAGGCCAGCTGAACGCGGCGATACGTATCAAGCTGTGGCGGTGCCACGTCTTCCAACTCTGTGCCTGCCTCGGGGTAGAACGAAAAAAGATGATTCTCTCCTCCGCGATCTTTCACCTCCTGAAAGGCGTTGGCGAGCTCCTGTTCTGTTTCTCCCAGACCAACAATAAAATGACTACCGACATTGCCCGGGCCGAAAATTTCAACTGCTTCGTCAAAGCGTTTCCAGTATGTCTCCCACCTGTGGGGTCCGCGAACACCCTTGCCACGGTGCTTATTAAAAAGTATGGGGGTTGGGAGATCAAATGCGATGCCGATTTTATCAACTCCGGCCTCGCGGAGTAATACTAAATCTTTGCGCTGCGTGATCGTTGGGCCCAGCAGACATGAAATTGACTGAGGGCAGGTTTTGTTAAAGTGGGACGCCAGCTCGATAGTATGGCGCATCGCATTGGCATGTGTAATCATTGATAGACATATGCGCTCAGCAATTCCATTGTGTCGCAGGCGTTCAGTGACTTCCTGGAGAGAACGGGTAGGCCAGGGGACGCGAATAAAGCTCCGGATCTGACCCTTGCGCTCACGCCCCAGTCCGCAGTAGGCACAGTTGGCGCGGCAGCCATCCGCGTAGGTCAGAAGCAGATTAATACAGCTCATACGCGCATTGCGCCAGAAGCGGCCGGGGCGAAACCCCAGTGTCATATCCGCTGCAAGGCTCAGCCTGACGTACTGCGGGCTTTCCACGTTATCACTCCTTGAAGCTCGCGCAATTGTTCAGGGACTTCGGCATTTCTCTCGCAAGAAAGCGGTAGCTCCACTACGTTCCGCTACCGCACTCCAAGACAGAAGTAGGGGCGAGGTCTCCTCGCCCATGGGCGGGGTAACCCCGCCCCTACATTCGGACTTTTTAATGCGCGTAAACCGCATTCGCGTCGTGTCGTCGTGGTTAGATATTTCTTTTTGTTATGTGCTCTAAGGCGAGCGCGTCTTGTTGAGGAAATAAGAAAGCACAGCGATGAGCAACAAATAAAAGATTGTCAGGGCAATGTTTCGCAGTGTGGATTTCTGAGCCGGAGGCTCTGATATCGGAGTGGTTGGACGCTCTTCCTTCTTCGCTTCAGGCTGACCAAAGAGATCTTCCAGGGAACGCTCGGTGAAAAGGTCTTTGAGGGTAATTCGGCGTTTGGGTTCAGTTGGTTCAAAGGGAAAGGGCTCTTCTTCTACAGCTGCTTCTTCTACTGGTTCGCGGCGCGGGTGCGGCACTTCGACTGGAGCAGGCTGTAGTGGCACACCTTTTAGCGCCTGAAGCTTCTCATTCACTTCTTCATAGGTCTTCAGGTCGAGCGAGGAGAAACGAATCTTATCTAACACTGTCTTGTGACCCCACAGGCTGCATTCGGCCCGACCGTAAAGGTCGCGTTTTACCTCTGCACGTACAATCACGCTTAGCGGGTACTTCGACACGATGACATTCCGCGCTAATGGCTTGTTAAAAATGAACCAGTGTTGAGGGGTGATGATAGACCAGCACTCGCCAATATCTCCCCGCTTATCCGCAGCTGTGCGAATGACAATAGCTGGCTCTTCACCAGGTTGAAGCTCCGGCTTTAATCGGTCGCGGATATCCACGGGGATTTGAATCATGCTCTTCGCGGCTTCGCGCCTAACGCGCTTTTGTGCCATCTGTGGGCCCATCGGTTCGTAAGCCTCTGAGCCCCAGATCTGCCGAGGAATCTTCATTCCAGATTTCCTTTGCATGTGTTGTATTGTAGGAGCAAAAAATTTCTCGTAGCGCTGTGATTGATTACTCGTCTGAAGTCTGGAGCGACTGCACAACGATTTTCTTCACTTCAGCACCCTCGACTAGCTTTTCCGTTTCCTTCAGCCGACGCATTGCCAGGCCCATTACTTTCCCGATGTCCCGTGGCGTCGCTGCGCCGGTCTCAGTGATGACCTCGCCAACCACCTGACGAATCTCGTCTGGCAACACCCGCTCAGGCAGATACAACTCAATAATTCGAGACTCGGCTTGCTCCTTTTCGACAAGGTCGTTGCGCCCGCCACGCTGGAACTGTTCAATAGAATCCTGATGCCGCTTCGCCATTGTCTGGAGCAGCTGCACCACGACCTCGTCGGTCAGTTGTGGGCCGGCTTTTTCCTTTTCCTTCTTTTGAATTTCCGCACGTATCATGCGTAGGGTCGAAATTCGAATCTCATCTTTAGCTTTCATCGCCATTTTGAGGTCCTGGCTGATCCGCTCTTTTAAATCCACGTTGCACCTCTCACAGATGGAATGCTATACGTAACGGGAAAACCGATTCACAATCGGCGTGAATACCCACACGAGAATGCCGATAATCACAAAGCTCAGAATCCAGACGGCAATAAACGTGCCGAGATTGGCAAGGAATTCCGTTCGACAATCCTGAATAAAGCGCTGCCAATCTTCCTCCTCACGGAATCGCCCGCGCATATAGTCCGCAGTACTGGCTCGAAACTTCCGGTAACTCTCGTCGATTTCCCTGATATCCTTGGGTAAGGCGTGCAAGAAATGCAGCACCCACCATACACCCAGAATGAGGAGAATGGCGAGGAACAGATATGACATAGTCCGTCAAAGCGAAAACTCAAAAGTGCCAAAATCTATTTTTGTTCCCATCCTGTTCTGGATTTAGGGACTTATTATTCCCAAGGGTCGGATAGAATGCAATATATTTTTCTTGCTTGGGCGTGGATACAAGTGCAGGGAATTAACAGTCGTGCGACTTGCGCGTACACTCCGCGAGTAATTCAGATGGTGCAGTAATTGACCTGAGACAACCAGAATGAACAGCTTTACTGTATGGAACTCTTAAGAGCGAAATTTTACCTAAAGTCCCTATCAAAATGAAATTGGAATGTTCCTAAGGCGCATAAACCACTACGACACGACGTGCGCGAGAAAGGTAGGGGCGACCCGCCGCGGCGGGCGGGTCGCCCCTACACCAGCAAATGCTTAATCTGGCGCACCTTGTGCCGTCTGATTTTAATATTTCGTTTTGTTATGCGCTCTTAGCTTCTGTTGCGACATGGTGATCAAGGAGGGATGTGCCTCTCAGTATAAAGAGCTGCACGGAGGTGGCCACCAGGAGATTCAGAGCATCCGGCGGTACCTGGCGATTTCCCCATGAGACAAAAAAAAGGGTCTTTGTCAGATAAGTTAGCAAAATAATGGGGCCTCTTTTTCAAATGAGTCAGCATTTTAGTCAAGAAATGATCCCTACGCACAAGGCGCATTTTCAACCTCACCTCCATCCTCTCGCCTAGGCGAGAGGAAGCAAGGTTGGGTAATGACTGGAGATGGCGAATAGCAAAGAGCACCCTGTCAATTTACGATATCTTCTTGAAGAAACCTTCAAGCATTAAAAGTAAAAAGCACTTGGGGAATAAGTCGTGTTAGAAGGCTGCAAATACTCAACTTGCTCTTTGACATATGACCATTCTTGCTGACCTATCTGACAAAGAGCCAAAAAAAATAAGGGCTGAAGTGGATCTATAAGCCGAATCCTGTATTCCGGCGGGATTACTCCCATCCAGAATGGTGACCATTCATCTGGGACTGGTGTTGCCACCAGCCTCAAGCGACCTACCCGGGAGTCATATCAGCACAGAAACGTTCTGTGCTGAAACGAGGCGGGCCACCTCTCCTCCTCTATTTGGTCTTGCACCGAATGGGGTTTACCAAGCCGTCCTGTTACCAGAACGCTGGTGCGCTCTTACCGCACCTTTTCACCCTTACCGGCCCGCCAAGGCGGACAGCCCTTGCGAACAAGGGCTTTTGTACGGCGGTATATTTTCTGTGGCACTTTCCGTCGGGTCACCCCGCCCCCGTGTTACGGGGCATCCTGCCCTGTGGTGTTCGGACTTTCCTCCCAAATTCCAAGAATTTGAGCGGCCACCCGATCCACTTCAGCCTCTATAAAACTATGTCTATGTTAGCCAAACAGCAAGTAAGATTGCAAGCTCTAAAACGGCCCAAGTGACCTTCATACAAAGCTTTAAGAAAAGCACGTATCCGGTGAATTATCAATAGTCCAGCGCCTGCCGGTCGGCTGCCAAATCAGAAATTATTCGGCGGTCTAGAATTTACTTTGGCAAATATGATCAAAGATGGAGACGCCTGCGAATGGGTAGCAGAATCAAGAAAAGCATGATTAGAAAAGAGATTACAAAACTCGCAATAAGCAAAAGCTCGCTCTTTAGCGAGATATAAAGGATTGCGGATACCACTGCCAGTCCTATCGCAAGGATGCCGATGAGCGACCGCTTCAGGATGATTGACAGAAAGCGTTCGATTTCCAGGATATCTTCTGCATGTGCCTTTACTTTGAGCTGCTCGCGCTCGGCACGAAGGATCACCTTTTCAAGATTCTCCAGAAATTCCAGTACGTCACGCGCTTTGTCAATCAGGCGGTCGGACCATCGCCGCTCGGGCTCAACGTAAACCTCTTTCACCACGTTTTTCACAATGGGCGTGGCAACACGCACAGCATTGAAATTAGGGTCGAACGAGATGCCGATCCCCTCAACCAGCGTTGCAGCCCGGAACAAATACACTAGATTGTAAGGCAGGCGCAGGGGAAACTTGTAGAACGTCTTCAGAATGTCGTCCGCGATCTGCTGAATGAGCTGTGGCCGGTATTTCGTGGTGAACTGAATACTCATCAGCACCTGCGCTGCATCGCGCAGTGTGGCAATGTTGATCTCCGGATCAACCATCCGCAGCTTATAAAATCCGTTCACCACACCATGGATGTCTTGACGTACCGCAGCAATTGAAACCTTGAGCAGCTCCATTTTCACTTCTGGCTCAAAGGTTACAGTCATGCCGTAATCCACAATAACCAGTCGTTTTTCCTGTGTGACCAGCAGGTTGCCAGGATGCGGATCTGCATGCAGAAAGCCATGAATCAGTACCTGCCGGGTATAAAGGTCAACGAGAATCTTGACCAGGTCATCAGGGCTAATGTTCAAGGCTTTTAGCCCCTCAATGTTGTCAACTCGTGTCCCTTCATAGAATTTCAACACCAGAATCTTGCGGGTGCAGATTTCGTGATAGATTTTGGGGATAATGACCTGCGGATTTGCCTCGAAGTCGCGACGGAAACGCTCTCCATTGGCCGCCTCTTTTAAAAAATCCATTTCGTCACGAATCATTTTTGAAAATTCCTGATACACAATCCAGAGACTGCGCAAGTAGTGGCTGATGATGAAATGGTTGAGCAGGAGAATCAATGTGCCCAGAACTTTCAAATCGGCATTCACCTTAGCCTCAACGTCTGGCCGGAGAATTTTTACCGCCACCTCCTCTCCGCGGTATCGGGCCTTGTGGACCTGGCCAAGTGAAGCCGCAGCAATGTCGGCCGGATCAAAGCTATCGAAGATTTCGTTAATGTCTCTTCCCAGCTCAGCCTTGATTATCTTTTTGACCTTGCGAAAGGCAAAGGGTGGAACCTTGTCTTGCAGCGTCTTAAATTCATCGGTATACAGCTTTGGCAAGATATCCTCGCGCATGCCGAGAACCTGAACCAGCTTGATAAACGTAGGGCCAAGTGAGGCGATCGTGTTTGTCAGAGCACGAGCACGTTCCTTCTTTTGCGCCGTAGTAAATAGCCTGGGGCGGCCGAAGAGAATCCAGCGGTGCCAATCCCGGATGAAGCTAATGACGAAGGGAAGCAAGGTCCACAGTACTACGATCGGTCGGAAAAGAAACATGTGTGCCAGTTCCTCGTTTGCCGGCCTGCCGTGCTCCTAGGATTCTGGTATTAGACCTTCTTGCCAGCGAGTAAATCTCTGATAGGCTTAAGCTCCTGCATTCGTAAAGCCCAGGCAAGTGCAATATAGATAAGCGCAGCGACAAAAATCAAGACGATTAGTGCGGTAATTTGTGGTATTATCGTCAGCTGCAACGCATGAAGGCGTATCTGATTAACGGCAAATGCTGTCCATATCGCCATGCCAGCAGTGGCGCCCATCATCTTTAGGAGGGAATTAAAAATCCGTCTGCCGTCGAGATGCTCGAGTCGGCGCTTGAGGATTCTCAGCGACAAGGCGAGCATTGCAGTGTAGGTGATGCCAGTACATAGTGCCAGGCCTTGGACTCCCATGTATTGCACCAGAATGATATTTCCTACGATATTGATCCCCACACCCACGGCATTAATCCACATGGGCGTGCGCGTATCGCGGAGCGAATAGAACACGCGCGTGGTAAACATATAAAGGCTGAACGAAAAGAGACCCAGCGAATAGTAGAATAGTATGCTCGCCAGCAATTCAGTATTTGCCTCCGTGAAATGACCATGTTCCATAACGATCTTAATGGCCGGGTAGCTGATTAGCGCGTAGCCAAGCGTCACGGGAAGCATGATCACTGAAGTCCAGCGGATTCCCGTGGAAAATGTCTCGCGGTACGCACTCCAGTCTTTCTCGACGGCATAGCGTGACAGACTGGGGTAGAGAACCGTTGCCAGTGCCACAGCAAAGATACCATAAGGCAGCTGGAAAAAGCTAAAGCCCCATTGCATAGCAGCAAATCCGCCAGGAAATTGATAGGCCAGGTTGGTCCGTACAATTAACCCAATCTGATTGATCGCAATGTAGCCAATAACAGGCAGAGCCAGCCCAAACACAGTGCCAATAATGGGATGACGAAGATTGAGCCGCGGCTTGAGAGGCATGCCAATCTTTATCAATAAGGGGATCTGCACCGCAGCCATCATGGCAACACCAAGCGTGGTGCCAATGGCCAGCCCGGTATTGCCGAAGCCGGGCAGCGCCAGATAAAGTATCACGGTGCCAATGACCGTAACATTATTCATGATGGGCGCGAAAGCCGGAAGCGCGAAGTGTTTAAAGGTATTCAGAATGCCGGTGAAGACAGCGCTCAAACCATAGAAGACCATCTGAATGGCGAAGATGCGAAAAAAGTATACTGCGAGACGCCGATTCTCTTCGTCAACAATGAGTAGCGTCTGCAGCTTGATCGCCAATGGCGCAACCAGTATTGCCAGAACTGTCACTCCTGAGAGTACAAGCAGTGCAAAACCCAGAATGACGTTCGCGCTCTCCCACGCCTGACGGTGATTCCCATCCTTGCCCACGTATTCAACAAACAGGGGGATGAAGACCGCGGTGATGATGCCGCCCAGGACGAATTCGTAAATCATGTTCGGTAGAATGTTGGCAACGCAGTAAGCATCCGCGATCCGGCTCAGTGCCAGCGCGGCACCAAGGAGGGCGAGCTTGATCATGCCCGTAACCCTGCTCAGGATCGTCAGAGCCGATACCGAAATGGCACTTTTTGCATATCCACTGTTCATCGTTGTTGCTTCCCGGGCACAGATATCGCCATTTCCAATTTGCTGTATTCCCAAAAGGCGTTCTACGGACTGGTATTCAAGCGCTCACTCAGGCGCAATATCCCGATCTTACGCGCAGGTATTTCGCTAGGAAGCATGTATAGTTTGGTTTTTCTGGCTTGTTAGCGATGGTGGATCACCTTGCGTACACTGGTTTCAGATGGATAAATTTGTGCGTAGTAGAAAAGGGCGATGATACCGGAGAAGAACATGGTTCGGAGGTCTCCGTTGATTAAGAAGAGAACCAGCCCAAGAAACGCCACGATATCACAGACCGCTGCCAGGACCAGCAGCTGCCTCCGCAACTGTTGCCCAAATGCAGTCGCATTGTCCAGAAATCGCTTCAGGCGCTGCGTAAAGATCATCTTGAGCCATAGAAGCATAACCTGACCAGAGAAGATGATCACCGTAAAGACAATGAGAACTACACGGTATGTCTTCTGCGACAGGGGCTTGAACCCTTGAATATCATGCTTGAGAAAGACGTAGTTATCAATGATAATGCATATAATGAGGTAAAAAACTGGGAGGCAAATGCATAAGATCCAGAATTGCTTCAGCCGGTATAGCTCGGGTTGAATTTCTTCAAACAAGTTGGGCATCGCAATGGTCCCGGGTCAGGATGTCTTGTTCTTCCGGATATGGTCTATCCGCCTGGGGGATTGCCCGGCGCATACTGGTCAGGACGTAGCTTATGCATCATCGTCCCGGTTACGCACGGGGAGACGGCAGACATGCCGTCGCTGGTCAGTATTCCCAGGGTTTAAAAATTTCTCGGATTGACCGTTTGTAACGATCGTGTTTCTTCTCTCGCTCTTCCTCGTCCTTGATTTGTATCCACGATGTGAGACGGCGCTGTTCCTGTGGTTGTTCTTGTGCTTGCTGTGCTGCCTGCCGATCGGCGTATTTTTTCATTACATTGTCCAATGCACTGTTGACCATAGTGGCGCTCAGCGCATAAAGGAACACTACAATGCCGACATAGGTTAGTAGAGCTAGTGCCAAGATACCGGCTAGCATTATGAGCACCACAAAACTGTAGAGTGGATTATCCAGCACAATGAGTGCCGCGCGCTTGAGCGTTTTTCCGAGCTCCGTGTTCTGAGTGACCATGACCGGATAGGCATAAACCAGAACCATGAGCACAAAGATGATCGCCCAGAAGCACAAGCCAGCCGCAATGGCAGCAGGAATACGCAGTGAGGCAGGCACCACGGCTGAATTCATATAGAATAGTATATTGACAACAAGAACACCGATTACAAGAACGCCAATTAGGGTAAGAAGCGCGCTGCGCAAAAAGTATCGCTTGAATCCGATCCAGAAGTCAACAAACTCAGGTCCCCGCTCGTCCGTAATTTGGGCAGCAAAATACAGAAATGCTGCCCAAATGCCAGGGATTGGAATCACAAGAAGGCTTGTAAAGAAGGAAAGAATGTTAGCCAGCAAGAAATGGCCAAGGAAGTCGTACGTGTCCCACCAGAACTTGGCAAATGTTCGACTCAGCAACGCCTTAGCTTCTCCAGAAGTCCCGGGCGATGCCCCCAGCAGGACTTCGTCCGCACGCTCTCAGGCCCTCACGGATTGGGCGTATCGCCCCAGTGGCTATTTGCAGATTCCAGATCTTCTGTCTTTGTGGTGTTAATACGTTCGATCTTAGCGCCCAACAAAGCCAGCTTTTGCTCGATGCGTTCGTAGCCCCGGTCAATGTGATAGACGCGCGACACCTCTGTGTGCCCCTCGGCTGCGAGTCCAGCAACAATCAGCGCAGCACTGGCACGCAAATCAGACGCCATCACCGAAGCCGCACTGAGCTTCTTAACGCCCCGGACAATTGCCGTCCCGCGATGTAACTGGATATCAGCGCCCATCCGCAGGAGCTCGGCGATGTGAATAAAGCGGTCAACGTATATTGTTTCTGTCACAGTGCTTTGTCCCTCAGCCAGGCAGAGGAGCGCGGTAAACTGTGCCTGCATATCTGTGGGGAAACCAGGATAGGGGAGCGTGCGGATTGAAACTGGCCTCAGATGATCTGTCCCTTGCACGCGTACACCATCATCCTGATGGGTAACTTCAATTCCGATCTCGAGGAGCTTGTTTATTATCGCCTCCATGTGGTCAATTCGGCAGCCCTTGATCAAGATGTCCCCCTGTGTAATGCCTGCCATGGTCATGAAGGTCCCGGCCTCAATCCGATCAGGAATCACGGTATGATCGGCGCCTTGAAGTCCATTAACTCCAGTGATAGTGATTGTAGATGTACCTTCTCCTTCGATGCGGGCGCCCATTTGACGCAGCATTGCGGCGAGCTCCACGACTTCTGGTTCGCATGCTGCGCCTCGGATGGTTGTGATGCCCTTGGCAAGCACGGCTGCCATCATGACGTTATTGGTAGCGCCAACGCTCGATCCATGTGCACCTTCAAGCACAATCTCTGCGCCTTTTAGTCCCGGATTGTCCGCCAAGATATAGCCATGACTCAGTTTGATGTCAGCACCTAAAGCTGCCAGCCCGCTGAGATGGAGGTCAATTGGCCGCGGGCCAATCGCGCAACCTCCGGGTAAGGAAACTATTGCTCTACCTAGCTTGGCAATGAGCGGCCCAAGTACATAAATCGAGGCTCGCATCTTGCGTACCATGTTGTAGGGCGCCTTGGGAACAGAGAACCCTCGGGGGTCAATTGTCAATGTTGTCCCCTTTAGCGAGGCTTTTGCGCCAAGCTCTCCCAGCATGATCATCATGGTCGTAATGTCGCGCAAATTCGGCACATTATTAAGCTGTGTCGGAGAGTCTCCCAGCAAGCTTGCCGTCATTAAAGGCAGGCATGCGTTCTTTGACCCACTGATCGTAACAGTACCTTGCAGACGACGGCCACCTTCTAGCACGATTTTATCCATGATTGTTTTTCACCTCGTTTATCAGTGATGCACTTTTCCATGCGGCGTTCTTAACCACACAATCTTTGCCCCTGGATCCGATAATGATTTGCACACCTCATTATGCATGCTTTTTTACCTGCACAATCCGTTCTATATTCTGATAATCAAGAAATACCTCGATGCTATTGTATGCACGCGTAGCTTTGAGAATACGTTCAATCTCTGTTCTCTGCCCCTGCCCGAACTCAAGTAGCAGATACCCGCCTGGCTGTAACCGGCTCGCGGCCTGGTGGATAATCTTCTCAATAACTTCTGTGCCACGTTCACCAGCGAATATGCCTTGCGCAGGCTCGTACTCTGTGATCTCGCGCTGGAGTGCCTCGCGCTCTCCAAAAGCAACGTATGGCGGATTGCTGACAATAATATCCAGAGGTTGATTAAATTCGCATAAAAGGTCGCCGTGGAGGAATAGAGTACGGTCAATCACTCCCCAGCGCCTGGCGTTGTCAGCTGCAACGGCCAGCGCCTTTTCAGAAACGTCGCTAGCGATTATCTGCGAGTGCTTTAGCTCACGCGCAAGACAAATGGCAATTGCTCCGCATCCAGTGCCAATTTCAAAAATCTGTATTGGCTTGTCAAGCCGGGCTTCCAGGCGCTTACCACATTCCAGGCATTTGTCTACCAGCAATTCGGTCTCCGGACGCGGAATCAGGACGTCGCGCGTTACGACAAAGTCGAGGGAATAGAACTCCTTTTTTCCTGTGATGTACGCCACCGGTTCGAATGCCGCACGCCGCGTAATTGTCTCTCGGAAAGAAGACTTTTCTCCATCAGCGAGCGGTTTGTCGAAACTGAGATATAAATCCAGCCGGCTGACGCCCAGAACGTGGGCAAGCAGCACCTCGGCGTCCAGCCGCGCAGTTTGTATACCTCGATTCGCAAGATAGGAGGTGCTCAGTTCCAGGGCATTGAGTAGCGTTAAAGGGCCTTGCATGGTTCAACAGTCGCTGTATCAATATGTGCTCATGCACCCCATCTTGCAGCTTTGTTTGCTCGTGAGCATCCTCAGGATCTGGATCTACGAGGTGCCTGCAAATGTTCGCGTTTCACTTTTGCCACTTCTTCCAACAAGGCATTCACCAGCTCGGCTTCCGGAACCTTTCGCACAATTTCACCCTTGCGGAACACCAGCCCTACACCTTTGCCTCCGGTGATACCGACATCGGCATCTCTGCACTCGCCCGGGCCATTCACCACGCATCCCATGATAGCGATTTTGAGGGGTATCGTCTCCTCAGCAAGGGCTTCTTCAACTTTTATTGCGATGCTTTCCACATCAATATCCGTGCGTCCACATGTTGGACAGGAGACCACCTGCGGGCCGTCGTTGGCCAGTCGCAGGGACTGGAGAATTTTCTTTGCCACCACAACTTCCTGGCAAGGATCGTCTGTCAGGGAGACACGAATGGTATCGGCAAAGCCTTCGAAGATCAAAATTCCGAGGCCTACAGCTGATTTGATAATGCCTGTCCGGCCTACGCCTGCTTCCGTAATGCCCACGTGAAACGGATAATCGCACTCGTGTGCAAGCAACTGGTACGCCTGTACAGTGGTGAGAATATCCGATGCCTTCAGCGAGATCTTTATTTGTCGAAATCCCATGGATTCAAAATGGTTGATAAACTCACGGGCGCTGGCCACCATTGCTTCCGCCAATCCCATTTTGCCCTGCTCTACCTGTTGGCGGTAGCCGCGGGCAAGAGAACCTGCGTTGACACCAATCCGGATAGGTATATGCTTTTGTCCGGCTTTCTCAACGATCCGCGCAACGTCGTCATGGCGTTCGATGTTTCCAGGGTTCAAGCGCAACCCGTGTACGCCGGCCTCCAGAGCCATTAGCGCGAGGCTCGCCGAATAATGGATGTCAGCCACGATAGGGCAGGGCGAAGAGGCGACAATCTCTCGAAGTGCATCGGCTGATGCACTGTCAGGAACTGCAACACGCACAATGTCGCAGCCCGTACGGCATAGTGCCTGGATTTGCTCAAGCGTCGCCCTCACATCAGTGGTTTTCGTTTTCGTCATTGACTGAATGCTAATCGGAGCACCATTGCCAATTTCAACATTGCCAATCCTGACTGCTACGCTCTGGCGTCGCGCAATTGTCATCTGCTAATGCCGAGCCTCCATATATTCATGATGATATCGTTGTAGGTGACCAGAATTGCTACGCCGATCAAGAGCAGGAGAAACGTCGTATAGATTTTGATCAGGATGTGTGCAGGAATAGACCGTTTTAGTGTTGCCTCAATTATGGAGATCAGAATGTGACCTCCGTCCAGTACCGGAATGGGAAGAAGGTTGAGAATCAGGAGCATGATATTAAAAGCGGCGAAAAACAGTAAGAAATCCTTCAAGTCTCGTTGTGCAGTCTTGTACGAAATGACGGCAATAGCAATCGGCCCCCCAACATTTTCTTTAAGCAGAGTGAGATTCATTCTGCTAATCATGTCGTACATCGTATAGACGATGAACAGCGAAATGTTATAGCTTCGCCCAAAGCTATTTATGAACGAAGTAAACAGCGGTTCGCGAAGCAATCTCTTCGTCGGATTACCCCGTGCAATGCCGATTTCCCCCATTTGAGGCTTGTCTGCCCGGGGCTTTGGAGTAATTATCAGGTGCAAAAATTGCTCTCCACGCTGCACTTCAAAGTCCAGGGGCTTTCCGACGTTCTCCCTAATTATGTCCACCATATCGTACCAGCTGTCTGTCGGAATCCCGTTGATGGATCGGACAAAATCGCCATCTTCTAATCCGGCTTTCTCCGCTGGCTTATTCGGTATAATATTGCCAACATATGCCGGGACGTCAGGATGAATCATTGCCACCAGCGGCGAGGTGAGATCATCGGCGAAGAACAGCGGAAGCTGCTGTCGCAATTTACGGCCATCTCGTTGTACAGTTAAGGTAACCTCAGGCTGCTCTTCCTTGGTCAGGCTCAGGAGTGCCAGCTCGATGTCTGTCCAGTTCTCGGTTTCAGATTCGTTAACCGCGAGTATACTGTCCTGAACCTTAATGTCATATTGGTCATGCGGAAATGTTTTATCAATATGGCCTATCACCGGTGGAAAGGGGGCGTTCTCCTCGTAGCCGGCAGCGATCAGAAAGGTGAGCACTAATACAGCAGTGAGATAATTGAAGAACACACCGGAGCTTAAAATCACCAATTTTGTCCCAAGTGGTTTTTGTCGCAGCGACAGAATGTCGCTATAGATCACTTCAGACGTAGTTGCTGGTTTCTCGCTATCTGGAAGGGTTTTGCCACGAGGTGGCACACTCTGTGTTTCAGCGGATGGTTCTTTGTCGTCCGGTTTCTTCTCCGGCTCACTTGTCTTTTCCTTTTCGATGGGGATGGCCCCCTTGAGCTGGACATACCCACCAAAGGGGATCACACTCAGGGCGTATGTTGTCTCTCCCTTTTTGAATTTGATCAGTTTTTTGCCAAATCCGATCGAGAAGACCTCAACGCCAACGCCCAAGAGCTTGGCAAAGAGGAAATGGCCAAATTCGTGGACCAGAATGGCAATGCCAAAGGTGAATATTATGGCCAGGAGTCCAATGATACTACTCATAATGCTGTGCTTTCTCGCGTGCCCAGGCATCCGCAGTCTGAATTTCCTCAAGGCTGGGTGCGTCACTGACACTATGCTCAGCCATAACGCGACTGATGATCTCGGGCACCTGTGAAAATCCAATCTCTTTGCGCAGATAGCGATTAACAGCCACTTCATTTGCCGCATTTAATACTGCCGGCATGGTTCCTCCCTTGACTGCCGCATTGTATGCGTATTGCAGGCATGGAAAGCGGGAAAAATCGGGCGCGAAAAACGTCAGCTTGGAAACTTCCGTAAGATCCAGTGAGGGAAGCTTCGTCGGACACCTACGAGGATACGTCAGCGCGTTCTGAATAGGCAGATACATGTCTGGAGGTGCTAGCTGTGCCAGGATTGATCCATCCACGAATTCTACCATCGAGTGAATTATACTTTCCGGGTGTATAACGACCTCGATATTGTGGACATCCACGCCGAAGAGATGATGTCCCTCGATGACCTCGAACCCTTTGTTCAT
Source organism: uncultured Candidatus Sumerlaeota bacterium (assembly GCA_964454265.1). Lineage (GTDB taxonomy): Bacteria > Sumerlaeota > Sumerlaeia > MWCT01 > JAUWMI01 > JAUWMI01. Next base: position 975 of record CAYVXD010000007.1, on the reverse strand, counting down.
AAGCGTAGCGGAGTCTACTGTAATCTTGGGGCCCATCGCCCACGTAGGATGCTGCAGCGTTTCTTCCAGTGTTGCCTTTTCAATTTCTTCCTTGGAACTCGTACGAAAAGGGCCTCCCGAGGCAGTGAGAATAATGCGCCGAATTGCATTCCGGTCGGTTCCCTGCAGACATTGAAAAATAGCGTTGTGCTCGCTATCAATAGGAATGATCTGACTTCCGTGCTGCTCGACAGCACGCATGACCAGCTGGCCTGCGGTCACCAGAACCTCCTTGTTCGCCAGCGCTATGGTGATGCCTTTTTCAATGGCTTTCAGCGTAGGAAGAAGTCCAACAGACCCCACTGTTGCCACGACAAGCAGGTCCGTCTCGATCTCACTCGCTAGCTCTATCAATCCTTCAACACCAAACAGGGCTCGAATCTGAAATTGCCGAGCAAGTGCCCGGCCGTCATTGACTTTGGCTGTGTCTACAATGGCAACGGCCGGAGGTCGAAATTCTTCGATCTGCTCCTGAAGCAATGAAAGATTTGCAAAAGTTGAGAGTCCCACTACTCTGAATTGATCGCAAAAATCACGTATTACTGCCAGTGTCTTAGTGCCAATAGACCCTGTTGATCCTAGGATGGTTATGCGCTTCATGTTATCAAATTTTGACAATGTCCGCTTATCAAATACAATTTCAGCTTTGTAACAAACATATATGCCTGTTGTCAAAGTGTAATTCAGGCATTCGATTGTTCCGGGCCGCTTATAAGAGGGTGTAGGGCAACCTCACTGACTTATGAAATGCAATAGAGTAAAACAGGGAAGGAATCAATGATTTGGAAACACTGCCGGTAAGCACAATCAGTAGCCAAAGGTCTCAAAAAATAAGGCTCTTTGTCAGATAGGTTAGCAAGAAAGCCTCTGATGCATTGAACAACTTCAGTGTTTTCATATCTCGGCAAGTGTACGGCAGTTGCTTGGATCTGTGCC
>CAYVXD010000006.1:0-64658 GCA_964454265.1 uncultured Candidatus Sumerlaeota bacterium | reverse complement strand
TTCGATCACAAGAATCTTCGCGTTGTTCCGCCCGAAGAACTTGCGCAGCTCTCCTCCGCACCGACTCCCGCGCCTACTCCGCGCCAGATCATTCCTATCAGCCAGATTACAAGAGCCACCATAGGCAAGAAGGTCTCCATTCAAGGTAAGATTACAGCAGCCCGCTCCGTGAGCGGTGGCACTCTGCTCACTGTTACCGATTCTTCTGGAAGCATTGCTGTGCCCTTCTGGAATAGTATTGCAACTGGCGTCAAGAAACGTGATCAAATTACAGAAGGAGCAAACATTACGCTTCAAGGAACCGTTTTCCTGTATGAACAGCGCGACCAACTTGAAATCGAGCTCGAAAGTCCACTCGATATCATTGAAGTTTCCAAGTAAGATCCAAATATAACATCCAGTGTGCATCTTGGTGAGACTGTTATGATTTATTAAAGTTTCTCGCAAAGCCGCAAAGTCACAAAGAAAACGACAACTTTGCGTTCTTGGCGTCTTTGCGAGAGATTTAAAATCTGTAACCTATTATTTAGTGCCCTCATTAATAGAAGAGAGCGCAGAGAATACCAGTAAGCCCAAGAAATTCGCTTTTCTATATGGACATCAATCAGCATATCGAATCGCTTGTTCATGATGCTACGCAGCGCTACATGCGAGCGCTTGGACGAGAAGAAATTCCTACCCCCATCACCATTGAAATTCCAAAGAATAAGGAGTACGGCGATTTTGCCACTCCGGTAGCCATGCTCCTGGCCCGAGCTTTGCGGAAATCACCCATGGAAATCGCCAACGCAATTGCGGAACTCGTTGCTGCTGATCCTATGATCGCGCGCGTGAATGCCGCCCCCCCGGGATTTATCAATTTTGCTGTCACGAACAATGCCCACGGTGAAATATTGCGCCACATCTCCAGCGAGCAGGCGCACTACGGTCGCTGCGACATTGGACACGGAAAGCGTGCCCTTGTGGAATTCGTTAGCGCCAATCCTACGGGCCCGCTCCACATCGGCCATGCGCGCAATGCCGTGGTGGGCGATACCATAGCCCGATGCCTCCAGGCCGCTGGCTACGCAGTTACACGCGAGTACTACTTTAACGATGCTGGCGTGCAGATGAAAAAACTAGGCGAATCGCTGCGTGCTCGCTACCTACAGCAACTCGGCACCAAGGCCGCACTGCCACCGGATGGTTATCAGGGCGAATACCTCGTTGAAATTGCCCGGCCATTGGTCAGCGAGATTGGCGATAGTCGCAAGAACGAAACTGACGTTAGCTTCTTCACCAACTACGCCACAAAAGAAATCCTCCGCTCTATTGACGAGGATATGAAGAGCCTGGGCATTACATTCGATGAATGGATCTGCGAATCGGCAATGCACCATGAGGGCAAAGTCCGCGAAACGCTCGACGAACTCAAAGCACGCAATAAGGCCTACCAGCACGACGGCGCATGGTGGCTCCGTAGCTCAGAGTATGGAGACGAAAAAGACCGCGTGCTCGTGAAACGCGACGGCGAGCCAACCTACCTCGCTCCTGACCTTGCCTACCATAGATTCAAGTACGAACGCCGCTACGACGTCCTGGTCAATGCCTTTGGTGGGGATCACCACGGCTACGTTCCTCGACTCGCCGCAGGTATCGAAGCCCTCGGATATCCGAGCTCTGCGCTCCGCTGCGTCATAATTCAAATGGTCACTCTGCTCAAAGATGGCGAGCGCACCAAGCTCTCTACCCGCAGTGGCGATTTCATTACCCTCAAATCGATGATCAACGAGCTTGGACGCGATGTCGTGCGCTTCTTCTTCCTCATGCGCAGTGCCGATAGCCACCTCGTATTTGACTGGGAGCTGGCAAAAGACACCTCAATGAACAATCCGGTCTACTACGTCCAATACGCCCATGCCCGCTTCTGCTCGATCTTCAAAAAGGGCGCTGAACTTGGCATTCAGTACCGGGGAGCCGAACGTGCTAATATCGCACTCCTTGAAACCGCTGAAGAGAAAGACATCATCATGCTACTTGCGCAGCTGCCACAGGTGATCAGAAAATCTGCGGAAGCGGTTGAGCCGCATCATCTTACTCTCTACCTGCGCCAGCTGGCCGGCGCCTTTCATCAATACTTTACAATTGGAACAAAAGAGAGCGAGTATCGCGTTCTGGTCCCTGACAATCAAGAATTAACCCAGGCACGGCTCGCCCTGATTGAATGTCTTCGCATTACAATTGCCAACGGGTTATCTATTCTGGGAGTATCGGCACCAGAGCGCATGTAACTACCAAATACATCACGGCGCTGCGCGTTTTTATATTACGTTAGCTCCTGAGGAAGTGTTGTTTAGGAAGATGTAAAGGCCTGGGGAGTAGGATATTGAGTTTAAATAATCAGTCCACTGGGGAGTAAGTAAGCTCGATGCTGAAGCTAATACTCAACGAGGGCTTTATCAACTTTCTGTTCTTCGTGCTGGCATTTCTGACGCCATCTATTGTGATTGTGCTCATAGCGGCCCTACGTGAGAAAATCTGGACCGGTGAAGCCAGGTTGTGGCTTGTGCTTGGCGCAGCCGCTGGGCCTTTAAATCTGCTCCTCTGGTCTATCTATAACGCCATTGAAAATATCTACGGCCTGGATAGTGTGCGTGCTCTCGTGATAAACCTTATCCTGTTCCTTATCCTCGGAATTGTCGGTGGACTCATCATCCGCCGCTATCGTCTTAAACTCTCCACGCAACAAGACCAGTATAAATCTCGTGCGCAAGACCACAAACCCGAGATATTTGATAAGTAGTTGCCCCCTCACCTTCTCGCATGGTGACATCCTACTCTGACCGATAGAACTTATCAGGAATAGTGAGCGATGAGGTATCAATAAATTGCGACAGCATTTCAATCAGGCGTGGCAAAGGAAGTCCCACCACATTGAAGTAACATCCTTCTATGTGCTCCACAAATTTTCCGGCAAGCCCCTGGATACCATACGCGCCTGCTTTATCAAAAGGCTCCCCTGAATCCAGATACCACTGCAGCTCCTCGTCCGAAATGTGCCGCATCTTTACCCGAGTTTCCACAGCATCCAGGAGCGCTGTCGAATGTTGCACTTCGCGGATCGCCAGGCCGGTAATCACACAATGCGTCTGACCGCTCAGCGAGCGTAGCATCTGCTCAGCACTCAGGCGGTCAGCCGGCTTACCGTATATCTTGTCTCCGAGGCACACAATGGTATCAGCACCAATCACCACGCCCTTGCCAAGGCTCGTGGCAACTGCGCTCGCCTTGAGAAGAGCAGCCTTGATAGCCCGGTCGCGCGGCCGCACAAGACTGATCTGGCCTTCGTCAATCGTGCTCGGCTGAATCTTGAATCGCAAGCCCGTGGCTTTGAGAAGTCCAATTCGGCGAGGTGAGTTTGAGGCGAGAATAATAGGTTTCATAGATCACAAAGTACACCCGGACATGCTTTTTAACATCCATTACAATCTATAGCTCTAAAACGCTTAATGCAGCAGTGCACGAATCTCAGCGAGATCAAATTCCAAATCCACCTCACATACCCCATCGTCCGGGTAACGCGTATCAACAATTGGAGCATTTTGCACCATAGCCCGCACGTGCTGGTACAACCTCGGATCTCGCCGCATCCATTCGGAAACTGTTGCTCCGGATTGAATTTCAAGTCCTGCGATATAGTACATGAGCCTGTCGCGTGCATTCCAGATTGCCTGCGCTTCTGCCTTCTCCCGAATTGTCTGGGGGAGCGTCTGCTTCTGCTTACTCGACTCTGGCAACTTCTGAGGTTCGATCAGCTCTGCCAGCGCAGCCAACTTCAACTTCACACGCACGCTCCAGATGCCATCAGCCAGCTCGTCTTCCTGGACGATATCAGCATTCCCAATGAGCGCTTCGACCTGCGGGCGAAGAGCAGGATAAGTCTCCAGGTACTCAGCCAGTGTGATATTTTCCGTTATTTTTAACTCTTCCACTTTCTGCGCCAGCGCACGCTTGGCATTACTCCTGGCGTGCAGTTGCCCCATCAACTTGCGCTGCAGCGGATTTGCAATGACGGCCTGCGGCTTCGCCGTGCCCCTCGCTTCAATAGACAAATTTGCCCAGAGATTCTTCATATATCGCGTTGGCGGCTCAATTACTGGTGCTACAAAATCGCGAGCGTATCCTCTGCCCGTCACCGTTATGATTTCTTGCGTCACAATCGGCTGCGTGGCGCACGCCCCCAGTCCGAGCAAAACGAGCCAGACAAGGTACCAATGCCTGACACGTATCAACTCCGCCATGAAAAGCCCCATGGTCCGTTTCTCTTCACCATACATGGCAGACTGAAATCCTCTGCTGATCACCTACAGCAGATCGAGGATACGCATGCCATCGCGCTGAGCTTGCAGTTGCACATAGGAACAATGGCGGACTAGTCGAGAATCACTAGCCGAAAATGCAAAATCCTGAAGCAACGTGCCAGCCGCTATAGACAAAGCCAACCCCTGTCAGCATACTAGCGCCTTCAGATTCTCACCGCGAGTTCGCGTCAAGGCTTGATCCCTGCGGCTCACGCCTTGTCACTGTACACGATCTCTTTAAGATTGTAGAACGTCTGCAGCCCCTTATACTCAGCCGTTGCCGCCAATTCTTCCTCGATGCGCAGCAGCCGATTATATTTGGCAACCCGGTCAGTACGGCTTGCCGATCCCGTTTTAATCTGCCCTGCGTTCACAGCAACCGCAATGTCGGCAATAGTTGTATCTTCTGTCTCGCCGCTCCGGTGTGAAACCACAGCCGTGTAGCCCGCGCATTTGGCCATCTCGATACAATCGAATGTCTCGGTCAACGTCCCAATCTGGTTCACCTTAATAAGAATCGAGTTGCAGATACCCTGTGCAATGCCGCGCGACAGTCGCTTGGTATTCGTCACGAATAGATCATCGCCAACCAGCTGCACCTTGCTCCCCAGCGCCTTAGTCAACAGTGCCCAGCCTTCCCAGTCTTCTTCGGCCAGGCCGTCTTCGATAGATAGAATTGGAAACTGGTCTACCAGAGACTGGTAAAAAGCAACCATGGCTGCGGCGTCTTTCTCTTTTTCCTTCTCTGCTTGCAGGACGTAAATCTTCTTGTCCGGTTGGAAAAATTCAGTTGCTGCAGGGTCGAGCGCCAGGAAAATCTCCTCTCCTGCCTTGTAGCCGGTCTTCTCAATCGCCTTAAGGATCACCTCAATGGCTTCTACATTTGAGCGCAAATTGGGCGCAAAGCCCCCCTCATCACCAACTGCCGTGTTGAGTCCTTGCTTCTTCAGAACCGCCTTAAGATGGTGAAACACCTCTGTCCCCATGCGCAGAGCTTCTTTGAACGAAGGCGCGCCAACCGGCATCACCATGAACTCTTGCAGATCAACGTTATTATCTGCATGCCTGCCGCCATTGAGAATGTTCATCATCGGTACGGGGAGCGTTTTCGCATTCACTCCGCCCAGATATTGATATAAAGGCAAGCCCAGCGCCTCTGCCGCAGCCTTTGCCACAGCCATTGAAACGCCCAGAATGGCATTGGCACCCAGATTCTCTTTACTCTCTGTCCCATCCAGCTCCAGAAGCTTCTGATCAAGAGCCACCTGGTCCGTAGCATCGTCTCCTTGCAATGCAGTGGCAATCACTGAATTTACATTCTCCACGGCTTTCGTTACGCCTTTCCCTAGATACCGCGCATCCCCGTCGCGCAACTCCAGCGCCTCATGAGTGCCCGTTGATGCGCCCGATGGAACCGCGGCTCGCCCGAGTGCTCCACAGGCAAGCAGTACCTCCACCTCCACTGTGGGATTCCCTCGCGAGTCAAGGATCTCCCGTGCCGCTGTCTCAATTATTGTTGTCATTCAACCACTCCTCCTGCCCAAAACTATTTGTACATTCCTAGAGAATAAATTTGCTTAGATCCTCATCTTTGAGAATATCCTTCAGCGTATTCTGTACGTACTGCCGATCAATAACCACCCTTTTCTCTGGCAAATCTGGGGCCTCAAATGAAATATCCTCAAGAATCTTCTCCATGACCGTATAGAGCCGGCGCGCACCTATGTTCTCCGACTGCAAATTCACCCTGTAGGCCGACTCCGCAATCTCCACAATGCCGTCGTCTGTAAAAACCAGTTCGATCCCTTCAGTAGCCAGTAGAGCCTGGTATTGCTTCACCAGAGCATTTGCCGGCTCAGTGAGAATTCGCTTGAAATCCTCCACCGTCAAAGAACTCAATTCAACACGCAGCGGAAAACGCCCCTGCAACTCCGGAATTAAATCCGACGGCTTCGTCTGATGAAACGCACCTGCAGCAATGAACAGAATGTGATCCGACGATACCATCCCATATTTCGTAAACGCAGTTGTGCCCTCAACGATCGGAAGGATGTCGCGCTGCACACCTTCTCTTGATACGTCGGGGCCGTACGCCGTGCCCCGGCCCGCAATCTTGTCAAACTCGTCAATAAAGACAATCCCCGATTCCTGCACGCGCGTGAGTGCCTCCTTGATAATCTTGTCCATGTCAAGGAGCTTCTCCACCTCTTCGTCGGTCAGGACACGCCGTGCTTCACTGATCAGCATCCTTAGTTGCTTCGTCTTCGGCGGCATTACCTTGTCAAAAAAATTCTTTAAATCCAGTCCCATCTCTTCTATGCCCGTGCCAATCGAAAATCCCGCAATCATCGGGGCCGATGTCGCCCTTACCTCGAACTCAACCTCGCGATCCTCCAGCTTGCCATCGCGCAGCTTCGCACGCAGCTTCTCGCGATTGCGCATCCACTTCTGGTGCGGCGTCAATGCCTCCCCCTCAGCCGGCTCATCTACGTCGTAGGTCTCTGTCTCTTTGCCGTTGCGTCGCCGTACAACACGCCTGATAGTCGGCGGAGCAGGCAGCAGCAAATCCAGCAGCCGTTCCTCTGTGTGTTGCTTCGCCTTGTCTAGAACTTCCCCGGTACGCTCCTCGCGCACCATATTCACCGCTATATCCGTAAGGTCGCGTATCATGCTCTCCACGTCGCGCCCAACATACCCGACTTCCGTGTATTTCGTCGCCTCTACCTTGACAAACGGCGCTTGGGCCAGGCGCGACAGTCGCCGCGCAATCTCCGTCTTGCCCACACCTGTTGGGCCGATCATGATGATGTTCTTCGGACTCACCTCGTCACGCAGCTCCTCGGGGAGCTCCTTGCGCCGCGCTCGATTCCGCAACGCAATGGCAACCATCTTCTTCGCCCGATATTGGCCGATAATGTACTTGTCCAGCGCCTGAACTATCTCTTTTGGTTTGAGCCCCTTATCCATGTTTGTCAACGTCATCACCTCATGTACGCAACTGCTGTCTTCTCGCATCCCGCACGCAAGGCATCTGCCTTGCACGGTTCTCGATATCGTTAGCTCTTGTCCGGCCTTTACTCAAGGAGGTGTCGCTTCTTGAGTTTGCGCACGAAACGATCCGCCAGCCGCTCCTGGGTGCGCTGCTGCGACGCAAACTGCTTGGTGCTATGCACCGCCGTCTCCAAGTCAATAGACCCAGTCTCAGCATCAATCAGCTGAATCTGTGCCTCCACTGTACTATACCACCAGTGAATAGTGCGATTATGCACGGTTCGGCCAACCAGCAATTTCCCCGTGATCACCCTGTCTACACCCAAATCCTTCCCCCACTCCCATGGCTCGATCTGCTCCAGGAGCTCCTCAATCTGCTTCTCTGATAGCTGAGGATACGCCCTCATCACCCGGTTCTTCTGCATCGCCATGTAAACCTTCAGGTCTTTACGCGAGTAAACGTCAACAAAGGCGAACTGCCGCAGTCGCCGTGCCAGAACATCCGCAAAGGCTTCGCCCGCATATGGATTACGATAAATATCGTGTGCGCCAAACCACCATCCTCGAATTTCCTTCGGGGTGTTAAAGATCTCGGGCACGTCAAAATCTAGCACTGCAATCCTGACCGCCTCCGGAAGCTGACGAAGCCCCCTTTGCCGATGACACCCGCCAGCCCACACCATAACTATTACTAGACTCACCACTGCCCCGAATCCTCGCCACCTAGCTATCCGCTGTCCCATGTATCAGCCTCTTTCGAAAAAACCGCTCAAGTACCCACACCACGTCGTGCGGCAATTCAACCGAACCAGACGTAGCTTCGATCGTTCCCGTTTTCTTTCCGAACCGCTACTGCGAATGTACCGCAGATATACCGGGTCACAATTCGAAGATTCTTCTTGAGGGACTCTATCTCCGCTCTCTGGTGAGGGTTATAGTTGTTCGAGCTTCAACAGGATTTCGTCCACCGAGCTCCAGCGTTCCTCTCGCTTTTTCTTCAAACATTTCATAACGATCTGCACGAATTCTGGCGGATAGCCCGTCAGGGGTTTCGGCTCCACGTGCAAGTGCTGATAGGCCAGATCACCCTCAGCAAAAGGCACAAACCCAGATGCCAGTTCATAAAACGTAACTCCGAACCCATAGATGTCCGCTCGATTGTCCACTGGCCGCCCCTCCACCTGTTCTGGCGACATATAAAGAGGCGTGCCGATTACCATGCCCGCCAGCGTTGCCTCGGTCGACTCCATGATCTTGGCAATCCCGAAATCCGTGATCTTTATCTGATCGTTGCGCGTAATCATAATATTCGCCGGCTTGATGTCGCGATGAATAATACCAATGCTGTGCGCATACGAGAGCGCCTGGCAGATCTGGCGCATATACAAAACCAGCGACTTATAGGGCAACTTCCTGCTTTTCCGCAACATGTCCTTCAGATTCGTTCCATCAACATACTCCATAGAGATGTACTTGCGCCCCATCTCTTCCCCGATGTCGTGGATGCGTACAATGCTGCGGTGACTTAAGCGGCGTGCCGACCGCGCTTCCTGCTTGAATCGGGCTACTGCCTCGGGATTGTTCGACAGATTGTCGGGCAAGATCTTCAGTGCGACCACGTCGTCCAGTTCATTATCACGCGCCTTATAGACGATCCCCATTGAGCCGCGTCCCAGTTCGTCAAGCAGTTCGTAGCGCCGTTTTGCCTCCTCACTTAAGCTGTTCAGGATCGTTGTTTTCTCAAACACTATTGGATCACTGGTTGAGCCAGCCAGCGCCTCGAGTTTCTCGCGTACGTTCTTGTAATCAATGTCCGCCGCAAACAGCTGCCTGTAGACCGTTTTGGCGCCAACAAGATCATTTTTCGCCTCGTAGCGGCTTGCAAGGTCATAAAGAAGGTCTTTTAGCTCATTGTCAATCGTCAACTTCTTGAATTCCTGCAACGTCAGATCCAGCATCCCTTTCGCCAGGAAGCACTTGCCCAGCATCCTCGAGCTCTCCTTCTCCAACCGGTAATCCTGGCCTGCCTTCTGGTAATTCCCAATCGCTTTGTCGTAGTCGCCCGCTTGATAATACAGATGTGCCAGATTAAAGCGGATATCAATATCCTCGTGCTCGTTCAGCAAGAATTCGTAAAGATCCTGGAGCTCTGCGCGCACGTCAGCGTCCGATGGCTGAAGTTCATGAGCACGCTCGATGGCTTCTCGCGCCTCTTCCAGACGTCCCTGAATCTTCAGCATTATCCCTTTGCGCAAGTGTGCACCAACGTTCCGCGGATCCTTTGCCAGAATCTGCCTATGGCACTCAATGATCTCCTTCACCTGGTCGGGATGATCTTCAAAAATCGCATCGAGCTGCTCGATCGCCTCTTTAAGACGCCCCACGGAAACCAGTAAGTGGCAGAGAAACCAACGCAATTTTATCGCTTCGGGATGCTGGCCCAGTAGCGCCAAACAATCCGCAGCGATCTTCTCCTCAATCTTTGGTTTGGCCTTGAGTGCCCGTTTATACTCCTCCACGCTCAACGCCATATCGCCCCGATGCGCATGCACACGGGCCATAATCATATGCAGACTCTCATTTGTCGGAGCGATCTTCAAGGCACGCTGGTAGCAAAGCGCTGAGGCCTCGTCCACTTTGCGCTGCTGGGCAAAGGCCAGCGCAAGATTCACAAGCGCCTCCTCATCCGTGGGGTTTCGCTCAAGAATGGTCTGATACTCGCGAATTGCGTCATCCAGCCGGTTGTAGTACAAATTTGCATACGCTAACGATCGCTGCAGATCACTGTCGTCTGGGTAAGCCTTTAACATCTGCGGAGCCAGCCGAAGAGCATCTTCATAGCGTGCGTTCTTATTATACGCCTTCAGCAACTGGCGTCCAAATGCCAGGTCAAGGGGATTCGATTTCAGGACTGCTTCATACATTGCAATGGCTTCTGGAATCGTTTTGCCTTGCTTGAGGAACACATGGGAAAGCAGCGTCTTGTAACGGGTATCGTGCGGATACGCCTTCACGGCCTCACGGTAAACCCGTTCGGCTTTCAGCTCCACGACATTGTTCTGTGCGTAAGCCTCTGCCAGCTGCAATGCCAGCTCATTTGACCAGTGACCCAGTGCGTTGAGCTGTTCAATCGCCTTAATGCCCAGATCTGCGTTGTTTCTCTCCCGCGCAACCTTAGCCAAGGCGAGCAGGACTACAACATCCTTGGGATTGGCACTATACGATCGATGATACAGCTCGACTGCTGCATCACTCAGCCGGTTTTGCGAAAAGTAAATCTGTGCTATCGTCTTCAGAATCTCACGATCATCTGGAAAATGTACAAGCGCCTGCTCGTATATACCCAGGGCCTCGGGATCATTTCGCCCTTCACGCAGATAGCAATGGCTTAACAGCAACAGCCCGTGCGCGTTGTCAGGATCAAGAGACAGAATCTGTTGCGCAAATACTGTAGCCTCTTTTACAGCACCGTTGTGAATCCGAATTTCAGCTAACTGTCGCATTGCAGGGATATAGCGGGGATTCACCGCAAGCACTTGCTTGTAAATACGTTGTGCCCCATCATCCATCTTTTTCGCATCAACGTATGCGTCACACAGCGCCTCGAGGTATGCTTGATTCGAAGGATTCACGCGGTGGACACGCTCGAATACCGCTAGATTGCGGGCCGTCCGGAACCCAAGCTGCAGATACACGTCAGCCAAAGTCCTATACACGTCATCATGCTCCAACCCAGCCCGAAGCGCATTCCGAAAATAGCGCGCCGCCAATTCCAGCTGTCTCTTGCGCTCGTAAATCTTCCCGATCAGATATTCCAGAACGCCTCTCTCTTCAAACAACTCCACCGCATCCAGGTAAACTCTCAGCGCATTATCGTCAACCAGAGCAGCTCGTGAGTAGGCCGTGGCCAGCGCCTTGAGTATAGCGGGATCGCCAGACCGAACACGATACGCCCGTTCAAACACCGGAATAGAATCGCGACCAAAATCGCCCAGCTTGATTAACACCAGAGCCAACGAAACATTTACCCGTTGATTAACTGGATCCTTTGCAAGAACTCTCAGGTATAGCCTGGCCGCCTCGTCCAGGCGATCTTGAGTAACAGCCGTATCTGCTTTTTTCACTGCCCGATAGCGCCGCAGCGCTCGAAGCCCGATCAGCATCACGCACAAGACTACCGACAGGCCGGCCACACAAGAGAGCAAGAGCAGTGCAATGTGGGAGCGCACCCAAGCGTATAGCCTTAGCCACCTCGCCTCGCGATGCCGTGGATTAATCCGCAGCACGTCCGCAGAAACCGAAAGAGCAGCTTCCCAGTTCTTCTGACTCACTTCCGTCTTCGCAGCTTGCAGGAAAATATCGATCTGCTGACGCAGCTTGGTATTCTGGGCTGCGATCCTGGCAAAATACCCTTCATCCCACCGACAATTCCGAGCTAGATTTCCCCCGCGCGTCTGCCACGCCAGACCAGTCCGCTCTGGCAAAGAAAATGGGGTCGAAAACACCGTTACCTTCCGTGTATTGGACGCGACGAAGAAGACATCCGCCTGCCCATCACCAGTTGCATCCAGTACCAGCGGAGTATGATCGTGAATACCCCGGTGCAGAAGATATGCAGTCTCTTTACCCTCCGCCCCATTCACCACGTGCCAGTTGCCCTCTTCATCCCCGAACGTCAGAAAACTCTCTGCCTGGTCCGTAGTTACCAGCCCAAGCGACGTAGTCATACTAAAATGCAAAATATAATCCTTGAGCCACAGTTTTGAGCCTGTCATTCCATCAAAAGCAAATAAACTCTTCGCAGTCGCAATCACAACATCCACATTCCCATCATTATTCAGGTCAGTCAATATCGGATCAGTCGTCGGCACATTGAACAGCGCACGTTCTTTCCACACAGGCCGAAGACCCTCTGCAGTCGCCTTCAAGGCATACAGATTCCCACTGGTATCGCCAAACACCACCTCATCTAGCCCATCTCCGTTCATATCCCCTAGCCCTAGAATTGTCAAAGGTACCATCCCCGCAGGATGCTGATATTTAAGCGCGTTCTCCGGTCTGCCGACGTCAATAACCCAGATCTCCCCTGTCGCAGTGCCTAACACCGCGTCCATTCTCTCCTGGTTTCTCACATGGCCCGCCGAGGCGGGTGCAGTGACACGCGCAGCCGTAGCGAAACGCCATTGCTCCAGTGCCGCTCCGTAATCAATCTCGTACAGGAGAACCGTCCCTTGGCCATCAATGATTAATAGCCCATCCTTACCATTCAGATCTGCACCAGGTAAAGCCAACACGGTCGGCGCACTGTAAATGCTATTCCCTACCTGCCAGCTTCCCATACTCTTGCCCGTTGCTCCATCTACTAAATACAGTCTTCCGTCTGCTCCACCCACTGCTATGTCCCATGTCCCGTCACCAGTGAAATTCCCCACCACCGGCGCAGTCAATGCTGCCCGGCAAACGCTGCATGTCCAGTAGCGCTTCCCACTTGATGCAAAAAGGGCAACCAAGTTACCTCGAACATCCGACAGGACAATTTCGTACTCCCCATCAGCATTGAGATCCGCAACCACAGGATCATTCATTACCCGCAGGGCAAGTCGTTTCTGCCAGAGAATAGGATAGTCTGATTCGGCCAGTGCACTTCCGCAGAGCACGAGCAACAGAGCCACCACGAACGGCCCTGCAATCCGCGACCACCACGTCTCTCTTCCCTTGCGTCTCAGTTCCAAACGCTTACCCCCATTACATACTTGGCTCTTTATCAGATAGGTTAGCAAACTAGTGATCGAAACAGATGGTAAATAGAGATTCTTGAGCCTTTTGTAGATAAGGTTGCGTCAATAACAATTTGTTCTTCTAGCCCCCTCACCCCATCCCTCTCCCCGATGGGGAGAGGATTAAGGTGAGGGGACTATCTTTCATCAAACAATGCTAACTTATTTGACAAAGAGCCATATACTTTATGCGCACCTCATACCCTCTGTTGAGAACGCCCAACTTAAAATCAAATTTCTCCCCTCATAAAGCAGCTATAAAAATCTATCTAAATATCTTCGGAAAGGCATATAAAAAGCAATCTTTTTTCTGCTTTCCACAGATGATTCGGAAATCATATCTGACCGAATCGAATACGTGTTCCATCAGGCCAGAACCCTGGCCATCGAATCAGCTCGCCCCTCTCATTGGTAAATCCCCGCATGTCAATGTGAATATAGGGCGACTGCACGCGGCCCCGAAAATCATGGCGCTCGTATAGTCCGGCCCCTCCAACCAGCCAGCTCCCTTTCTCTCGGTACTGACGGTCAAGAATATTTACGTAATGCATAATCACTGCCGCATCATGAATATCAACACGCCCATCACCATTCAAGTCATCCATGACCAGATCGTGATTATGATCAATTACTAAATCTACCGCTTTCCCATATTGGTGCAGCGAAAAGGGAACCTTCAGCGTATACTCGTGATCCTCCTCCATGGTGCCAAGGTTGAAAGCAGGCGACCGAAATCCATAGATGAAAGCAAAATCCGACGCCGGATACCCATCGGCTTCCATCAGTGCAATTAATGCCTCTAACTTTTCAACCAGACCATAATCGAGTGCAATGTATTGCGGAAAACCAAGCGAATACCACGGGTAGTCCATGGCAAATATCCCTAAGGTGAAATGCTTGGAGATTGGCAAGTCTTTATTTTCCGCTGTCACTTTATAGAAACCATCTGGAGGTAAATATGCCTCGGGATACAGGCGAATCCAGACCGCCTCGTCACCGTAGCGCTGCAAAGTCACTGTGCTGCGAGGGTCTAAATATTCACCTATTGTAAAGCCGTCAATCACACCATCACGAAGCAGGTGCAACGGCGTCGCAGGCAAAACACTCACCTCACACGACTTCTCCACAACAACAGGACCCCACAGCAAAGTTTCAGGAAACCGCTCAAACCAGCCCCGGTACTCTATTCGAATGGTAGTCAGAGTGCCTATGGCCGGTGGCCACCAGACGCTCTTTGTATCTTTTGATCCGACGGAAAGCTTACCTGCGCTTGCGCTCCATTGTAATTCCTCCTTGCGCGTTCGAATACCAAGCCTGGTCTCGACAGCGAGTCGAGTGCGCGCTACCAGCTCAACCGACTCAATATTATTTTCCAAAAGCAGCAGTGGCGCGCCGGGGTTAACTGCCGGTACTCTAATCTCCACCTCCAGGATGTTTTTAATCTGCTCTGCCAATAGATCACGTGAGCGCGCAGTGCTGTAGATGTAAATCCCACCGCCCACACCAACCAACACCAGTCCGACGACAATGATCAGTCGCTTCATCGGCTCAATATCTCCAGGTAACTCTTATGCCCCATATTGTAGATTCATCGCGTTGCACATCTGAAAAGGAACTATGCGGACACCATATACATTCCAGACAGGAACCGTCCGGGTATGCACCAAAAAATAAGAGGGGCACAGCCCCTCCTGTTGTACCGCCAATACGCCAGAGGCGTACAAGTATTCGCCCATCGTTTGGCAACTGCCCACCGCCATCGCGCGCTTATGGCCCTGCGCCTGATCGTCTGTTACCAGCCGCGCCTGTCCGCAGGCGGAGGATCATATTTTCCGTTTCCATTAGCATCAACAAAAATCGGCCCGGTTATCGCAAAAGGCACGACGCCCCCTCCCTCTTCATAGGAGAATGGCGCAACCACCGGATCCATGGACTTGCGACCTCGCACTATCACGTCAATAATCACGTCCTGCGTCGCCCGCAGCTGGAATCGCCCCGCATCCGGCGTCCGCTGGCGTGGATAGCGCTGAATCTCCGTGATTGAAGGCTGATAGATTTGTTTTGCAAAAATCCCGTCCTTAGCTATTTCGATCACTTCCACATCTACCCAGGGCGCAGCATACACCTCCAGCACACAATCCACCACGCCGTCCGTGTCCGTTACCAGCGATCCAGGGCCTTGGCCATTCACCGTAAAGCGAATAAGGGGGCCATTCGTAACGATGACCTGCCCCGCCTGGATCGCTTTCACGAATGCTTCTTTAGTAACCTCCGCCGGGTTGTCCGACGGCGATGCAAAATACACCCGTGGGTAGCCCGTCTCTTCTCCAAAAGTAAAGCGCGAATTCGAGCCCCCGATTGGCATATAGGAGTGCTCTTGGAATAGCATCTGATACATCAGCTCACGCGCATCGCGGATCGCTCCCATGCGCTTGCCCTCCCAGATCAACAATGCATCAAAATCATACGAAAACCCTTTCTGTTGCTCCACCTGCCCTGATTTAGGGTTATATCCAAACAGAGTAAAGTAACCCTCGTCAGGGAAAAGCGGACGGTCAACCGCCACCAGAGCGCCCGGATACGTCTTGCGCAAATACCGAAAAAGCCTTGCAGGCACTGTTTCGGGGGCCTGCGAAACCTCAGCGGCGCCACCTGTATCAGCCTGCACGGGAAACACAAGAAACTTACCTGTCGTATCCTCTCCCATAAACTCGATACGTTTCCCTGGACAGCTATTCACAATCATCTCGAGACCAAGCTCCCGAATGGTAAGCCCCAGATCGGTTGCATAATTAGTATCACCCGTTACAATGTATTCCACACCCTCTGCAGCAGCGGCAATCACCCGATCACGCGCAGAAACAGGGCAGTCATACGACTGCTCAGTTCGCACCCCGATATCTGCACTCACGTAACCCGACGTGTCTATTACGCGTTTCAATTGTGCTTCCAGCCGATTCTCGCTACCGTACGTAATTGCCATTTCCTTCTCAAATGTTGTATATTCAATCCCGCGGCTGATAATTACTCGATACTGCCCTGCCGATACAACAATCTCGCCTTCACCCGTTGCAGAGCAATAGGCATTCCGGGCTCCTTCAGCCTTCACCGGCGGCCCAAAATCAAGGTGTTCTGTTGGAGGAATAGCGAGAAACGTTATCTTGCATGGAAGCAACTTCCCCGTATCTGCATCAACTACCCGATAATGGAAAACATTAGGTGGCGAAACCTGGATATCAGTTACGTACGACGCCCCTGTTAAGACGCTAAAACTCAGCCGGCGCTGCTCTGCTTCGCGTCCGAACGCGCTCACCTGCATGAAATAGCTCGCTTCACCGGGGACCATCAGGTTAAACTCCCCATCCGCATTCGTATAACTGCGCGTAAAAGGCCTAGCCGGCAGCGGCTCGCCTTTCACCCGGCCTGAAATAATACGTATATCTGCGTCCGCAATTGGCTTCTGGGTCGTCATCTCCAGCACCCGGCCTGCAATGTAGCCGTACGGAATATCCTTTAACTCGTAAGCAAAGTCTGAGATCCTTGAAAGACTCTTGTCCGCCACCATAAGATACCGCTCGTAGCTCAGGCTCTGTTGGGGCGCCAGAGTCGCCTCTTGGTATGTCAGCTCTGAGGTTGTGCCCATGTGAGTTCCTTTAATCTTCCCTTGCTTTGTCACAATGCCCACGGAAAAGCTGTCAGCAAAGCCGCACAGCCAATCCGATTCTGTAACAACAGCACCACGTTGATGTGGAACGCCGTATCCGCCCACAAAGATACTCGTAGCACCCCACTCAACGTCATCACCAACCGGAGTCATTGACAGCGTCGCCGTGGTCGGATTCGTCAGGCGCGTTACAATACGCAAGACATTGCTATTCGGCTCCAGAATGTACTCATTCTGCACCAGAATCCCCGGGTGTTCAACGTCTTCCCCTGTCACAATCACCCCAACCGCATCGTTTTCGTAGCCCGTGAGCTTCGTTGAAATTGCCGTGAATCGGTAGGGCAGGATATTGCCGCTCGTATATCGTGTATAGAGATGCCCGAAGTAGTCCAGGCTATCCTCTGTTCTGGCGACATCAATAATCTCGCCACCACTCTGCACCTTACCCGTTACGTGCAATGGATCACTCACAACGATCTTGATCCGCTTGTTCTCCAAAAGGTAATCTCCCAGCGTGCCTTGTGCCCAGCCTCCCATCGTTAGGTCTCGCCGATCAGTAATCTTTTCTGCCCGCAGTTCACCCCGTTCTACTGCTGGGTTCGTCACTTTAACTCCCGGCCGCAACTCGCCTTCTCGCCGAACAAAAA
Organism: uncultured Candidatus Sumerlaeota bacterium; assembly: GCA_964454265.1. GTDB lineage: Bacteria > Sumerlaeota > Sumerlaeia > MWCT01 > JAUWMI01 > JAUWMI01. The sequence continues at coordinate 47,239 of CAYVXD010000006.1, read as the reverse complement.
ACGTACACGCCGAAAGAACCATTAAAATCAGTCCCACCGATCCTATAAACCATCGCGAAAAACTGGCGCACCTTTCTCTAGCTTGCATTCAGAAATCCTCCTTAGGGTTGATCACCGCTTCTGACCTGACCACGCGCGGCTGCTCTATTCTTAGTCTGTCGGCGTGCCCTCGGGCGCTGTCTTTTGCAACGCTGCCTCTTCTTCCTCTGGCTCCGCAGCTTCAGGCTTAAACACCCGGTCCACTGCCCGCATCAATCCATCTAGTTTCTCTCCCGCATTCTTGCCCCGCTCTTTCACTGCCTCAATGACCGAGTTGGTCCTTTCGGCTAGCGCCTGAACCTTCTTCTGATATTCCGGTGTGATCTTTTCCTTATAGTTCACCAACATCTCTTTTGCTTCTTCCAGCTTGGCAGCCGTAAGATTCGTATCCTTGTATTCCACTAGAGACTCTTTCGCGTCAGCAAACTTCTCTTGAATCCGACCCCATTCATCCTCCAGCGTTTTCTTATTCACCGATCCCGGTAATTCAATCAGAGCGCGGACTCGACGTGTAAACTTCCCACTGTCATAAGCCACGAACAGGGCCGCAGCAGCCATCAAAAACGCCATCAATGCCAGAATGAACGCAAAAATGACTAATGCCGACGGCCGCTGTTTCTCTTTTGCCATGACACACCACCTTGTAGCACGATAGAATAATTAGCCCGCTGGCCGCTGACACTCAATATCCGCTCTGCGCCACCAGTCCATGCCAGCATTGCTCACATTCATGCGCCTGGGTGCATTAAACACCTCGCAATAGGTGCTTCTTTCTGCTCGTGCCAATCTACCGACTTGAAATTGCTTGCTCTACCTCTATCCCTCTTGTCAAATGACTAGCATGCACTCTTAAAAGATTGCACGTTGCCTGTCAAACATTAATGCGCCTCAACCCCATTAAAATACGTACCTACGCACGTCGAGTCTCTGCACCTCTGCATATGCCATTTTCCAACAAACTCCCTATATCGGGCTTAATTAACCACTCATTTCGCCATGGGAACTCTCTTCCCACCGCTGCTCGTCGGGATAAGCCCGCATGCTCTGAATTCTGCCTTGCAATTCATGCAGCCGCCAGGATATACGTAAGATTCATGATACACCAGTCTTAGGTGTGGCGGATAACTTTCATCAAGCAGAGGCATACACAATGGTGCAATCCAAAAATGTGCATTTCGTGAATAAGCAGACCATCCCCGTCGTCTTCGAGACCCTTCAGAACCGCATCAAGGGCAAAGTGCACCTACTCTATAATCGTCGGCCTTCAGACTTGCTGAATTCCAAGGAGCAGTTTATTGCCGTCACCGGAGCCACTATTTTTGGTCTCCACGAAGACCGGTGCCTTGGCGAGCGACCCAGAATCTCTATCACGAGCGGCCATGCTTACCACTAGTGTCATTGAACTTCTCTAGACCAGAGAGGACACTCCGCACAACCCGGTCCTTACAAAGAGAAAATTCACGTGGATGAAACAGCCCTGCAGATTCAAAAAATGTTCGACACCGTAGCGCCAGCCTACGATCTGCTGAATCATCTACTCAGCGCAAATATTGATAAGCACTGGCGTCACCTCGCAGCTAGAATGGTGCTCAATGGCAACGTCACCCGCGTCCTTGACTTGTGTACCGGGACGGCTGATCTGGCCCTCTGTATTGCCGCAGCCGCTCGCCCTGATGCCGTAATCGTCGGCCTTGATTTCTCCCGTGCCATGCTCACAAAAGCCCGGCTCAAAATCCAACGCGCATCACTCAATAATTCGCCATGTCTGGTTCAGGCTGATTGCCTTTCTCTCCCCTTCGCCGATCAATCTTTCGACCTCGTCACCGTTGCCTTTGGATTTCGCAACCTTAGTGATCTGGCCCAGGGAATACGCGAAATGGCTCGTGTCACCCGACCCGGAGGAAAAGTGCTTATCCTTGAATTCTCACTTCCATCACGTGGAGTCTTCCGAAATCTCTATCGCCTCTACTTGACCCGCGTGCTGCCTCGCATTGGCTACTGGTTAACACGTAGCCACGCCTACGGCTATTTACAGCATTCTATTCACACATTTCCCGATCCTGAGCAGCTCAAGGGTCTGCTGCTGGCCTCCGGTCTTCACAACGTTCGCGTGATCCCGCGTACGCACGGAATCGTCCGCTACTTTCTGGGAGAGGTACCATGATCACACGTCTCATCGTCGGCATTAGCGGTGCAAGCGGCGTCTATTATGCCAGGCGCTTCCTGGAAACTGTCGTGACCCTGCCGGTTACTGTGTCCCTCATCATTACGCAAACCGCTGCCCTGCTCATCGAAAAGGAACTCAAAGTGACCGGATTTCAGCAGTCATTGCGTCTTGCGGATTTCCTTTCGGTCAGCCCAGATGCGCTGGCAAAGCTCACCCATCATCTCAATGATGATCTACTCGCACCACCAGCCAGCGGATCAACCCCTTACGACGCCATGGTCATCATTCCTTGCTCCATGAAAACGCTTAGTGCCGTGGCAACAGGCTACGCTGCTAATCTTATAACGCGCACCGCCGATGTCTGCCTCAAGGAACACCGACCATTGATACTCGTTCCGCGCGAAACACCCCTCAACGCAATCCATCTCGAGAATATGCTGACCCTCACCCATGCTGGTGCCTGTATCCTGCCTGCTATGCCGGCTTTCTATCATCATCCCACAACAATTGACGACCTGGCGGACTTTCTCATTTCCAGAATCTTTGCCCACCTTGGGTTGCCTCATCCTGGGAAAATTCAGTGGTCTTCTGAGGATCCCCTGACATGAAACTTATGCGCAAGATTGCCGTGGTGCTGGAAATGATTAAATTCGAGCATTCGGCCTTTGCACTGCCTTTTGCCCTGATCAGTATGCTTCTTGCGGCACATGGGATTCCTTCGCTGCGCGTCATCGTTCTGATTGTGCTGGCCTGCGTGTTTGCCCGCTCTGCTGCCATGGCCTTCAATCGCATCGTTGACCTTGATTACGACCGCCAGAATCCGCGCACACGCACTCGCGCGCTTCCTACCGGCAAGCTCAGCCTGACGTTCACCTGGGGATTTGTAGCACTAATGGCCCTGCTCTTTATCTTCTGTGCTTCACAGCTCAACCAGTTAACCTTCGCCCTCTCGCCAGTAGCGCTCATTATCATCCTTGGCTATTCCTACACAAAACGCGTTACTATCTACTCGCACTTCATTCTAGGCCTGGCACTCAGCCTGGCTCCGATTGGGGCATGGGTGGCAGTGCGCGGAGCCTTTGCCGTGCCTCCGCTGGTACTGGGACTGGGCGTGCTGCTCTGGACCGCAGGCTTTGACATTCTTTACGCATGCCAGGATTATGACATTGACGTTAAACTCAGCATCCTCTCAATCCCTCAACGACTTGGAATTCCTGCGGCGCTGCGTGTGGCACGGCTTGCTCATGCTGGCGCATTCTGCTCTTTCCTGATGGTATATTTTCTCAGTACACTTTCGTTGTTCTTCCTGTTCGGTGTCCTTGTCACTGGCGGGCTGCTCTTATACGAACATCATCTGGTGAGTCCGCGCGACCTCTCACGCATAAATACCGCGTTCTTCACGGTCAACGGCCTGATCAGCGTATTTCTGTTCGCCTGTGGCGCAATGGATTTTCTCGTCCGGTTTGCCAGTTAGGCAACTGATTGTGCGGGCGTTCAATTGAACGCTCCTACACAATAATAGAGAATGTCCTCAGTCAGCAGGACTCATTTTTAAGCACACGCACCACTGGTGCTACTCATGTACCTTAGCGCACTACAGATAACGAACTTCCGTAATATCCAGGGCCTCAAACTCTCGCTCGCCCCCGGGACGAATCTCTTCTGGGGTGACAACGCTCAGGGGAAAACCAACATTCTTGAGGCCATCTACTATCTCGCCACGGGTCGCTCCTTTAGTACCCGCATTGACCGCGAATGCCTCCCCTGGAATTGCGCCGACGATACCGTGGCCATAATCAAAGGTACGATTCATCGCTCAGAAGGTGAACACAACGTTACTGTCGCCATTTCCCCCACGGATAAGGCAGTCCTTGTAGATGAAAAGCAAATTAACCGCCTCGGCCTCCTCTGGGGCAAGATCAATGCTATTCTCTTTACACCCGATGATCTTCAGATCGTCAAAGGCCCACCGGCCTTACGCCGACGCTTCCTGGATATGGAAATCAGCCAGATCAGCCACACCTACCTCACTCATCTTCAGCTCCTTCACAAGATTCTTAAACGCCGTAATCTCCTCCTCAGAGCCGAAGCAGAGCCCAATCAGATCAACACGATGCTCGAGGGTCTTGACCAACAGCTCGTGGAAAGTGCTGCGGAAATTTTCCACCTTCGCTACCAGGTGATTCAGCAACTCTCAGCGCATGCAGCACGCTATTACAGCCTCCTATCGCAGGAACAGGAACACCTCGAACTCTCTTATCAGAACTTTCTTGAAACGCGCAGCAAACTTTCTGCTGAGCAGGCAATGCTCGCCTATTCCCAGCGCCTGCGCGAAAGCCGCGAAGACGACTTCTACCGCGCACAAACCACCGTCGGCCCGCACCGTGATGATCTACAGATTCTTATCAATAAAAGCGACGCGCGCACCTACGCTTCCCAGGGTCAGCAGCGTTCCGCCATCGTTGCCATCCGCCTCGCGGAAATTCACCTCATGCACGACTTTACCGGCCAGACACCTATCCTCCTCCTGGATGACATCACTTCCGAACTCGACGAACATCGCAAAATCCATCTCCTCTCCTCGCTGACTCAGAACCTCCAGACCATTATCACCGCCACTGACCGTCAACCCATTACCAGCCGTTTCCCCATGGACAAAACCTTTCACGTCGAAAATGGTGGCCTTTCCAAGTAGGCTGTGACCCCACCAGCCCAGTGAGTCCGCTCGCCACCACACAGTCATAACCCTACATCTGTGAACCTACACATTATCGGGCTAGAATACACGAATGAAAAAAATACGCGGAACTCGCAAGAGGCTGGAAGCATGACATGACCCGCCAAGCCACCACATTATGACGGGATTTGGGGGAAATGGCCTGCGTGGGGCCACCGAGAACATCCGCGGTCAGCCACAGAATGCGCCTATGACTCTTGCGCAGGGCGATCCTGTTGACCACTCGCGAAACTACGCGCCACTGACAATCTTAGTCAGCCACGGACTTATGAAACAGAGCACGAAAAGAAGCGACACGACATACATGAGAGGATGCACTTCACGCCCTTTACCGATCAGCACCTTAATGAGAGAAAAACTTATAAAGCCAAATCCTATCCCGTAGGAGATGTTCAGTGTGAGTGGCATGACGAGAATAACCAGAAATGCCGGCAGCCCTTCTTCTATATTTGCAAAGTTGATCTCCGTAATCACCTTGAACATGAGAAATCCGACGATAATAAGCGCTGGCGCCGTGATCGGATACAAATAGCCCTGCTTCAGCACCTTACACCCTTCTAACCCCAGCTGCTCAATCAACACTCTACCATCACCCGACAACACCTGCTGTCCGGCGATTGCAAACTCCTGCATCACCTTGTAGCCGCCCCCGACAATGGCGATAATCGGCGTAAAAAAGAGTGCGACAAAGAAGAGCAACCCCGTGACCACGGCGGTTAACCCGCTTCGTCCGCCAGACGACACTCCCGCAGCGCTCTCAATGTAACTCGTCACTGAACTGCACCCCAACATCCCACCAGATACCGCACCCAGCGAATCTACAACCAGCAGCCGCTTCAACCTGGGAATATTCCCTCGTTCATCAAGAAACCCTGCCTGCTTACCAATACCAATTGCTGTTCCCATGGTGTCGAAAAAGTCAGTCATGAAAAACGCAAAAATCACTGGAATCAGTGCAATTTTCAGTGCCCCGGCAAGGTCAAACCGAAACATGGTCGAAAAATCACTGGGCAGTGCAAAAACAGTCTCAGGCCGCTGGACTATTTGAAACGGCCAAAACGCTCCAATGACCGCCGTAGCCAGAATCCCGATCAGCAACGCCCCGGGAATCCGCAGCGCCACCAGGACCGCCGTAATCATCAATCCCAGCAATGCCAGCAGCGTCGCCCCGGAAGTCAGATTACCTAACTTTAACAGGGTTGCCTGGTCAAACACAATGATCCCCGCGTCTTTCAGTCCGATCAACGCTATGAACAACCCAATCGCCACTCCTATCGCGTATTTTAAACTCTGCGGAATCGCCTCCATAATGATCGTCCGTAGATTGGTAAGGCTCAGAATCAGCACCAGAATCCCTTCTGCAACCACCACACCCATACCCACCTGCCACGTCTCGCCCATGCTTAACACAATGGTGTACGAGACCATTGCATTCAGCCCCATTCCACATGCCAGGGCCAGTGGATAATTTGTAAACAGGCCCATCAGAATCGTAATTAGTCCCGACGCGATGCATGTCGCCACCACAGCTCCTTCAAATGGCACCCCACTTGCACTCAGTATCGCCGGGTTAACAAACACAATGTACGCCATGGTCATGAAGGTGGTTATCCCTGCAACCACTTCTGTGCGGACGTTTGTCCCCAATTCGTCCAACTTGAAGAAGCGATTCAGCCCATTCATGCGCCGCGCCCTCCTTTAGATCGGTCTCCTGGGCGGCAGGCATCCAATTATTCTTGCATCATGACTAATGCCCACAACCTTGGGAATTACCTGATAGTAAAACAACTTTGCAACAGAAATTTTACCCTCTTCAGCTCCTTTTTTAAGGCCAATCTCGCTTGCCTGGCAATGATAACGAGTTTGCCGCTCGCCATGCTGCGGATGCCTCCCGACACTGAAACTCAACGCAGCTTATCTCTCATGCGGCCTGATCTGCTGCCAACGCGCTGCCATAAGCTTCTGGCACAGCCCCACTTATGGCTAAAAATGCCTTCTTCGTCTTAACACCACTAAACTGTTGACATCGCATCGTAATTCTGATTCAATCAAATACTATATTGTCAGTGAAGGAAGATAAGAACGACCTGAATTTTTTCGCCTGTTGCTAGGAATGACGAGCTCCCGACGTCTTTCTTGGCAACTGGTGAGTCCTAGAAAGGGATGAAGACAGCCGTGTCTATTACAGCCGAGAAAAAAAAGGAACTGATCGAGCAATTCAAAACTCATGAAACTGATACCGGATCGCCTGAAGTTCAGATCGCCGTCCTGACTACACGCATCCAGAACCTCACCGAGCATTTCAAAACTCACAAAAAGGACTACCACTCACGACGTGGTCTTCTCAAATTGGTCGGGAAACGCAAGAACCTGTTACACTATCTGCGTAACGTAGATATGAATCGGTATCGCGATCTACTGAAACAACTTGGGTTACGAAAATAATCGCGATGTCGCTTATTCTTCAATGGTGTCTGTGTGTGATTGAGTCCGGAATAGAATGGCTCACAAACCTAAAGCAGACTCCTCTTCTATAGTTCCAAAATCAAAGAGAAGGAAAGTACTCTGAAACATTCAGTCATTCCCCTGAGAAAATCTAGCAGAGGGATGACATAAAAAAAACGCGCGCCATGAGCTAATGGGGTTTCGGTTTCGGGATTTTGAGGTTTCGTGTTCAAGAAGTACGGTGCTCCAATAGCACGAAAACTCAAAAGCCCGAAACATGCGACCCGTTCATGCGAGAGCAGACTCATTGGTTCGCTGGCGATGCAGAAAGGTCCATGATTCATGTCAGTAAAATTTGAGGTCCCATTCGGAGGCAAGTCTCTAACAATTGAAATCGGAAAAGTGGCCAAACAGGCCAATGCCTCAGTGCTGGTTCAGGTTGGCGGAACCGTTGCCCTGGTCGCAGTAGTAGCTGCATCAAAACCTCTTGAAAACGTTAATTTTCTTCCTCTCACCGTTGACTACCGAGAAAAATTCTATGCGTCCGGTCGCATCCCCGGCGGCTTTATCAAACGAGAAAGCCGACCCGGGGATAGCGAAATGCTAAAGGCTCGCCTTATTGATCGTCCCATTCGCCCACTTTTCCCCGAAGGCTATTCTACCGAAACCCAAATCTACGTCACCGTCCTCTCTATGGATCAGGAAAACCCGGCAGAACTCCCTGCCTTGATTGGCGCTTCCACTGCTCTCTACATCTCGGACATCCCTTTTACCACCCCGATTGCTGGCGTGCGCGTCGGCATGGTTGATGACCAGTTCATTATTAACCCGACCTATAATGATCTGGAAAAGAGCCAGCTGGACCTTGTTGCCGCCGGCACCAAGCATGCCATAATCATGGTGGAGGGCGGGGTGAAGGAGATTCCCGAGGCCGTAGTTTCCAAAGCATTGCGTCTGGCACATGCCGAGATTCAAAATATCATTGAGATACAGGAGAAAATCCGCGAGCAACTTGGCCAGGAAAAAACGCCAGTCCCCACTGTCACCCAGGATGAAACCCTGGGCTCTCAAGTCGAAACCCTGGCTCTCCCGCTTCTCGAACAACTGAGCGTCATGGAGGATAAACAAAAGCGTTCGCAGCGCCTTCAGGAGATCCATCAGACGCTCAACGAGCAATTGGCAGAGGCCTTTCCGGATCAAGAAAAGGCTATTAGCAATACCATTAATACCCTGGACAGCAAAATAGTCCGGCAAATGATCCTCGAAAAAAAGATGCGCCAGGATGGGCGAGGCCCGCTGGATATTCGACCCATCACGTGCGAAGTGAATATCCTACCACGCACGCACGGCTCTGCACTCTTCACACGCGGCCAGACCCAGGCGCTCTCCACCGTCACTCTCGGCACAAGCCAAGACCGCCAAACCATAGATAATATTCTTGGTGTCTCAGAAAAACACTTTATGCTGCACTATAACTTCCCCTCCTATAGTGTTGGCGAGGTGCGGCCAGTCCGTGGCCCCGGACGGCGCGAAATAGGCCACGGGGCACTCGCAGAACGCGCCCTCGAGCCCGTTATTCCCGACAAGGAGAGCTTCCCCTACACCATTCGCGTGGTCTCAGAAATCCTCGAATCCAACGGCTCCTCCTCCATGGCCGCGGTGAGCAGCGGAACCCTCAGCCTTATGGACGCTGGGATTCCCATACAAGCCCCGGTGGCCGGAATAGCCATGGGGTTGGTCAAAGGAGACGATCACTTCGTTATCCTTACCGATATTACGGGCCTTGAAGACCACATGGGAGACATGGACCTGAAGATAACAGGAACTGAAAAGGGAATCACAGCACTGCAAATGGATATCAAAACAGACGGCGTCAGCTTTGAGATTCTCGACCAAGTCCTGGATCAGGCAAAAGCCGCACGTCACGTGGTGCTCCAGAAAATGCACGAGACCCTAAGCGCTCCCCGCCCTGAACTCTCCCCCTATGCCCCACGCATCACGACGCTCCACATCAACCCGGAACGCATCAGGGACCTCATCGGACCAGGAGGCAAAGTCATTAGGGATATCATTGAAAAGACCGGTGTGCGGATTGACGTGGAAAACGACGGCACAGTCTATGTCGCCGCTGTTGGTAATGAAGCCTCTGCTCGCGCCATTGAAATGATTAACGCCCTTACTGCAGAAGTTGAGCTTAATAAAATCTACATGGGCAAGGTCACCCGGGTAGCGAACTTCGGCGCTATCGTGGAGATTCTCCCCGGACGCGATGGATTAGTTCACATATCAGAACTCGACAATAAGCGCATCGCCCGCGTCGAAGATGTCTGCCGCCCTGGCGATAGCATACTTGTGAAAGTTATCGGCATTGACAATGATACCGGCCGCGTTCGCCTCAGTAGAAAAGCTGCCATGAAATAGCAGCAAAAAGCCCCTTCCTTAACCTCAAAGCGAAGCTTTTGCAAAAGCGTACAATATATTGACGACCTTGTGAAAAATTGGCTATATATTCCATTTTATTTCTTGCGTATTGCAAATTGCAATAATTTCCTGTTAAATACTTAGTTTTGCAAGAGTCTTGAGAATCTAGAACTTATCTCAAGGCTCTTTTTTGCTTTGACAACCACAAAAAATCTGCTACTATCTCAAGGTAGAAATGGCATGAAGAATAGGGAGCAACCTTGAGCCATTCAAATTTTTTCGTCTGCTGTTTTTGCAAGACTTGAGCATCATTCACACGGGTTTTCTTCTTTCCATTATACTAAACTCGTGAAATTCGATGCGGTTCTTTCCCTGAACCGGGAATATGTTTACTCCTTTTTCTTTCCCGGCCCGGGTGATTCAGCCTGATCGGCTGACCGCGAATCGTTCCCGAGCGCGCCCAGATCAAAAAAGTAAGATTGCCCAAAAGGAAACCAAGAAGCGTTAACCCCAGGCAGGCTCCGAGCGGCCACGTTGCTACTCTCAGCCTGAGACACCAGAATTGTTCTGGCCTTAGTGTAGGTGTATAATGTTTCGCAAAAGTGTCTTAAACAGTGGCGTTCGTGTTGTTACGGAGTATATTCCGCATGTCCGCTCCGTGTCCATCGGTCTGTGGCTGGATGCAGGGAGCCGTGTGGAGAACGAGTATGAAAATGGAATTACTCATTTTGTTGAGCATATGTTTTTCAAGGGCACCCACTCCCAGAACGTCTCTCAAATTGCCGCTACGATTAACGAACTCGGGGGCGATGTTAATGCCTTTACCACCCATGAAATGCTCTGTCTCTATGCCAAACTTCTTGACGAGCATCTCCCCCGCGCCATCGAACTGCTGGCAAACCTGTATCTGAACTCAGCATTTAAGCCTGAGGAAATTGAACGCGAGCGCGGTGTTGTGCTCGAGGAGATTAATCTCTATAACGATACCCCCGAGGAGCGCGTTGTTGACCTCTTTACGGAAGACCTCTGGAAAGGGAATGGCCTTGGCAGGCCAATTCTCGGCTGTGCATCGAACGTCTCGCGCTTTGACCATCAGACAGTAACCGAGTTTGCCCGTAAGGAGTTCCCGCCAAAGCGCTTGGTGGTTTCCATCGCAGGAAGCTTTGATACCGCTATAGTTGAAGAGGTGATAAGAGACTATTTTAATGAGCTGCCAAATGGCTCAGAACCAAGGAACGGCTGTCAGCCGCCTGAGCATCGCTTTGGCATCAGAAGAATTGGGCAGGAGCTGAACCAATCTCATTTCTGCCTGGGAACAATAAGCTTACCACGCACGTCGGCAGATCGGTATCGTTTTGAGGTCATGAATATTATTCTGGGCGGTGGCATGGGCTCGCGCATCTTTCAAGAAGTCAGAGAACGACACGGCCTGGCTTACACCATCGGTTCGAGTCAAACCGGCTATCGCGACGTGGGATATTTTGCAATCTCAGGCGCTACCAGCCCTAAGAATTTGCCAAAAGTCCTGGAGGTCGTTCTGCGCGAAGTTCGCAAAATCTATCGCGATGAAGTGAGCGATTCAGAACTCGCCAGTGCAAAAGCTCAGCTTAAGGGGGCAATCCTCCTGGGACTTGAAAACACCCGAAACCGCATGATGCGACTGGCAGAGTACGAACTCTATTTCGGCAAGCACATTCCTGTCAATACGGTCATTCAGGAAATTGATGCTGTCTCAAAGCACGACGTTCTTGAATCAGCTGAAAAATACCTGCGCAATGCTGATGTCGCGCTGGTTACCCTCGGCCCTGATCCACTTGATACACAGAACGTCGGCAGTGTGACTTTCTAAGCCTTCTTTGCTGTTGCCATAGCCACTTCGCCTATGGCAACTTCAATAGAGGAAAGAGCGTTGAGGTCTGCCCTACCTCAGCGCTCTTTTCGTATCTCCCCACCTTGTCTGACCACCCCGAAGCAAGACTACCGCTGACCCCCTGAGCGATTTCTTGCTACCTGGGCTCCTGTCATGAACTGATCCATGTAAGCACGGCATAGACGGTAAGGGCCAGTCAAGTGGCTCCAACCCAAACCAGGTGTGGAACCAGCCGGGTGCGCCTTTCACTACCTTTAGCCAGATAAGCCCATTCTACCGCTACACAGGCCGCTATTTTTATGCTTGATTTTTTCTCTGGAGATACTAATGCTTTTGACCAATCATTGATTGGGCAACAGAGTAGTGGCACTGTGTAATTGCATATTAAGCGCTGCTGTGCGGCTGGTACGGGTTTTGCAGCACCCAACCGCCAGGTCGTTTTTTTCTCACAGCGCTCTCACCTTGAGGTGCAATGGTACGGCTGATGGAGACACCGAATGATCACTGTTGACGGGCTTACGAAAGTCTACGGAAACACTGTTGCTATTCAGGATGTCTCGTTCTCTGTTGATACAGGAGAGATTCTCGGCTTTCTCGGGCCTAATGCTGCGGGGAAAACTACCACCATGCGCATTCTCACCTGCCACACCCCACCGACCCGCGGCACAGCCTCGGTTGCCGGATATAATATTCATACCCACTCGCTTGATGTCCGACGCAACATCGGCTACATGCCCGAAACAGTTCCCCTCTATAATGAAATGACCGTTGCGAGCTACCTGGACTTCATTGCCCACGCTAAGGGCTACAATCGCAAGGAACGGCCAGCGTACGTGGATCGCGTCGTTGAGGAAACCGGACTCGAGTCTGTTTCCACCCGCCTGATCGGCAATCTCTCGAAAGGCTATCACCAGCGCGTTGGTCTCGCACAGGCACTGATTGGTAATCCAAAAGTCTTGATTCTCGACGAGCCAACCATCGGCCTGGATCCTAAACAAATTTCTGAAATTCGCGCCCTTATTAAATCGCTGGCAAAGAAGAAAACCGTCATCCTGAGTACGCACATACTCCCTGAGGTCAGCATGATTTGCTCCAAAGTGGTCATTATTAACGAAGGCCGGATCGTCGCGTTCGGCACCCCGGAAAAGCTCGTCACTGAGCTCCAGCAGACCACCCAGACCTACGCCACCATCGAAGGGCCTGCTGAGCAAGTGATTGCGCGACTGCGGAGCATCCCGGGCGTGCAGACGGCGCAGCTCGCCAGGAAAATCAGCCCCAATCAGCATGACTACCTCATCGAGTCGAAAATGGATACCGACATCCGAGCGCAAATTTCTCAGACCATTGTTACAGCAGGATGGAAGCTGCTCGAACTGCGCACAGTTGGACTTTCGCTGGAGGACATTTTCATGCAGGTTGTCGCAGGCGAAACGGAGGGCCAAAGGCATGTTGCCTAGATTCTATCCGGTGTTTCGGCGCGAAATTAAGGCGTACGTCCAGTCGCCCGCCATCTATGTACTTGGAGGACTCTACTTTGCCATGGCGGGCCTATTCTTCCACGACATTCTCGTCTACTTCGCCCAGCTGAGCATGAATCCCAATATGCGCTCCATGACTGGCATGTATGAGCTCAATCTCACGCAATTTGTAGTGCGCAACACCTTTGGCCTGCTGAGTTTCCTCATGCTATTCGTTGCTCCCATCCTGACTATGCGCCTCATTGCAGAAGAGAAGAAAAGCGGGACGTTTGAGCTTCTGGTCACCTGTCCGATTCGCGACTGGGACCTTCTTCTGGGTAAATTCCTCGCGTGTCTTAGCATGGTCGGGGCCTTCCTTGTCATGTGCCTGGTGTATCCTATTGTGCTTAAAATCCTGGGGCAGCCGGAAACCCCGGTGATCGCCAGTTGTTACCTTGGTTTGTTTCTGATCAGTGCGAGCTATATCGCCTTCGGCTTGTTCGCCTCGTCAGTCACGGAGAACCAGATTGTCTCAGCAATTATCTGCTTTGCCGGCCTGCTGACGTTCTACCTCGTGGGCGATCTAGCCTCTGTAGAAACTGGCCTTGTTGGCTCGGTGCTCGACGCAGTGTCAATCCGGCTGCATAGTATGAATTTCACTAAAGGCGTGATTAAGCTGCAAGACGTTGCCTACTTCGTCCTATTCAGCCTTTTCTTTCTCTTTCTCAGCGCCAAGGTTCTTCAATCCCGGCAGTGGAGAGTCTGACCATGTCCAATCAGGAAAGATCAAAACTCAAACTGCTTCCGATCCTTGGCATGATCCTCATTATCCTGGCGAATGTTATCAGTGCCTTTTACGGATCATTTACACTGGCGACTAAGGTTCTTGCGATTGTAGGCATTCTGCTTTTCCTGTCGCTTTTCCTCCGCGTCGAAAGTAGCAATCTCAGGCAGTACCTGAACGTTACGCTCTACGTCCTGTTCGTCCTGGGAATCATAGTTATCATCTACCTGATTGTTTTAAATCATCCCACAAGCTGGGACTTAACTAAGACCAAATACTTCAGCCTTTCGCCCCAGACGGTCAAGTATCTGAAGGGGCTGACAAAACCTGTCAAAATCGTCGCCTTTACCGACCAGAAACGGCCGGTCCAGGAGTTCCTTCAGCGCTACGCCCGTGTCAGCAGTAACGTTACCTTCGAAGTCCATAATCCCTTTCGAGATGCACTGATTGCGCGGGAAATGGATACGAATGTAATTCCTGGCGATAGTTTTATCGTCTACGGCCAGAAAAAGAAAAAAATACACGGCCTTGATGAGGGGGACTTTACAAACGCTATCATTGAAGTCACCCGCGAGAAAGACACTGTACTCTACTTTCTTACGGGCCACGGAGAAAAGCCGCTGGAGCGCGACTATTCGACTGGCACAGACCAGCCGGATATCAGCCTCTCGCGCATTAAACAGGTGCTTGAAGACCGCGCTTACAAGATCAAAACCCTTGACCTCGCTCACAAGGGCTTTGTTCCTGCGGATTGCTCAGTCCTGATTTGCGCCGGTCCAATTACGGATCTCTTTTCCGTGGAGGTTGATGCTATTGCCACGTACCTTGATAATGGCGGCAAACTACTGTTTTGTCTCGACCCTGATGAATCGGTGAAAAATTCCCTGACCCAGTTTGCCACACTGCTCAAGCGCTATGCGGTAAGCATTAGACCCGACATCATTGTGGATCCCAATCCCATCAGCCAGGGCATCTATGGTAATGCGTTTGCTCCCTTGATTACGGAGTACGGCACTCATCCTATTACCAGCGACCTCCCTTACATACGTTCAATGATTATTGTTCCATATGCCCGAACAGTTAATCCTGCTGAGCCGATACCAACGAACATTCGCGTCGAGAAGCTTCTGCTCTCCAGTGAGTACAGCTGGAGTGAAGAGCTCGCTGCCCTTATCCAGAAGCGTGATCTGACCGTTCCAGATCGGAGCAAAATCCATCCGCAGTGCCTTGGCGTGGCGGTAACGAAATCCGCGCAAGGAAGCACTGAAGAGGCACAAACCAAGCTCGTGGTGCTGGGCGACTCGGATATCTTCTCCAATCAGCTGCTGGTCAGCGATGCCCCTGCTTTGCTCTTCCTGAACAGTGTGAGGTGGCTGACCGCGCAAAAGGACCTGATCGCCATTCCTCCCAAGATGTTCGAAGACACGCCAATTTACCTCTCCGCAGGCCAGGCCAAGTATCTGTTCGTCTTGCTTGTTGTCCTGATTCCGTCGCTTGTCTTCTTCGGTGGGCTGAGCTATACCATGGTGAGGAGGAGAACGCGATGAGTTTAAGGCGCACCCTTATTGCCGGCGCCATATTCATAGTTATCCTGGGGATCTATTTTGCAGATAGGACGATCAAGCTAAAACACGAGGTCGCCATCTCTGAAGAAGAACGCGTTGTGCCGCTGGTAAAGGATGACGTCCTCAGATTCTCGCTTACCAATCCAAATGGCACGTTCAGGCTGCAAAAAACCGGAGACAAATGGTACATCGCAAGTCCTCTCCACACCCTGGCCGATCAAGATACCGTTAATGTAATACTGTCGAACCTGGCTGGCGGCAAGCGCCGTAATGAGTTCAAGCCTGAAGATTTGGAACAGTACGGTCTCAAAGACCCAGGGATTCGTCTTGATCTCGAGTTCAAGGCTCCGAAGAAGCCCGTCACGCTTGTGATTGGCGACGCCTCAACTTACTCCGGCCAGGTCTATGCCAGGCTTGCAACTGAAAAGAAGGTCTTCACTGTGAGCGAACATATTCAAAACACGCTCAAGAAGAGCCTCCATGATCTGCGCGATAAAACCGTTATTGCCTCTGCACCCGACAAGGCGGTCGCCATCACGCTACGGAATCCTGAGGGCGAGCTCTATGCGACCAAAGACGAAGAAGGGCGCTGGATTGTGGAAAAGCCCGTTCATTCCCCGGGCGATAAGCTTGAGATCGAAAATCTGCTCCGCAAGACGAACAGTGCCAGAGCCTCTGAATTCGTGGATACGGACGTCCAACCGCTGGACGCATATCAACTTGCAAGACCCACCGTATCTCTCACGGTGGAGAAAATGTTGAATGACGACTCAGAAACCACGACCGAAACCACACTGCTCATTGGAAAACAGAAAGAGGACGCCACCATCTACTACGCCATGTGCAAAGATGCTACGCCGATCTTCCTTGTGGGTGAAGATCTTGTGAACGCGCTCAAGCAAGGCCCCAATACATTTCGCGACAAATCACTCTTTACGCTAAATATGACTGATGTCGCTGACCTTGTCATTACTGCCGGCAAGAGCACCGTACGCCTCAAAAAAAATCTCGACGAAAATCAGTGGGAATTTACTGATGATAAAACCACACATGTTGACCAGGACGCTGTATTCTCTCTTCTCTCGAAGACTATGAGCGTCAAAGCCAAAGAAATCATTACCGATAAGCCCACAGATCTCGAGCACTATGGCCTTGCTGAACCCAAAATTCGCTTCATCGTGGCGAACAAGGACGGCTCGACTACTGAAGGCATCCTGCTAGGGGAAAAACCCACTGATCGTGACATTACCTATGTGAAAAAACTCAGCGAAAAGACCATTCTCGGAATAGACTGGCAACTCACCGGGGATTTTTTCAAGACAAAGACAGATCTGATTGACAAGACTATGCTACGATTTGAAACCGCTGGCATAGTGAAGATTGAAATCAGCCAGAAGGAGAAAGAAAACATCGTCCTAACCAGAGCGCAGCGTAAGTGGGACGTAACCCAGGGCCAGAAGAGCAGCGAAGTCGAGTCGTTTACTGCCTCGTCGTTCCTCTTCGCAACCAGCCGCCTCAAATACAATAAAATCCTGCTCATGGATAGCACTTCTCTCCGCGATGCCAGCCTCGATAAACCACAAACCATCATTCGACTCTACGATAGCCCGGATCATGCCATCGGAACCCTGGCATTTGGCAATGCGACAGACAGCCAGACTTACGTCTTGCTCGACCATGAAGACGTCTATACGGTAAAAACCACAGACCTTGACGAGATCATCAATAGCCTGAACGAAATCGAGGAGACCTTCCAATAGCTGCGTCGCCGCTCGCCCACCGATTCATACTGAGAGTCACCCAACGGGAAATTGTTCCTTACTCCTTCTTTGATTATTTTATTGCATCGCTCTGCAACGAGTAGTATTTTCCGCCTTGATATAATGGTAAGGGCAGTTCATGAACTGCCCTTACAAATGAAGGGCAAAATTAAGCGATTGCATGGGGAGTGCGGCTTCATTACCACATTGCACTAAACCAGAAACACGATCTACTGCGCGAAGGTATGATCCAGAAATCCATCATTACTGACCTACTTATTCTCCTCCTTGCCATTCTGCTCTTTTACCACGGATTTCTGTCAGACGAGCTCATCACGCCTGGCAGCGACATGATAAATCTTTTTTATCCCCTAAAAGTTTTCGCTGCGAGATCCCTCGCTGCTGGTTTCATCCCTCTCTGGAATCCGTACAACTTTAGCGGCACACCCTTTTTTGCCTCCATGCAGCCCGCAGTGTTCTATCCCCCTGATCTGCTTCTTATTCACGAGGAAAATCATATCATCGCGCTGAATCTTTATAAACTGCTGCATCTCTGGCTGATGGCAAACTTTATGTACCTGCTTCTGCACGTGGAGCTCAAACGCACTCGCCTTGCCGCCATTTGTGGCGCTCTGATCTTGCCATTCAGCAGCTTTGTACTTGGTCACCTCGAACACATCAACCAGCTCGCTGCCCTCACCTGGCTTCCCCTGCTCTTTATCCTGCTCAGGCGCATGCTCCAGCCAAAGAAATTGATCCTGGTACCTATTTTCTCCGTGGCTCTGGCGTGTCAGATTCTTGCCGGCCATCCGCAATATGTTTTCTATACTCTGCTGCTGATCATCTTCTATCTTATCTTCTGGGTTCCATTCGGGCGCCCATACCAGCTAAGACATCGCCTGGCAGGTGTCGCAAAACTGGCCCTTGCCATCTCTCTCGGCATAGTGCTCGCCGCTGTTCAGCTCCTCCCTGCACAGGAACTCGCCAGCCACTCCTACCGCATTTTCAATGATTATAGCTTCGCCACGGAATTTTCGATGAACCCGAAATTTCTGCTCACGTATCTCTACCCATCGGCGTTTGGGACGTTTGCTCATCCCATTCCTGGTGGCGACAATCTGAGCGAGTACGGTTGTTACATTGGCATTCTTCCTCTGCTGCTTGTTTTCGTTGGGCTCGGCTATGCATGGCGACGTCGCTCTCGCGAACACCTCTTCTTTGCTCTACTCGCCATCTTCGCGCTTTACATGGCCATGGGAGACTATACGGTTGTATATCGGTTCGTCTTTTTAATTTCTCCGGCACTAAAAAACTTCCGTGTGCCAGCACGGCTTCTCTGCTTAACCACGTTTGCGTTCTCCATCCTTGCCGCCTATGGACTCGACTGCCTGTTTAAGCATCCGCTTGTCGTAAGTGGCCCGTTGAGGCGCTGGAAGATCATCCTCACGCTCGCCGTCCCTGTGCTCATCATCGGCGATCTCTTACTGGCAAGCCGCAACGAGATGTTCAACGCCCCTATCCGCGCCAGCCTGGCAGAACGCGCCCGCTATCCATGGGACACAATGCAGTCCGACTCTACTCTCTTTCGCACATTTCGCCTGATGATTCACGATGCCGATTGGTACGCAAATCCTGAACGTCAGGCTGTTGTAGCTCGCTACCAGCGCCTCCAACCCAATACAAATATGATCGAAAAACTCGAGCTGCTTGACGGCTATGAAGAAGGACTCCTTCCGCCCGTGCGCTACAAAGATTTTCTTCGCACCTTTAATCGCAACATTCGCCGCCCTAATCCCGATACCGAACTCCTCGGCTTGATGAACGTTAAGTACGTCTACACAGAGTGGCCGCTTCCGGTTCTACCTGAACAGCTGGAACTTATTCCTTTCCCCCCACCATGGGACACACAGCTGCCATATCGTCTATATCGAAACCGCGATTGGCGTCCCCGCGCGTTCTGGGAAGATGAACTTGAAGGACGGATCAATCTGCGAACTCTTGAAGGAACCTACTTGACCACTGGTACTTTGGCGATGAGCCTCGGCCAGGAGCCTAAGGATTACACTGTTGCAAATCCGCCTAGGCGCCCGCATAAACAGCACAAACAGCTGAGTATCTATTCGCTTGGGCCTGGACGCATCGAAATCCTCAAAGATCCCTCAGACGAAGGCGATGTGCTCGTATCCCAAGCCAGCTACCCGGGCTGGGTAGTGCGCATGGGCCGGGATCGCTACCCACTTCTTCCAGTAAATGCGATTCTCTCGCGCTTCTACGCACCGATAAACGTCACCTCCGTCACGGTTTGCTACGAACCTTTTTCGTTCAGGCTTGGGCTTTATGTCAGCTTCGTGGCCCTGGCGACTATGGTGATGATCTATAGCCTTTGGGTTGCACGGCGCATCCGTACGCACTAGGCGCATTTTCAACAGCGCAACTGGAAGGAGAGAATGGTGACCCGCCGCGTCAGAATTCTCCTGCTGCTCGCACTGCTTGCCCTGGCGACGTTTCTCCGTCTCTATCATCTGGGCACAAATCCCCTCTGGTACACTGACGAGTCAAACTACATCAGCCCTGCCTGGTTTCTCGCGCACGGCCAGGCGCGCTACGGTGCCATCCTGCATCCTTATGGCACAGAAATCCTGGCACAGCCGTTTCTCTTCTTCTTCCTCAATGGCTGGGTGCTCCGCCTTACGCAACCCGATATCCTTCATGCGCGCCTGCTCTCAGCCCTGCTTGCCATCATGGCGATTATCCTGCTCTACTTGATTGGCACCAAACTCAGCTCCCCACGCCTTGGCCTCCTCGCCGCCCTCTTTTTCACTGTCCATCACTATTCGATTCTCTTCACGCGCTGGGGTATGCCCTACAATCTGTCAATGTTCTTTAACATTCTGGCACTCCTCGGAATGGTGCTCTATCTCAAAGAGAAAAAGGTGTGGGCGCTCTATGGCGCAGCGCTCTGCGCAGGGCTATCCTCAATCAGCAGCTTCTTTGGCCTGGCGACAGTGTTCTTTGTGATCGGCTTTGCCGCGTGCAAACGGCCACGCACGCTCTTGGCCGTGATTCCCCTGGCCCTTGTTCCGTTTATCCTCTTCCTGATCTGGGGAATGAGCGGACGCGGCAGCGCGTTTCTCGCGGATTTCATCGGGTTGTTCGGGCAGATCAAGAGTCCCCGACATGGAGTGCTCGGGCCGATGGACGTATTTGCGCACGCCATCCTGCGGATGGTCTCCCACGACTTCGTCTTTTTACTTGGAGTAATTGGGCTCTTCTGGTGGGGAAAAGCAGGGCGGATCGTGCTTGCCTACTGGCTGGTACTGATTGTGCTGGTGCTCAAGAAGCAGGGGCTCGACCCCAGCCTCAAATACAATGCCACGACCCATATGTTCTGCCTCTATTTTGGACTGGCATTCTTTGTACTCCGCTCCTGGGAGCTCCTGGGAAATGTATTCGAGAACTGGCAGGAACGCCTAAAACGCAGCATGCCCGTTTCGCCTCAGCTGCTTGCCGCATTTCTCGTTGCTATTCCTATTGTCATCGCAAGTTCGCGCGGTGTGCGCGAGGTTGTAACCACTATTCATTCCGAATACGAAGCCGTCGGTTCAGTCAAGAGCTTCAGCGATGCCCGTGCGCTTGCTCAACTCGTCAATCCCCAGCTTAAGCCTGACGACTTCATCATCGCACCCGAACGCATCTATTGGCTCTTTCACTGCCGCGCTGCTAATCTTTACCAGACCGTGGCGAAAACCGCAGGCGGAACAACCTGGCATTGGAATCTCACACCCGACCGCTTCGCATTCGACTGCTCGTACGCCCAGGCAAAGTTCATCATCCTGGATCACACCGACCGCACCATCATTCTCCACCCTGCGAATCCAAATATGGACCTCATCCCGCGCATCCTTCAGGAAGAAAACTGGAAACAAATCTACCAGCTCGGCGAATACCACGTCTTCCTCAACCCCCGCTTTGCCAAAAATCCTGTAACCTCTTCACCCTCATCTTAGAAATTGTTAGTAGCTAAAATACCCACTTGGGGGTCCATTATTTCGAGGGTTTTCAGAGCCGCTTTATTATTTCCAGAAAATCTTTAGGAGATATAATACCTATCCTGCGGTATTCTTTAAGTTCTTGAAGATGTTTGTCTCCTGAGACAATAACTTCTGCTCCAGAGGCTATCGCCGTGGCTAGAATGACGTCGTCAGCGGGATCTTCTCTTATTACCGGCTTTAGCTTAGGCAGGTTAGAAACAAAATGAGAAAAGCGTCGAAGTCGCCAGAGCAGCTGTTTCCGCTGTTCTGGTAAAATGTGGTATTTCTTGACTAGCCAGGGCCGCGACAAGACTTGCTTAATTCCAGAAAAAAGAGTCTCGGAAAGACAAAGCTGGAACAAGCGATCTTCCCAGGCCTTCATAATTCGACCTGGTGGCGACTTTGGGGTAAGAATTGCACTAACAATCACATTCGTGTCGAGGACAGCATAGATCATACCTTCCTCCGTACTTCAGCAACCGCTTTAGCAACGTCTTTTTCCACCTGCCTAAGAGGGACCTTAGCGCTCTTCTGCTGAATAGTGCGAATTAACTGAAAAAAGTACTCTCGGTCGCGTTCATAGGCCTCATTGACTTCCAAAGGCACTACGGCTGCCATTGGCCGACCGTTACGTTCGACAATAAACCGGTCACCTTTGAGCCGCACCTGATCCATCACCTCACCCAGCCGCACTCGCATTTCTTTAGCGGTAATTTTTTTTAGCATTTTTATACCCCTCCCGTCTTACATACCTAAGCCGCACAACTTTAATATGATTATACCGTCCAGTACAATTGATATAATCATAATAGGCCGGCCCCTGGGTTGTCAAGTGGATAACGGGTATTATCGGGGGACTTTGTCAGTTTAGTCAGTTGGCAAGTTAAGGATCCAAATATAACTACATGACTCTAAGTTTCAAGTATTGTCCATGGGCGTATCTATTGTCTCGTCGCAGTCTAATATGTACCGAGCAATCGTTCATAGATAGATATAAGCTCGACAGCATATCCTTGCAAAACGACAATTTTGTTCCCATATCTTCTTTGGGATATTGGAAAGAGCACCTGTTTAATAGTTTTTCTGCCAACCCTAATGCTAAAAGGTGTATACCTTTGTCCCAGTTTTTCTCTCAACTGACTATTGTGGCAAAGAACCAGAAATCATAGGATCGCTGGGTATGACAGGCCTGGAACAAAGGCCTCTGTCAAGAATAGAACATCACGGTTAGGTGGAAGGAATTGTTTCGGGTGGGATTTGCCACGATGGTGCGCCGGCGATATCAACATGATCAACAACACCCATTACCAGCTCGCGGATTGGCGCTTTGGGAATGCCAAACACCGTGGACGCGAGGCCCGGCGCTGCCCCGACGATCACAATGTCTCCCTCGCCTGCATCCACGTAGTCAATCGCAATCGTCGGTAAGCCTACGGACTTGCGCTCCAGCGAAAGCTTCTGCACCACCAGCAGCTTGCGGCCCTCATACGCTTCGTACTTGACCGTTGAGATCACCTTTCCCAGCACGAGCGCAAGATACATCTTATCACCTCTGTGTCACAGAAGCAGTAACTCGGCTGCCGCTTTTGTAGGGGTTCAACATGTTGAACCCCTACCCTAAAGTGCCGCAGCAAGCTCCCTGAACCCCTAAATACGATCCAGAAGCCCGGGATCAACATCCATATTATCAACAATCCCCACAATCCCGGCGTCCACCGGCATTGGAGCGCCCCTGAGTCCTGTATGTACTGCATCGCCACCAGTGACATAATAGACCAACTCGTCTGTCCCACGGCTCGCCGTAGCATCCGTGGCAATGAGCGGCTTACCGCACGGCTGGAGCTGTGCATCGAGCGGCTGAATCACGCAGATCTTACACGTCTCCAAAGCCTCGTCCTTCTGTGTGGCTACGATTGTGCCAATCACCCGCGCTATGTTCATATCTCCACCTTAGCTTTCGCTCCGAAGAACTTCACACCTTTGCCTGCTCACTGCGCTCTGGGCACTTTCGAAACACAATCTTACCCCCCACTTCCAGAGAATCCACAATACCAACAACGGCTGCATCCACAGGCTTATTCTTAGTCTTAGCAGTCAAACGTGCCGAGCTGCCAGTGACAACAAATACAATCTCGTCCACCCCAGCCCCGATGGCATCCGCTGCAATGATGTAGCTAGCCATAAGCTTAACTTCCATATCAACTGACTGCACAATTAACAGCTTATAACCCTTTAGCCCCTCGTCTTTCTGCGTGGAAACCACCGTGCCAACAACTTTGCCAAGTATCATCAGCCTCTCTCCTCAAGGTGTTTGCGACTGGCCTGGAGCGTATAATAAAAAGAAATATCATACCACGACGGCACGACGTGCATGCGCCTCAGGCGCACTAAGACTTCAGTGCAAGAAACTATAATGTTAATTCTTCCGTCGTATACGTTGTGACGTAGTGGTTAAAACTTCATCTCAATAGTGCTTTTTAGCCCGTCTCTCCTCAATCCGCACAAAATAGGAATAATTTATATGCCTCCACCACGTTGCTCATCTGTTTCTTCAACCTATCCTGGCAGCCTTTGTCAAGTGTTTTGCGCAGCCAGTCCGCCAGAGGCGGGCCAGCCCTGTCCGTGAGTGCACGTAAGTTTAGTTCGCAGATTGGGTAGGGGTTTGACTTATCAAACCCCTGGTGTTCGTCTTGCAAATTGGAACGTAAGAATCTCACGCAAAGCCGCCAAGTCGCCAAGAGATTACGGTGAATTGTGCAGGCTTTAATCGTGCTGTTCTTTGCGTCTTTGCGCCTTTGCGTGAGCTACAGAGTTGTAGGGCCAACTCATGACTTATGGGACTCAGATGCAATTGCCCCTACATATTTACGGAGAAACCGACACCTCCTCAATGGTTACGGATTCGAGATACAACCAGGCATTGGCATCATCAAATGGGTCAAAGTTCAAAATGTCGAAGCTGAGTGTCACGGTTCCCTCTGCGCCTGAGAGTAATGGGGTGAACAGTACATCATAAGTGCGAGGTGTAGTTACTGGCGCGCCTCCTCCATCGCCACCGCTGATGACTTCACGTGTTGCCGAACCATAGCCGTTTACCTGATAGAATCTCAAACGACACTGTGGAACCAATTCACCTGTTGATAAGCTACTTGCAAGGGAGAATTCAGCTCGATATGTAACACCGTTCTGCACGAGAATTTCCGGGCTATCCCAGAAACCAAAGCATAACGACGAACCAGCCGGGCTTAACCCGAGATGTCCCCCTGAAGATGTCTGTGCTGGTGGATCAAAGGGAATAATTGCGCCGCTAAATGTCCAACCATCTGCTCCGGTATCAAAATTAAAGGTATACGGCGGCGCGATTGGAGTTGGTGTTGGACCAGGCGTGGGCGTTGGCGTTGGAGTAGGTATTGGCCCAACACAATATTCATCAGCGCCAATGTCAAAATCCGAGCCATCGCCACGCAGTTCCGAAGTGCCATCGCAAGGTCTGGGATCACCCTCAAAATCCTCTGTGAGCTCAGTGCTAAAACATCCCGCATCAATGCACGGAGAGTCAGGCAGAAGATGGAAATCGCCATTGGCTGGGTCAACCAATTCAGGATCGTCAGAGATATTCCCAGCTCCCCCGCCCGACCAATCCTGAATGCAGCAGTAAGAAGGTGATGAGCAACTATCAAGTTGACCACCTATTGGAGAGGTGTTCTGCCAGATAATACAGTTTCGGATAGTGCCGCTGCACTCGGAAATTCCGCCGCCAGATTGACCAGCAGAGTTGCCGTAGATGGTATTGTTTCTGATCCTGAAATCGCAGCCGTGAAGCCCGCCGCCAGATTCACTAGCAGAGTTGCCAAAGATGGCATTGTTCTGGACAATACCGTTGCAACTTGCCAACCCGCCGCCGCCTAGGATAGCCGAATTGCTAGTGATAGTATTGTTCTGCACGGTGGCGGCGCACTCGTCCAGCCCACCACCATGTTCACCAGCAGAGTTGCCCGAGATGATATTGTACTGAATGGTACCATCACAGTAACGGACTCCTCCACCATCCCGCTGAGCCGAGTTGCCAAAGATGGTATTGTACTGGATGGTGCCGCCGCAATCTTCCACACCGCCACCCCAATCAGCCGAGTTGTCAGAAATGATATTATTTTGGATCATGCCGTCGCAACGAAAAAGCCCGCCGCCAACATCAGCCCAATTATCTGAAATAATGTTGCTCTGAATGCTGCCATCGCAATAGCTGAGTCCCCCGCCAACGCCAAAGACACTTTCGTTGCCAAAGATGGCATTATTCTGGACAGTGCCGTCGCAATCGTAGAGACCGCCGCCTCGCCCAGCCGAGTTGCCGTATATAGCATTGTTCAGTATGGCGCCGTCACAATCGTAGAGCCCACCACCAAGACCATAAGGATAAGACGCAAACACAGTATTGCTTGTGATACCGTTGTTCTGAATAGTAGCCAGAGTGCCGTTGCCATTGATACCACCGCCCAGCTGGGCAAAACCGTTGATGATGGTAAGCCCAGTTAGCACGCAGGATCCATTTTCCGTGCCAGAGAAAGTAACCACACTGCCGTCTTGATTTCCGTCAATGATAGTGTTGGCAACCACAGTAGGGTTTGTGGGATTAGTCGAGCGGAGGATGATGTTCTTGCCGATGAAGTTGATATTCCGGTAAGTGCCTGGAGAGACGATGATTTCATCACCATCATTGGCAGCGTTAATCGCTGCTTGAATGGTAGAATAATCACCCGGCACGGTAATCACTGCGGCTGAGGATACAAGGCAGAAAAGCGGTAAAAGAAAGAAACATACTAAAATTAGCGTCTTGATGCTTACCTGTCCGAACAGACGTAATGGTACTAGGTAACGATTCCTTTCCATTTTAAAAGCCCTCCTTTCAAAATTAGATTACAAAATATAGCGTGCTCGCCGAAGCAAAAATCTCTAACAGTGCACTTTTGTGAGCCTCAGGCTCATTGCATTTTCCTCACGTGTCAGGTAAAACGTACTAAGCCATCCATTACAACGACTTCTTACTTTATCGGCGTATGCATGTCAAACGAAATACTCCCACGCGCAAAAATTCCAAGGCTGTGAACTCCGCCAGCCGTGTCACTTTAATCGGGTTTGCGAAAAAATGGAGCGGGCAGACATTGCCACAAAAAAGTGCATCAAATGTGTATCAAAATGTCCCGCCTCAAAGAGTCACTGGCCTTAATACGGCAAGAATACGCCATGTCCAGGACGTGTGGAAAACCTGTGGATAAATTCTGGATTACCACGAATCCAAAATCCTTGAACACCTACCCTGATTTCCTTCTGCTCCGCGCCAGATGTGCACCAAACCTACTTTCGCTTTTCCATCGCCCTGGCCAATAACGCAAGCCATAACACTCATTTACCTATAATTATGGCAATTGTCCATCTCCTGAAAGCTGAAATGTAACCAGAACAGCTTGTTTCATAACTTCCTAGGATTTACGAGAAAACCATGTGCTTCGCCCATTTCATTCTTGCGGGGTTACGCTTGTGGATAACTTGTTGAAACTCAGTCTGAGCGGCCATTTCCGGAGTCAAGATGCTCTCATATATGCGCCCCAGGCCCATTAGCATCCAGCACCGCATACTATGCCTCCAAAAGACAGGGCCTAGGTAGGTGCAGTGCATGAACTGTGCGGCTCAGACGCAATTGCCCCTACTGAAAGGGATGGGTAATACAAACGGAGTTGCTCATGAGACGGATCGAAAGTGTGGTTCTTAACCCCAGGTTTTGCGTTAAAGAACAATTTCTTCTCTTTGAATTCAGAATACAGTTTTCAATTTTTTAGAGGATTTACAGGATCAATAGGATTTATTAGGCATTCACGGGATTCTTTACATTTTTTTATCCTGTTAATCCTGTTCATCCTGTCTAACAATTTTGTCATTTTTTGTGCTTCTTTTCAGATAAAGACTTCTGCCCGTTAAGCAATAGTTTTTCTGTATTTGGCATCATTATCTTGTCACTTTCTTTAAACTAAACTGCAAAATTTGCGTTAATTGCTGACGCAGAAGAGTCACCCTGGCAGCTGCTCAGCGGGTTTCCATCCACATGCACCAGCCCGGAATCTGTAAGGCGGCAGTGCACTTGCTCCAATCAATTCCAATGACGGCCAGCGAGCAAACGGACTACCTCGCACAGCGACATTTGCATTGACAATCGGCTTCCGGCAGCTAGAATCAGCATCAAAAAAATGGAGAAATCACTATGCATTACGTAATCATTGGCTGCGGTGCTGCAGGTGTAGGCGCGGCAAGGGCCATTCGAAGATTTGACTCAAGCGGCACCATCACCCTTGTTTCATTTGAATCTCAGCCATTTTACGTAAAACCAGAATTGTCGGATTTCATCTCCGGCAAAATCCGGCGCTCCACCCTCAGGCGCTCGCTTAAGAAAATCCAGGGCGACCCCAATTGCAACATCCTCACTGGCAAACGCGCAGTCAAAGTGCTTCCAGAGCAAAATAGGGTGATTTTTTCTGACGGCAATACACTCTCATTCAATTTCCTGCTGATTGCCACAGGAGCCAAGCCGGCCCTGACTCCGCTCCTCGTTAGGCAGCGCGAAAAACTCTTCCTATTGCGTACAGCTGCTGATGCAGTTCGCCTTCGGGCTGCTGCCAAACAGGCCAAACGAGCCGTGGTCTTTGGCGGAGGCTATACCGCAATCGAGATTCTCCGAGCACTGTATAAGCTTAACTTACGCCTCACCCTGCTCACCAGCCAGGAGCTCTTCTGGACCACCGGAATCGCAAGTATATACTCCGACATGGTGAAAAATCGCCTGAGCAACAGTCAAATTGAGGTGGCAATGGACGAACATCTCCACGACATCCTTGATGTAGACGGTAAGTCATATCGCGCCGTCACGTCTAAGGGGCGCGAACTGGAGTGCGATCTCGTCGTGGTCTCCATGGGTCTCAGGCCTGATATTGATTTTGTCGAAGGGAGCGGGATTAACGTTGATAAAGGCATTGTGGTTGACGAGCAGCTCCGCACAAACGTCTCAAATATCTACTGCGCGGGCGACGTAGCGCAGGTAATTGACCCGAAGAATAAGCTCGATCGTATTAATTTCGGATGGCTCAGCGCTATCCGCCATGGCGAAGTGGCTGGAAAGAACATGGCCGGCAAAGAGGCATACTATGTCAGGAATGAAGAACCTTATTTCATTGAGCTTTACGGCAAACCTGTAATGGAACGCTGGTAGGAAGACGTACGATGCTTCGCGCAATGAAAAGGAGAAAATAATGAATGAAATTCAACCCGGTGTTGAAGCACCCGATTTTACGCTGCCGGATCAGGATGAGAATCCAGTGACCATGAGCAGCTTTCGCGGCAAGAAAAACGTGATGCTAGCATTCTACCCGCTCGACTGGAGCCCGGTCTGTGCCAACGAGAACGTATGTTTT
Source organism: uncultured Candidatus Sumerlaeota bacterium (assembly GCA_964454265.1). Taxonomy (GTDB): domain Bacteria; phylum Sumerlaeota; class Sumerlaeia; order MWCT01; family JAUWMI01; genus JAUWMI01. The sequence continues at coordinate 18,506 of CAYVXD010000006.1, read as the reverse complement.
ACCCAGGATCTCAGCCGATTTGAGGCCGCAGGTGCCAAAGTGCTGGCTATCAGTGTTGACAGCACGTACTCGCATAAGGCGTGGGCGGAAAAACTGGGGCTGAAGCACACCCTGCTCAGCGACATTAAACGCGAAGTGTGTAAGAAATACGGCCTTTATCTGGAGGAAAATAACATCGCCAAGCGCGCCACCGTGATTGTAGACAAGCAAGGAATTGTCCGCTACGTAAAGGTGCAGGAAATCACTACGCCGCGCGATAATCAGGAAATCCTCGAAGTGCTAACCAAACTGAAATAGAGCCTGCAAAATCACGGGCAAGGATGCCCGTGCCACCAGATTCCATCATAGTGGAACGGACGTCCCGCCCATCGAGGCAAACAGATAAGAAAATGGCATGGAAGTCTTTCTTCTAGAAGCCCTTAGAGAGCCTGTTGACAGTACTGCATGGTGTGTGAGTTCAGCGAGAAACGAGTGGCGACGTTCAACTGAACGTCGCTATAATACGCGCATGAAATTGATTTCCAGCTGCTTTTCCTGCCCCTAGAGTGAGTATTCTCGTAAACCTTCTGCGATACTCACGAACCGCTGGCCAAATTCCTGCTCAATGCCTGTAACATCGCAGGTATGATCCTCTTGAAGCATCGTAAGCATATCCCTCGTCAATGGCGGCCGTGGTAGAATCAGTTTCATAATCACAGCGTTAATCTCCATCACAAATACCGGTATGTGCACCTTCAGTCGGCTCTTCCTCATGCGTTGAATAAGGAGATCAATCAGCCCTTCAAAGGTAAGCGGCTCCGGGCCTCCCAGCTCAAAGACTTTGCCGGCTGTCCTCTCATTCTGCAACGCCTGAACGAAACATGCAGCCACATCCTCGACCCAGATCGGCTGCAGCCTCGCAGTGCCAGCGCCAATAATGGGTATAATAGGAGACAGCCGAATAAGTCGGATCAGCATGTTCACAAACTGATCGTCCTTGCCGAAAATAATTGAAGGACGAAAAATTGTATACTCCAATCCGCTCGCCCGCACGTGCTCTTCTGCGCGCCATTTTGTCTGATGATAGCAACTCGGGGCATTCGGCCGGCTCCCCAAAGCGCTCATGTGCACGTAACGTTGGATTCCCGCCTGCTGCGCGGCCTTAACAACATTCACAGTTCCCTGATAATGGACCGCTTCAAACGTTGCTTTCCCGACTTCAGCAATGATCCCAACGAGATGGACGACTGCATCACATCCCCGCATGGCCGGAATGAGCGACCCTGCATCCAGAATGTCACCTTCAATACACTGTATCCCCTGCGGCTCGAGATACTTTGATCGCTCGCGGTTGCGCACCAGACAGCCTACTTCGTGGCCTTCTGCAAGGGCGCGCCTGACAACCGAGCGACCGACAAATCCGGTGCCTCCTGTGATGAATAGCCTCATGGTCTGTCCTTCACCTTCTGGCTGGAAGATAAAGCCACAGGCTTTGCCGCGATTTACGCTTTTTGTTCTGCTGCGCGCGCTTCGTCGGCCAGCGCCGTAGTCAGGTACCGTTCACCAGTATCCGGGATTATCGTTACAATCAGATTCCCTGCGCTCTCAGGCCGCTTTGCCACTTCCAGCGCTGCCCACGTAGCCGCCCCTGAGGAGATGCCGCACAGAATACCTTCCTCCTTCGCCAATCGTCGCGTCATCATAAAAGCATCCCCGTTGGTGACCTGGATGATTTCATCAATAATCTTCATATTCAGCACTTCGGGAACAAACCCGGCGCCAATGCCTTGAATCTTATGCGGCCCCGGCGTACCACCAGCAAGCACCGGTGAATCTTTCGGCTCCACGGCAATTGCGCGGAATGAAGGCTTGCGTTTTTTAATGACCTCGGCCACTCCTGTAAGCGTGCCTCCCGTACCCACACCACACACCAGGATGTCTACCTTCCCGTCCGTATCATTCCAGATTTCTTCAGCCGTAGTCTGGCGATGAATTTCCGGGTTCGCAGGATTCTGGAACTGCTGGGGAATAATGGCGTGCGGAATCTGGCCCTGAAGTTCTTCCGCTTTGCGAATCGCGCCGGGCATACCCTCAGTCCCGGGTGTCAACACCAGCTCGGCCCCCATCATACGAAGCAACAGGCGTCGCTCAGTACTCATGGTCTCCGGCATGGTCAGGATGAGGCGGTAACCTCTTGCCGCAGCCACAAATGCCAGGGCAATGCCCGTGTTGCCGCTGGTCGGCTCAATGAGAACAGTGTCAGGGGTGATTTGGCCTGAGGCTTCTGCTGCCTCGATCATGCTTACCCCAATGCGATCCTTGACGCTTCCGAGGGGGTTAAAGAACTCGAGCTTGGCCAGAATTGTGGCGTTCAGCCCTCGCGCTACTCGATTCAGTCGAACCAGTGGCGTGTTCCCGATGGTCTTGGTGATGTCATCAAAAATTTTCCCCATTGCCTTCCTCCTTACCGCCAAAAGGGAGTTTTGTAGGGGCGTATTGCAATACGCCCCTACGTGCTACACGTTGTATCCAGGAATGCCGGGGTCGGTCATGGCATCCAGGCGTAGAATCTCGTCGAGCTGCGCCTCCGGCATCAAACCTTTCTCCAGTACCACTTCGCGGATTTTTTTCCCGCTGGCCAGTGCCTGTTTAGCTACTTCTGCTGCCTGCCCATAGCCCAGATGCGTGCTCAGCGCTGTGACGATCGCAATGCTGCGCTCTGCATAGGCACGGCATTGCGCTTCATTCGCCTGAATCCCCTTCACGCAGCGCTCGGTAAACGCGTCCACTGCGTTACGGAGAATTGTAAGCGACTCCAGCAGGGCTGCGGCAATTCCTGGCATCATCACATTCAGCTCCAACTGGCCAGCCTGCGCTGCGCAGGCAATCGCACTATCGTTCCCGATCACCTGGAAGCAGACCATATTGAGCATTTCCGCCATGACCGGGTTCACCTTACCTGGCATCATGGAAGACCCCGGCTGCACGGCTGGCAGCTGAATCTCGGCCAACCCGACGCGCGGGCCGGAACTTAGCAGCCTCAGGTCGTTCGCAATGCGGCAGAGATCCACCGCCAGATTACGCAAGGCACCTGAAAGCGCGGTAAACGGTGCCATGCTCTGCATCGCCTCAAAGTAATTTTCCGTGCAGCGAAGCGCAAATCCTGTTTCCCCCCGTAATGCCTCAACTATTCGCGTGCGGTACTCCGGATGTACATTCAGTCCTGTTCCGACCGCTGATCCGCCAATCCCCAGCTCTTCAAGCTGTGGTCGGGCGGCCTCCAGTGATCCTATATGCTTTTCGATGCATCGTGCGTAACCCAAAAACTCCTGACCCAAGCGAATCGGCGTGGCATCTTGAAGGTGCGTACGTCCGGATTTCAGAATACGCTGAAACTCCTCGGCTTTCTTCTCAAGCGCCTCCCTGAGTGCTCCAATCACTACCACCAGCTCGGCAAGAAGTGCCAGCGAAGCCAGGCGCATCGCCGTGGGCATAACGTCATTCGTTGATTGCGATTTATTCACGTCATCATTCGGATGGACGATCGAATAGTTGCCTTTTTGACTGCCCAGAATTTCAATTGCGCGATTCGCAATCACCTCGTTCGTATTCATATTGTGCGACGTACCGGCTCCGGCCTGGAAGACGTCCACGACGAACTGATCGCGGAATTGCCCGGCCAGAATCTCATCAGCCGCCTGGATAATGGCACTGCCTTTATCATGCGAGAGCAGGCCGAGCGCAACGTGCACCTGCGCGGCAGCCTTCTTGATCTGCACCGTAGCGGTGATCAGCTCCGGATGCGCCATGCGACCGCTGATTGGAAAGTTCTCGACAGCACGCTGCGTCTGCACGCCGTAGTACGCATCGTCTGGAATTTCCTTTTCTCCCAGTGCATCTCGTTCAATACGAGGTGACATTTGCTCACGTTTCCCCTTTCTTCATTACCAGGGCTTTCGCCATTTCTGATTGCTTAGAAAAAACTTTCGATCAGTGCGTCAATATTCACGTCATCAATCGGCTGATGCACCAGCGGGATATCTTTGATCTGTGGCAGCTCGTCTTCATACGTGCTGCGGCTTTCGCGATAAAACAGGCCCAGGGGAATCCGTTCGCCGAATTCCAGAGCCTTCTCGAAAGCACGAATTTTGTTCGTTGGGTCGTGCTGCTCATCGGCTAGCTTATAGACGCGCTGGTCGTACCACGTCGGCGTGTTCACCCTGTTGAAGGTGATGCAATATTGGACGATGTCAATCAGGGCAAAGCCCTTATGCTGCATGCCATCTATTATGAGCTGTGTGAGATCGTCTGTGTGTTTGTAATAGGCACGCGCAATGAATGTTGCTCCTGCGGCAATCGCCAGGGCAATAGGATTTACGGGCTCCTCAATCGAGCCCGTAGGCGTTGACTTTGTTTTGAATCCCTTGATGCTTGTTGGCGCAGTTTGCCCCTTGGTGAGCCCATAGACCTGGTTGTTATGGACGAGGTATGTGAGATCTAAATTGCGCCGCATCGCATGAATAAAGTGGCCCATGCCGATTCCATAGCCATCGCCATCGCCACCAATAACAATAATCTTCAGCGTGTGATTTGCCAGCCGTGCGCCCGTGGCAATTGGTAGCGCTCGGCCATGAATCCCGTGATACCCAAAAGTCCGCATCGATTGCGGTGTTTTCCCCGCCTGGCCAATTCCGGACACAATAAGAATCCGATGCGGTTCAAGCTCCTGCTTAACAATGGCCTCCTTCAGGGCTTTCAAAATGATAAAGTTTCCACATCCCGGACACCACTCCGGTTTCTCTTCAGTGGACAATTCCGCAACGGTAACCATTGTCATAACACCTCCATGACCTTGTGATGGATTGCTTCAGGCGTAAATGGTCTTCCATCATATCTTAAAATCTGATCAGGAATCAAAACACCTGTGTGCTCCCGAATTACACCACCCAATTGTGCGGTCTTATTATTCTCAACCAGGATGAGCTTTCGGGCCTTCGACAGAATCTCGCCCACACGCTTAGCGGGAAACGGACTCAGGTACACGAGCTGGAGAAAGTTCGCCCGAACTCCATCGCGCGCAAACATTTTCATCGCCTCACGAATCGGCCCTTTGGCGGAGCCCCAGCCGACGAACGTCAAATCCGCCTCGGGCTCACCACGCAGCTCCGGCGCAGGGATCACACGCGCCGCAGCTTCCAGCTTACGAAACCGCTTATCCACTATCCTCGTGCGATTCTCCTTCCCCTCGAAGATGTGACCAAGCTCATTATGCTCGTCGCTGGTTGCGGTGAAAATGCCGTCTCTTTGGCCAGGGATGGATCGCGGTGAGACGCCGGTTGGCGTATCGCTATAGCGGATGTACTCATCCATCTCAGCCAGTTGTGCATCGCTCAAGAATTCGCCACGCTCGATTTTTACCCGCGCAGGGTCAAGCTTCTCAACCGTGCGCGCACTCGTTAACAGATATTTGTCAACCAGCACAATAACCTGGCACTGGAACTTCTCGGCCAGGTTAAAGGCTTCCATAGTCAGATAAAAGCATTCCTCCACATCGCCCGGTGCAATGACAATCCGCGGAAATTCCCCCTGCGAAGCACTCAATGCGAACTTGAGATCGCTTTGTTCCGTGCGTGTCGGCATCCCTGTACTAGGGCCGGGGCGCTGTCCTTCGATAATGACAACTGGCACCTCTGTCATCGCTGCAAGACCCAGGCCTTCAACCATCAGCGAGAACCCTCCACCTGACGTGCATGTCATGGCCCTGGCACCGGCAAGACTCGCGCCAATCACCATGTTGATCGCAGCTATCTCATCTTCTGTCTGCTTTACCACCAGACTATAGTCGCGCTCCTTTGAGGCCAGATATTCCAAAATTGGCGTGGATGGAGTCATGGGATAGCCTGCCACGAATTTGCAGCCGGCCCTGAGCGCTCCCAGGCAGACGGCCGCACTCCCTGAAATCAACATCCGCGCCTCAGCCGTACTCTTCCGCAGCTTCAAGGGAAATCTATCGCTATACGTGGTCTTCGCGTAGTCATATCCTTGCCTGGCAGCATCAATATTCTGCTTGACGACGGCCTCGCCCTTCTTGCGAAAACTCATGGCCAACAGATCGTCAAGAAGCGAGAGATCATAATCCATCAGTCCGAGCGAGGCACCAACTGCCACGACGTTTCGCAGAATCGGTTTGCCCTCCAGTTGCTTTACAATCCCAGCCAGAGGTACGGGAAAGAGCCGCACATCCTCACGCCCAAGATCGCCCTGCTCAAGCGTAATCTTATCTCCATCATAGATAATGCCCCCTTCAGGCTTCAGCTGATTAACGTGCTGAAGCATAGTATCCTTGTTCAGCGCTGCCAGCAGATCTATTTCATGCGCATGGGCAAAAATTTCCTCTGTATCCACACGAACCTGCATCGCATTGTGACCTCCTCGCACAATAGACGGCAGATCCGTTTCCGTGAACACGTGAAACCCACCTCGCGAGCATGCACGGGCAAATGCTTCACCCGCCGATAGAATACCATCCCCTGCCTCGCCTCCAATACTCCATACTAAACCATTTTTCTCCATGGTTTTTGCTCCTTGCAAGTAAACAAATGGTCAGCTCTTTGAATAGGACATCTCTACCTCATCCAGCCCGGCAAATTGCCTGAGATGCACACGATGCTCTTGATTCTCTTTTTAGTCCATCCGCAGCCGTAATGTCAAGCCCCCATAGCAACTAAAACCGCCGGATTTTTCACTTTGTTGCAGAGAAACGTAGGGACAGATTATAATCTGTCCTTGCGGCGGTTCAATTGCGTATCACAATACACGTTTACCAATCACGCATGGCCCCCTTGTTCTTCAATCAATCTTCTATGAGCAATCAACTATTGCAGTTGACAAGGATTTCCGCCCTACGTTATCTACTAAACAGAACAAAGGGAGTAAGACTGGTGCCAAGCGCAACAGCTGCTTCTACTCTTACATTTTGATACGATTCACACACGATGCTGCAAAGTTGCACTCAAAATTTACCTCTTATTTTCGACTTTGTCAAAAAGGATTTTCGCGCACGGTTCGCCGGCTCTGTCGTTGGCATATTCTGGAACGTCATCAACCCGCTGGTGATGGTTGCCATCTATGCGCTGATCTTCTCGCTCGTGATGCGGGCAAAACTCCCAGACAGCGGCGGCATCCTGCGCGAATTCAGCTACAGTATCTATCTGTGCGCCGGCATAATTCCCTGGACCATGTTTGCTGAGACCTTGCTTCGCTCTACAAACATCTTTCTTGAAAATACAAATTTGATCAAGAAAGTTTCGTTTCCCAAGGAAATTCTCAACGTCTCGGCACTGATTACCAGCACAATTAACTTTGCCATTGCGTTCAGCTTCTTCATCGTCTTTCTCGCAATCGTCAACCTCCTGCCAAGCTATTCGATGCACATCCCCATTGGCTTGATGTTACTCTTTTTCGGCGTGATAATCTGCCAGCAGCTTTTTGCATTCGGCCTTGGCCTGGCCTTTTCCGCGCTCAATGTCGTGTTCCGCGACGTTGGGCAACTGGTCAATATCGCAGTACAACTCTGGTTCTGGTTTACTCCGATTGTATATTGGAAAGAGATTGTACCCGCACCGCTTCAGTTCCTATTAAAGTTCAACCCAATGTATCACTTCATTGGTATCTACCAGAGTATCTTTTACTACAACACATTCCCACGATGGACGCGCCTCGTAGCAATCAGCATTTTGACGATTCTTGCCCTGGCGCTTGGCTATCTTATTTTTCGCAAATTGAGTGACGACATCCCTGACGAAATTTAGGTGAGGCCTAAAGATGATTGACGTTCAGGCCCTCTCGAAGAAATACAAAATCTACGCACGGCCACTTGATCGCGTAAAGGAGTGGCTGATTCCCACGTCCACGAGCTTTCATCGCGATTTCTGGGCTCTTCGCGATGTAACATTTCACATCAGAAGCGGCAGTGCGGTCGGCATTATTGGCGTTAATGGTGCAGGGAAATCTACACTGCTTAAGATTCTTGCCGGCACGACCAAGCCAAGCTCCGGCAACTTCCGTGTGGAGGGCAAGGTGGCTGCACTGCTGGAGCTGGGCATGGGATTTCACCCGGAGTTCACCGGGCGCCAGAACGTGATGCTCAATGGCCGATTGCTTGGTCTCACGGGTGATGAACTCGAGGCAAAAATGCCCGACATCATTCGCTTCTCCGAGCTCGGCGACTTCATTGATCAGCCGCTCAGAACATATTCCTCTGGAATGTATGTGCGGCTTGGCTTCGCGGTGGCCACCAGCCTGGACCCACAAGTCTTAATTATTGACGAAGCCCTTGCCGTAGGCGACGCCTACTTTCAGCAGAAATGCATCCGCCGCCTCAGGCAATTCCGCGAACAGGGCGTCACCATACTCTTCGTCTCGCATGACCCTGGTACTGTAAAAACCCTTTGCGAAGAGGCAATACTGCTTGACGAAGGCCATCTGCTCGTACGCGGCAAACCTGACGACGTCCTCGACTACTATAATGCACTCATTGCCAGCAAGAGCCCTAAGCAGACGGGTTTCACCATCGAGCGCATAGCTGCGCCTACCCAGTCCTTCGCTGTCCAGCATTCCGGTAATTTCCTTGCAGTTATCACCGATGTTGCTATTCTCAACGACAAAGGCCAGACCGTTACCACGCTGATCACCGGACAGCGCGTTAGAGTACGGCTCAACGTCTTCTTCCTCGACCGGGTGGAGAATCCCACAATCGGACTCCTGATCAAAGACCGCCTGGGCAATGAAATCTTCGGTACAAATTCTTATAAAATGAATCAGCGGCTGGGAACTTACAACAGGGGCGATACCCTGAGTCTGAGCTTCACTTTTGCGGCCAATATCGGCCCTGGCGAATACACGCTGACCGCTGCGGTACATACCCTGGATGTCCATCTATTCGAGTGTTACGATTGGGCCGATAAGATTCTCCTGTTTACCGTGGTTCCATCCAGCGAGTTCGAGTTCGTAGGCGCGGCGAAACTCTACCCCGAGTTGTCCTTTGACCTCACACCAGGCGACCCCACCAGAGCCAGAGAAATGATTCATCAGATATTCCACGATGCAACCGGGCAGCTCACCATGGGTCTCGACAGCCAGAAGTTCTTGTGCAAGGGATGGTATGAGCCCGAAGGATTCGACCCTGAGCACATGCGTTGGACTGACGAAGAATTCGCCTTTTTCATCCGTGTAACAGGAAATCAGCTTTTCCTTGAGGCTAGCTGTGGCAAGCCGGATATTGCCACATCTCCGATGGAGGGGACTATCTATGCGGAAGGTCAGCAGGTAGGAATGTTCCGGCTGACAGACGCCGAATGGCACACACTCACCTTTACCCTTCCAGAAACGTTACCGAACCAAGTGGTATTATTTACCGTTCGGCTCAATGCCGGCTGGTCCCCTGCAACGCTGCTTGGATCAAACGACCGGCGAACGCTCGGCATTCTGATCCGGCGCATTGCCATCGTGTCTGCATCCGTAGAACGGTAGGGGCAATTCATGAATTGCCCCTACAAAGGCATGCGATGAATCGTTATACGAGATCTTTGATTTATCCTCTTCTTTCTGGTTCCTAAACGCGCCATAATCCTGGCCATACATGGACGGATAACATCGACATATTGCCAAACACTTCCGAGGTTATAAAAACGTAAATCAAAGGTGAATTACAATGAATGCAAAAGAGATGACGCCGGAACAAATTCTGGCACGCATTCGTGCCCGATTGGAGAGACAGCAACAGCACGCCGTTCCTCAGGGGGAGCCTCTTATGGCCCCAGCGTCGCCTACACAGGGAGAGCCTTCCCTTACGGCCGACATTGCTGCCGACCTCGAGCTGATTGCTCGTAAAAAGTTCCCGGGCTATATTCAACCAGGTAGCCGATTTGCACCGCTGAAAAAGCTAATCCGTCGCCTCATTCTAGTCTACACGCGGGAACAAATGGAGTACAACGACGCTGTCTCGCGAGTCTTGGGCTCCCTGGCGAAAAGTGTGCACCATCTGCAATCTTCTTTCCGGAAAATTGACGAGATTGCTCCAGACTTGGAATTTCTGGCTGATAACGTGTGCCAGCTCCAATCTTCATCCCAGAGTCTTAAGTCAAACCTGGACTCACTGGGCGATAACGTACGCCAACTCCAATCACCCGGAACCATTGCACGCCTTGCCGCCCAGGCTAATTATCCAAACGATGAGTTTTACTTTGAATTCGAGCAGGCTTTTCGGGGCAGCGACGATGTGAACTGGAAGCGTTGGGAACATTATGCTACACTTGTTGCAGAGCATTGCGCAGCACATCAGGCAGAATTCAACAAAGCCTACCACCTGGATGTCGGCTGTGGCCGTGGCGAGTTCCTCCAGCACCTTAAATCACGAGACGTACCGGCAAGAGGGGTCGATTCGAACGAAGTGATGGTTACGCACTGTCACGAACTTGACCTGGAGGTCGCAAAGGCCGACGCCCTCGCCTATCTCGCTGAAGTCGAAGAGAACTCCCTCCTTGGCATAAGTGCATTTCAATTTATTGAGCACCTCTTTATCAGAGATCTCTGCGATTTTTTTGCCCTGAGCCACAGGACGCTTCGGCCCGAAGGCCTGCTTATTCTTGAAACCGTTAATCCCGAGTCGGTCTATGGACTCCGCTGGTTCTTCATGGACTTTACGCACAATAAGCCCCTCTTTGCCGACATGATCCGATTCATGCTCACGAAAACCGGCTTTCGTGATGTTGACGTCCGACTTACCTCACCAGTGGAAGCCTGGAAACAGCTGGGCACTGTAGGACATCAAAAGACTGACGAGAATTTCCACAAGCTAAACAACCTTGTCTTTGGCTATCAGGATTATGCAGTCCTGGCGCGTAAATAGGGTATGGGCGATCTGTCAGAGGAGGCCGCCAGGCCTAAAAGGCACTGCCCAAACATAACAGCAGACGAAAAAGAGTCTTGATGAACGACACTGAACAACGGAAAAAAAAGATACTCGTCGTGAATTTCTTTCCGGCCTTTACCCCGCCCAAAAGTGGTGGCGAGCTCCGCTACTTCTCCATCTATAAAGCACTGGCCGAGCACTACGACATCACGCTCATTAATCCCACCTTCCCTGAGGCCAAACCGGAGATCGTTCAGCATCATCCAAACCTCATAGAATACCGCGTTCCGAAGTCTCGCGCCTATATCTTTCTACACCGTCTTCTGGACCGACTGGGAAAGTTCCCCGAGTGTTCAGGCATCGTGGTTGGCCTCGCCTGTCGCTTCCACAAGGCCCTGCGCCGTTGCATCACCGAACAGATCAAGAGCGCTGATCTAATTATACACGACTCCCCATTCCTCGTTTCCGTGGTGAAGGCAAGCGCGGGTCAACGCGAGGTTTACAATTCATACAATGTGGAATTCGACCTCCACCAGGCAGGATTGAGAGGTCCTCTTGGATGGCTCTTGTGTCAATATGTGAAACGTCTCGAGAAACGCCTCTGCCAACGAGCTGAATTGATCTTTGCAACATCCGACGCTGATCGCCAGCGCTTCTTCGAGCTATACGAAGTCTTGCCCACGAAAGTCGCACTCGCACCTAATGGCGTTGACACTCGTAACGTGCGCATTCCCACGCCTACTGAACGCCAGCAGGCAAAAGCTACATTGCAGATTACCGACAAGCCAGCGTTGCTTTTTTTCGGCAGTGCACATACCCCAAATGTCGAAGCTGCCCGTTACATTCTCGACACGCTGGCCCCAGCGATACCGCACTGCGTATTTCTCATCGCCGGCAGTGTTTGCAAGTTTTTTAGCTCCCCTCCTTCACAAAATGTTCGGATCCTTGGCACGGTGAGCGAGGAGAAGAAACGCAATCTGCTGATGGCAGCAGACATCGCCATTAATCCGATGTTCTCCGGCTCAGGCACGAACATCAAAATGCTCGATTATCTGGCTTCGGGTATTCCCGTGGTCTCCACTCCTATCGGTGCGCGCGGCTTGTCGCTTGAATCCAATCGCACGGCCATTCTCTGCCATGCACGAGAATTCTCTCACGCAATCAACAGCCTGCTCAAAAACGAACCGCTCCGCGAGCAACTGCGGCAAAACGGCCGTCAGCTTGTTGAACAATCCTTCGACTGGCAGCAGATTGCCCGTCGCATGCACGCTGCACTCGAACAACCACGGTTGCCTGTCATTACTGTGGTGAACAACTATCCCGTTCTCCCCTTGCAGTTTGGTGGCCAGTTTCGTATCTACAACCTCTACTCCCATATCGCCGCGCATTTCCGCATCTGCTATCTCTGTTTCGACCACACTAGGCCACATGCGCATTGCCAGACCATATGCGAAAATTTCTACCAGATCACGATCCCAGAAGAACGTCTCCATCGTCTGAGCGAACGCATCTGTTTAAAGCTTTTCAAGAAGTCTCTGGACGATGTGCTAGCGATTTTCTTCTCGAAATGGAATTTCCAATTCAAAAAGATGCTGCGTCGCTGCGCAGATACATCAGAGGTTCTTATTGCGTGTCACTGCTACCTCTTTCGCCATCTTCGTGGATACCACAAGCACCTGCGCATTCACGAAACACAGAACGTAGAAGCAGATCTGAAACAGGATCTCTTTAAAAAACGTTGTGACAGATTTATCACCCGGTGCGTGAAACGCGTAGAAGCACTGGCCTGTCGCAAGAGTTCAGCCATTTTTTGCGTCTCAAAAGGCGATGTGCACCGCATGCAAGAGCTGTACAAGACAAGTACGCCCTGCTACGTGTTTCCGAACGGTGTCGACACTTCGTTCTTCCTGCCTATTCCCATAGCCGAAAAGCAGGCGTACAAACAGGAGATCGGACTTCAGCCATACCCCGTGGTCTTTTTCATCGGAAGCGCCCACGGTCCAAACATTAATGCTGTCCAGTTCATCATCAACGAACTCGCCCCTGCGCTTCCCGATCTGCTCTTTTTTATTGTGGGAAGCGTTTGCTGGGAAGTGAAAGATTCTCCTCCCCCATCGAATGTTAAGCTCTTTTATGAGGTAGAAAGGTTCATTCTGCGCGAGCTCCTGCATCTTGCTGACTTTGCTATAAATCCTATGTCTTACGGCTCAGGCACAAACGTTAAGATGGGGGATTTTCTGGCGGCAGGACTGCCCACGGTAACTACAGCAATTGGAGCGCGCGGGTTTGACGTCGTGGATGGCAGGCACGCCATAATCTGCGATCGAAGCGAGTTTATTACACAGCTCCGGCGTCTCCAGGCGGACAAGTCTCTCGCAGACATGCTGAGCCGCAATGCCCGCCAGCTTGCCACTACACAGTACGATTGGAAGTTGATTGCAGAACATATGACTGAGACGTTGACAACGTTGCTCCGCCACGCGCAGATGCAAAAAGACGTCTCCGACCCCACTCAGCAGCGCAGCGCTCAATCACGAACATGAAAGCACTCCACGTCACATTTCGCTTTGGCCCGGAAGTTGTCGGAGGCGCCGAGTATCACCTGATGAAACTCTCCGAATACCTGACACACAAAGGGATCGAAGTGGATATTCTTGCTACAACTGCCCGGCACCTAACTCCAAAGACCCACTTTGGCGTTCGCTGGGACAATGCCTATCACAAAGGTCCCGAGCGAGTCGGGTCTTTACGGGTATTTCGCTTCCCGCCTCAGAATCTTCCGTCGTCTCTGTTCGGAGTAGGGGCATACGCATTGCAAAGCCAATGGGACAAGGAAGAATGGCGTCTTCCATTAGCTGCAAATCTGTGCCCTGAGGGTCAGGGTCTCCTTGGGCGCGGTTGGTATTATCCTGAAATCCATGCGGATGGCGTGATGCGGTGGACTCAACAGCACGCAGAACTTTTTATAAACCACTCTGACGTCTCGCAGATTCATCTTGTGGCGCGCTGCCCGAAACGCATAGTGGGAAATCTCATCATCAATGGCGACCATGCAGGTACGTTACAGACAACACCGGACTACCAGCAGTTTTCTTTTGACGTTGGGGCGTCAGGTCCACTGTGCGCTGAAGTGATTCTTAATTCCCACTGGCGACCTCTGCGTGATGTGCGACGTCTTGGCATCGCAGTGTGCGAGGTGGGCTATACGACCCACGGGGAAACAAAACGCATCCCGCTTGAAAGCGATTATCGCCTCCTTATGCTTCGCGACCCAGAGTCGCTTTGGGACCGCTTTTATCGGCGTGCCATGGCCAGACCGGGTTGGTGCGGCTGGACGTTCGATCTTCTCCGCGGGCCTATCTCTCTGGGTATGCAGCGATTCTTGCGCAAAAACGCCGGTCGCTACGATGTCATCCTCGGCCATTGCCTTCCCTTCTCAACAGTCGGTTATGCATGCCGGATGGCTCGTCGTGCCAACGTACCTGTAGCACTGCTTCCTCTTGCCCATCTGGATGATGAGTACTATCACTGGCGCCATTACTACCAGATGCTGCGCGACGCCAACGTGATCATTGCCAATTCTCCGTATTCGGAACAGGTCTACCGCGAGCGTCTCGGCGTGAACGCGAAATACGGCGGCGCTGGAGTGGACAGAACAGAATACGAATCGCCCGAAATCTCAGGCGAGCGCTTTCGCCAGCGATACCAGCTTGGACACCAAGCCATTGTACTCTTTGTCGGCCGCAAGGTGGCGACAAAACGCTACGATATGCTCATCAAAGCCATAGAACTGGTGAACCGTGAGATGCAATGCCAGCTGGTACTCATCGGGCCCGACCAAGACCGAACGCCCATAAGCTCTCCCTACATGCGCTACTTCCCTTCGCTTAAGCACGCTGATATCCTGGATGCCTATGACGCCTGCAGTGTCTTTGCCATGATGTCAGAATCTGAGAGTTTCGGCATGGTCTTCTGCGAGGCATGGATGCGCAAAAAGCCGGTTATCGGCAACCGACAGTGTCGCCCCGTGGCTGCCTTGATTCGGGATGAAATGGACGGTTTTCTCTGCGATAACGTTTCAGACCTCGCCAACCGCATTTTGCTCCTCCTGCGCGACCCTGGCCGCGCTCAACGCATGGGTGAGCTGGGATATGAAAAAACCATCCAACAGCATACCTGGGAAGCGATCGCCGAAAGGGTCAAGAACATCTATCAAGAAATTACCACCACTTTCTGACATTTGGATGACTCTGGCACTTTCCTTTCTCCGCTCTTTCACTGGATTGCCTAATCACCTCAGGCTCGCCAAACAGAAGATGTCCGAATTCGCCTGGGTACTGTAGAATATTCTACAATTTTCTACACTTTTGGAGAATATTCTTCATTCCTGTGCTGAAAAGAAAAACATGGATTGGCAGAGGGCCTTGTCACAAAGGGTGTGCAACTCTCATAATCTCAATTATTTATAGAATTTTTTGCAATTTTTGTTCGGAGTCTTTCAGGTGGGTACGATTCTTGTTTATACAGTAATAAAGGCGGCCCGACTTCAGCAGATCAACAAGGCATTCTTATGCTCCTCGGGTATCGCCGAGTGGGTCTATTACGAACTCAAGGAGGCACTATCCGCTCAGGCTAAGCACAGATACGGATTCCCTTCTTGAAAAAAATGTCCCCCATCGTGTCAGGCCGATCCCCACGTGCATCATCAGGCCTTAGATGCAGCCGCTGGGGATCGGCCGCTTTATATGCCCAATGCCGTAAACAATAGAAAGTAGACAGTAGACAGTAAACAGTAGACAGCAGACAGTAGACGGCAAACGGAGTTTTTAAATCTGGGCATAAATAAATATTGGCTGATGGAGTAAAATAGGCGGGCATGGTACCGAGCTTCTGGCCGGCGTTGTTGCTTCTATGACGCTGCTAGTAGAGAAGATAGGGCCTGCGGAGAGCATCGAAGCGCTGCTGATCCGCAGTCCACTCGGCAACAATAGAGTTCACACACTGACCGGCTTCAATGGCCTTGAGCACTGCATCAGTTCCCATGAGGTGGTTAAAATGCTGGGGATGCCATTGGAACTTCTCGCGGTGCAACGAGCGGATTTGCACGAGCAGCGTCAGAGCAGATAAAAGCGGCTGAAACTTGCGGCGATCGGTAACAGTAAGCGCTACCCCATGACACTCAGTTGTGTAGAACTTCGCCTGCGCTTCACAACCGGGAAATGGTTTCGGGCTAACCACAATGGGCGCCAATTCCACACCGCGCAACGCTTCACCCTGCATCACCTCAACCAGCTTTGGCCCGTCAATCCATGGCGCAGTAATATATTGAAACGGCCGCGGAGTTCCCCGGCCTTCCGAGATATTAGTTCCTTCAAAGATGCATGCGCCTGCAAAGGCAATCGCGGAATTGAGGTCAGGAATATTCGGGGAGGGCGGCACCCAGGGAACCTCGGTCTCGTCGTACCACATCTCGCGCGTCCATCCTTCCACAGGAATGACCTCCAACCGGGCCTGGCGTCCTCCCGCAAGCATCCGTTCCCCATTCAGAAGACGGGCCAATTCTCCGGCGGTCAGACCATAACGAATTAGCACCGGGTGGAGCCCAACAAATGAGGCGAAACGTGGATCAAGCAGATTACCTTCCAGAATCACCCCTGTTAAGGGGTTAGGCCTGTCCAGCACAATGAACGCCAGGCCCAGCTCTGCAGCAACCTCCATTGCAAGCGCCATAGTCCAGACGTACGTATAGAACCGCAGGCCAATGTCTTGAATATCGTAGACCAGCGCATCAAGCCCTTCGAGCATTTCGGGTGTAGGCTTCTTCGTCTTTCCATAAAGGCTATACATCCGTATACCGGTCTTCGTGTCGCGGTCCGACTCTACTGCCACGCCTGCGGGGTGATTGCCCCGAATTCCATGTTCCGGCCCGAACAGCGCACGAACTTCCACCCCCTCCAGTCCCATCAGCGCATCCACAATGTGCGTGCCATCGTCAAGCACACCCGTATGGTTGGTGATCACTCCAAGTCTTTTCCCGCGAAGCACTTCCCCACCACTCTTGACCACTATCTCCAGCCCGCTTCTTACTTTACCCACGATTACCCTCTCCTTCATCTGCAAAGTCCGACGCTATTCTGCAATTCTCGTATGCACCCAGAAGTGGCGACGCTAGAGTTTACATCACTAATCGCCGTACACTGCGCAAAGGATTGTATCCTGGTGAGCTTTGAATAATTGGATAACGTGACATGCTGCACTGCTGTTGTGAAAGCACTTCTAGAAGAGATGCTTGTAGATATCGAGAATCTTCTTCGCGGTTTTTTCCCATGAGAAGCGGAGCACGTTGGTCTTTCCCTTTTTAATCAGAGTGGTGCGAAACGTATCGTCAGAGAGAATCTTTTTGATTCCCTCCACCATTTTTTCTGGCTTGTCCGGATCAACCAACACCGCTGCACCGCCAGCAATTTCCGGAAGCGCAGAGCAATCCGACGCAACCACTGGGGTTCCCAAAGCCTGGGCTTCGAGAATAGGGAAACCAAAGCCTTCATATTTCGTAGCAAAAAAGAGGAGCGATGCGTAAGCCACGACCACCTTTTTCTCCTCTTCCGTGAGATTTTCGAGTATTTTCACGCGCTGGCGCACTCCCAGTTTGTCAATCAGGCGTTCGCAGTCTTTGAAAAATCGGTCGCGCTGCAACACCATAAGGAAGATCAGGTCTTCGAATTTGGTGTCTGACCCTACCAGCTGGGCGAAGGCGCGAATCATTTGTGGCAGATTCTTATTCGGGCGCGTGCTGCCTACGTAGAGGAGATACTTTTCCGGAATGGCGTACTTTTCCACGGTCTTTCGCATTGCAAAGGGCTCAACCCCAGTGATGAAATCGCGTTCTATGCCCGAGTGGACCACGATGGTTTTGTGCTTCAGCTCAGGGAAGAGGCTGGTGATATGGGCCTTGGTTGCCTCGCTCACTGAGACAATCCATTTGGCCTTGCGCAACGTGCGCGGGTAGACCCATCCGTAGAAGTAATCATAGCCTTTGCGGATCGGCATGGGGCGCTTGGCCGTAAACTCCGGCATCAGCAAGGGCTGGAGATCGTGCACAGTAACGAGCAGATTGCCCTCAAAGAAGAGAGGTGACAGAGGGAAAAGGGAGTGGAGCAGATCAACGTCCTCTTGCGCCAGAATGCGTGGAAGCGTGAGCAGCGTTTTCAAGGATACGGGACGCGCATTGTATGTTATCACGCGGAAATTGTCGCCCAGCTTCAAGCTCTTGGCGTAGGTAGGATGCACGATAATGACGTACTGATTTGTGGAGTCGAGCCGAGAGAGCTGAAGAATGAGGTTTTCGCTGTAAACGCCGATTCCGGAATAGAGATTGCTCAAATATCGAGCATCAATAGCAATCTTCATAATCGCATCCCTCACACCCGGTTAAGCAGTTAGCTGAGGGGTCGGGGAGTTTTACCTCCGACCCCTCATCCCGACCCTGAACAAAGTGAAGGGGAGGGATCTCCTTTCAAGCCATTATAGAGATCCATCCACTATGGAACTTGATTCGTCTCACCAAGTTACTACTTGACCCTACATATAAAACACGATTATTCTTGTTTGTAAG
>CAYVXD010000005.1:52935-67126 GCA_964454265.1 uncultured Candidatus Sumerlaeota bacterium | reverse complement strand
AAAAAAGCCTCAACATCGCAGGCCGACGAAAAAAAATTCTGTGTCCAAACTCCAGTGTAGGGACAGATTATAATCTGTCCCTACTATAATGAACCGCCTGTCCCAACGGGTCGCTATGTGGGGCGGCGCTGATAGAAACAGCCAGGCATATCAAACGCACATGAATGATGAGCTTATCATAGGATTGATGTCTGGAACATCGGTTGATGGCATTGATGCAGCCCTGGTGGAGATCAGCGCCACAAATGATTCGGTCGAGGCGGAGCTCAAGGCATTCCTTGTCCATCCTTATCCGCCAGCACTTCGCCAGCGCATTTTCAATCTCTTTGAAGATCAAGCCGGCGCCTTGCGTCTCACGTGCGAATTGAACTTTGAGATCGGACGCGAATTTGCGCACGCCGTGCTTGCGCTCCTTAAGCAAGCCGGCGTCTCTTCCGCAGACGTCCGCGTCATTGGTTCTCACGGCCAAACGGTCTATCACATCCCCCCGCTCATGGCCGCCTCTGAGCAACACACCGCATCAACGCTTCAAATTGGCGAAGCCACGATCATTGCCCAGATGACTGGCATACTAACGGTTTCTGATTTTCGCACAGCCGACATGGCTGCTGGAGGAAATGGTGCGCCGCTCATTACCTTTGCAGACTACCATCTGCTTAGAGACAAAACAAAAGGCCGGGTCGTCCAGAACATTGGTGGAATTGGGAACTGCACTCTGCTGCCTGCAAATTGCGCCCTGGGAGACGTTCTGGCCTTTGACACCGGGCCTGGCAACATGGTCATTGACGGGCTTGTGGCGCGGATGACTGACGGACGCGAAGCGTGCGACCGCGATGCACACATTGCTGCATCCGGTGTCGTTGATCAACGCTTGCTGAAAGACCTGCTCGCACATCCATATTTTTCAGCCCCACCGCCAAAAACCACAGGCCGCGAACTCTTTGGCCTTACCTACGTTGATCAGCTCAGAGCGCAGGCAAAAGAGCGACGCATCTCAGATGCGGACCTGGTTGCAACCGCTACGGCACTGACGGCTGAAAGTATCCTTCGCGCCTACCGTGATTTTATGTTTTCCCGAATGCGGGTGGACGAAGTAGTCCTCGGAGGTGGGGGAGCGCAGAATCCCTTTCTCGTAGAGCTGCTGCGGCGCGGCCTGCCTGAGGAGATTCAGCTCCTTACGCACGAAGACGTCGGAATCAACAGCAAAGCGAAAGAGGCAATAGGATTTGCATTGCTCGGCTGGGCGCGGATACACAATATCCCCGGAAACGTCCCTTCTGCCACCGGCGCCTCCCACCAGGTTCTTCTCGGCAAAATCTATCAGGCCGAATAGCTTTGACACCTTTTTTCATCCCTCGGGTTTATCGGCCTGAAGCAGATTTACCCCGGCACATGTCCATATTACTACGAGGTGTCCCCATCCGTTATCCAATTGCCCCATCGGTTCGGCTTTATATCCGGTTGCTATTCGTCCGATAACGTAGGGGCGTATTGCAATACGCCCCTACAAAACGGCCTGAGGACAACTTCCATACCCAAGATCCACAACATCACGCTCGGCATTTAAAACACAGCGGGTATCAATGTTCTGCCCCTACTTCTCAGGCCGCTGCTCAGGAAGGCGGCCCATTTCGTGGAGGTAGGCGGAATAGTGGTAGACGGCTTGCTCCTGGGAGTGCGTTTCAATTGATCCTGCTCGAAGGCGTCGAATTTTCTTAATTGCCTTGTGCGGAGGAAGACCTGTACTAACCAGGTAGCAGGCGAGCATGGTTCCAGTACGGCCGTAACCAGCCCAACAGTGAACCAGCACCTTCTTCTTCTCATCCAGGCGCGATTGGACGAACTGTACAAATTTATCTGCCTCGGGCAGTTTGGGTGCGTGAAAGTTCGGAATCCCAATATGAAGATATTCAAACCCGTAGCGCTGAATAAGATGCTGGGGCAATGGCTGTTCGGTCAGAGATACTAATACCGCGAATCCCTGCGTCTTGATTTCGTTCAAGGCGTCCTCGAGTGTGCCATAAGAACCGGGGAATGCTGATCCTGCCAGTTGATCCTTAATCACAAAGCTGAAGTTGTATAACATCAGAACTCGCCTCTAGCGAAAAACATCCGGCAATTCGGCTGCTCCGCATGGAGAGCCGAAGAGTTTTTCCCTATGTGTCGTTATCTCCTTGCTGCTCGAGCAGTCTGGCTTTGCGCCTTTCTCCAGCGGCCAACGTATACTTCAACACCGGCGGCGTCACCATTGTGGTAATTATGACCATAATCACTGCCGCGGAAAACGTATCGGAATTGACTACTGGTGAGCCGCCAAGGATCATCGTGGTTCCGATACTCGCGATGATCAGGCCCACTTCGCCACGCGGAATCATTCCCACGCCAATGGAGATGCGATCCAACCCTTTCTCCAACACGCCGAGCGAACAGACCTGCTTGCCTACAATGGCGGCAAGGGTCAGCATGGCCGCAAAGCCCAGGATGTTCAGGGTGGCAAACGCCGTCAAGTCTACGCGCACGCCCATCCGCACAAAGAATATCGGAACCAGAAAGATGGTAAGGGGCCGCAAGAGTTCTTCGAGGCCATGCTCGCCACGGTCGAGGAAGTTCTTGTAATGAATATCTTCCATAATCAGCCCGGCAGCAAAAGCCCCTACGATGTACGCCAGCCCGATGATCTTCGCCAGAAAGGCAAACAAAAAACAGACCAGGAGCGAAGTAGTAAGCAACATTCCCCTGACTCTCAGGTAGGAGGCAATGCGAAAGAGATGAGGTGAAACCAGCATGCCAACGACAATGGCGCCTACGAAAAAGAGAATCGCCTTTACAATAATGAGAATGATAGTCAGCGTGGGAATGCCATCACCTCCGGTTTTTGCCGCTTCAATGACGCCTACCACTGCTGCGAGGATCACGAGACCCATGACGTCGTCGAATACCGCAGCGCCAAGAATAATCCGCGACTCAGTGGCCTGTAGTTTGCCCAAATCCTGTAAGACGCGCGCTGTAATCCCCACGCTTGTCGCACACAGCACAGCCCCGATGTAGATATGGACATAAACCGATGCCTCGGGCAGAAACCAGGCGCTAACTAAGTAGCCCAAAAACATAGGGACAATCACGCCAACAGCCGCCACGAGCAACGACGACATGCCTACGCGCATCATCTCGCGAATGTTTGTCTCAAGCCCCACCTCAAACAGCAACAGAATGACACCAATTTCCGCGAGGATTTCAAACACCAGGTCTGTCTTTAAATACTCCAGACCGTGGTATCCGAACAGCGCAATATTGCCAAGAATCACTCCAAACAGCAGCTCGCCTAATACTGCAGGCTGATGGATGCGCTCCATCAGCTCGCCGCCCAGCTTTGCGCCGATGAGCACGATAATGAGGGTAATGAGTACTTCGGTAACTATGGGGGAATGATCTGCCTGTTCCGCCTGCGAAGATGGCGCCTCCTGATTTGGTAGAGCCTCTGACATTTGCTGTGATTGATCAGCACAGGCGTCGTACGCCAGCGCAAACAGGGCAAGGCCCATACAAAGCAGAATGACAATGCGATGAATCATGGTTTTGCTCTCGTTCCTTTCAGGCACAAAATGCAGCGTGCCGACCGTCCAGCAACCTACACACGAATATTATCAATCAAACGCGTATTCCCGATAAACACAGCGAGGGCAATGAGGGTTTTCCCGCGCTTCACGTGATCAAGTTGCTGGAGATCGTGCAGCGAAACTATGTGAATATAATCAGTGCGTGCCGATGGGGCGCGTTGTACGATAGTTTCCATCTCACGCCGCAGTTGTGAGGCCTCAGTGACTCCTTCGCCAATGAGCGATTGCACCTTCTGCAGCGCTGAGTGAAGTACTGTTGCCTCTTTTCGCTCCTGCGAATTCAGGTAGGCATTACGGGAGCTCATAGCCAATCCGTCGGGTTCACGCACGATTGTCATGCCAATGAGCCGTACATCAAGGTTAAGGTCTTCTACCATCCGCTGGATAATGATAAATTGCTGAGCGTCCTTCCAGCCAAAGAGCGCGACATGCGGCTGCACGATAGTAAAGAGTTTGAGCACCACGGTTGTAACGCCGCGAAAAAAGGTTGGCCGTGACACGCCGCATAGCTTACTTCCCAGTTCACTCACCTCAATGTACGTCTTATACCCTGAGGGATACATCTCGTTATTGTCGGGACAGAATATGACATCCACGCCAATTTGTTCGGCCAATTTGCGGTCGTGCTCAAAATTCCTCGGATACGCGTCAAAATCTTCACTCGGAGCAAATTGAGTAGGATTGACAAAGAGGCTAACCACAAGAATGTCACCCTGGCGGCGTCCCTCGCGTATCAGCGAGAGATGGCCCTCGTGAAAATACCCCATGGTCGGCACAAGCACAATCGTTTTCCCTTTCGAGCGCCATTGCCTTGATCGCGTCTTCATTGCCTCCACGGCAGTAATGATTTCCATCTCTTGCCTAACCTCACATGCGTGATGAATCGGGTAGATACTCCATCTGTGTACTAATGCCTGTTGCATGGGAAGAAGCGATTATCTGGCTGACCGGTGCATCTTTCGACGTCAGAGCTGACGGTTGATGCGGGATAAAATCTTTATAGAAAATCAGACTTGACACGAGCAATCCTGCGAAGGCCAGAACCCAGATAAACGGGAGCATCTTTTTCATAATCCTAATCACATCTTCACTGAGATAGGAGGCGATCCAGACGTTGTGAGTGTTGGTTGGATCGCACACGCCCTGAATCGCACCGACCGACATGAATACGCCCATAACCAGGGGAGCAGACAAGCGCCCGGAATCAAGAAACAAGGCGGCAATGCCCAGTCCAAGGCCCCAGATATTTAGCGGGCCGCGATATAGAGCAAGCGGGGCGCACAGGCCAAACCCGATTATATAGAGCAGCGGGGCAGAGGGAATAACCTGCTTTACAATCGGCGTGAGGTGCACTGAGACGTCCGGGTGGCGCACGGCCTGTAGCAGCATTCCGATGCCAAACATGAGGAGCACAGCAGGCATGACGCTTTCGGCCCCTTCAAGCGCAGATTTCGTCAGGATTTTGATATTGTCTTTTTCCCAAGTGGTAATCAGACAAAATGCAAGACCAGCGATGAATGCCGGAATAAAATCCCAGGCCCCGATGTTACGATCCCAGAACGTAGCAAAGCGTGTGAAAATCTCAATCCCCTGGTCCAGCCACAGGGCGTAGCCCTTTATATAGCTAAACAGGTTCGAGAAGTTCGTAAGTTTGAACACGAGGATGATCGGAATCACAGGAGACAAGAGGGAGATGAGAGGCACACGCCTTGGCGGTTCTTCGGGCCTGGCCCTGGAGGCCACGCTCCAGTAGTGCCGCCGTTTTCTGGTTAACAGGTTCAGGCCTATAAAGATCATGCCGGTTACCAAATAGAGCACGATAATGAGAAGTGCAAAGGTCTGGACCTTCTCGCGGGCGATACCCAGGGAACTTTCATAAAGAGCCCAGTTGCCCGGGTTGAAGGTTCCACCGGCACATATACCGACCAGAAAAATACCCGCAGCCACCAGTGCAGGGATTCCGAGCGAGAGCATGATGGGGAGAATGATCGTGCCGACCATAATAATCGCCCCTAATCCACCCAACGTAGTGAACAGCACGAAGGTGACGAACATCATCACCATGCCTACAACAAACGGATTATCACCTGCCAGTTCCGCTGCATACTTGATAAATGTCTCCGCAATCTTTTTCTCGCGGACGAGAATAGCCAGTATACCCCCGAATATGGCCACCGTGTATGCGTCGTGCAGCTTCAACGCGCCGTCGTGAATCACCGTATCAACAATTTCATGCGCTTGCGTAGCGCCAAGCAGATTACCAATTACCGCGAGACTGAGCAGGCGTCCTATTGCCTCAAAGTTGAGTAAAATCAACCCGCCTAGAATCACCAAACAACCGGTCACCATTGTAGGAA
The DNA here is from genome assembly GCA_964454265.1 of uncultured Candidatus Sumerlaeota bacterium. GTDB lineage: Bacteria > Sumerlaeota > Sumerlaeia > MWCT01 > JAUWMI01 > JAUWMI01. Next base: position 61,152 of record CAYVXD010000005.1, on the reverse strand, counting down.
CTTTAATTAGCCGCCGAACCCCTAGCACAATCAATCCTAAGACCAGGGCTACACCAATGCCTCCATGTAAACAAAACGTATGGAAAGCGGCCCACCCCATCTCCTTGGCCATGACATGGAAAAGCCGGCCATAATCCACAATGCCAACCAGCGAAAAGAGCAGTGCCATGAGCGGAAGCGCGAGCAATGCGGAAATTTTTCGCAGGTACATGAGCATCATCATGACCAAAAAGATAAAGATCATGATCATGCCTGGTAAATAGTCTAGAAACTGTACCAGCATATGACGCTACTTTCTCCGTTGCAGCAAGATTGAAGGAAATCGCTTAGACCGGAAATGGCCTATGAAACTTAGGCCAGTAGCCCGAAGAAAGGCAAAAGCAATATTGAGAACAGAGGGCTGCTTGTCAAGAGATATGAGGGAAGTCGCGCGGCATTTTGGCCAATATTGTGCATTGTGCACCATAAGGCATGGCTTTGCTAAAAGGTCTCCCGGGAGAGCGAAAAAAGCTTGAATTAGTAGCAGGAAAACCCTTTAATCCCTGGGTCGCTGCGTGCTATCATTAAGGGTCTCGATTAGCTTCTCCTGTGAGGATGAGCAGGAATGCTTGACGAAATTCAGGCCATAGACGTGATCGAAAAGGTCAAGGAATACCTGCTTCAGCAAGCACCTTTATTGGAGCCAGAGCTGATCCGGCTGAAGGAAACAAGTTTCGAAGATCGAGCGCTTTCGTTTTACAAGACGCAGCTTCTCGCAATAGTCCTAAATATTAACGATCAGACATCGTCGGGAAAGCGCAAACTGCGCAAGCTCTTCTCTTCCATTGAGGAGCCATCTGGCAGCCCACCGGATGTCCTCGACGAATCGGTAGTCAGTGAGCACGTGGAAGCGCTTTATCAATCGCTTCCAATGCCGAAGCGGGAAGCGCTGAAGCGTGAGTTTGAGAGATTCGATAGTTTTGCTCAGACATCCGGGTCTGTAGATAACAGCTTCGGGGCACAGCTGCGCAGTTGTGCAACACTGGGAGCAGCCGTGGCATTTCTGGGTGAGCAGTTTTCTCTTTTGCATGGGTTGCGGGTGTACAAGTTCCTCCAGGCGATCAACTATCCTGTGGTGGTTCCCGACCATGCCCGCCAGCAGTTCCTGTATCGTCTGGGATGGATTCCGAGCAAAGGAAAATCCGCGGCGTGCTGCCAGGAGTTTTTCCGTGTGTGCGAGAAGGTGGCACAGCTCACCGGAGAATCGCTGCTCAGTATGAATCGTATGCTCGGGTTGTATAGTGGAGCAGAACGAAGCGAAGTGCCTGGCCTTGCGATCTGCATTCGCAAGCCGCGCTGCCATCGCTGCGTTGCGGCGGCTTACTGTGCGTACCATCGCTATCAGGCAGCGCCGGCCAGAGTGCCACGTGTACCGATTAAGGAGTGGGCAGAGGATGATCGGCCGCGAGAAAAATATAAAAAATTCGGGCCACTGAAGCTGAGCAATGCGGAACTCTTGTCAATCATTCTCCGGGCCGGCACAGGGGAGACCTCGGCCATTGATCTGGGAAGGCGTCTGCTGCAAAAGTTCAAGGATCTTGAAGGACTAGACAACACGTCGCTCGCTGAGATATGCAGCATCAAAGGAATAGGTGAGGCCAAGGCCATTGAGATTAAAGCGGCGCTTGAGCTGGGCAAACGTTTGCTTAATCGCCCTATTGCTTCTGATCAGAAAATCACTTGTAGCATGGATATCTACAAAAGCTATCGTCTGCAATTCGTCAACATCAGGCAAGAGACATTCTTTATGCTACTCATGAACACAAAAAACCAGGTCATCAAGGAAATCATGATCTCGAAAGGTAATCTCTCCAGCAGCCTGGTGCATCCGCGCGAGGTCTTCAAGGAAGCAATTAAAGAGTCGGCGGCTGCCGTTGTTTTTGTACATAATCATCCGAGCGGTGATCCCAAACCCAGCCAAGACGATATTGCGATCACCCACCGGCTCAAAGAGGTGGGGGATCTTATTGGGATTCGCCTGATTGATCATATCATAATCGGAGCAAAGCGCTACTATAGCTTTGCCGACGAAGGCATTATCCAGCATCGCTAGCCTGCTGCCGCTCTTCAGGCCCGTCAAGTTGGCTCCCTGGATTTTTTGTGAGCATCGAATGCTTCCACACGCGGAGCCATCAATCGCCCAAACCCTATTACGCCACAAAGGGATGCTATGATCAAGTGGCCCAGAGATAAGAAGCTATACCGAGAAGCCCTGCAGCTGGCCTATCCCGTGATTTTTTCGATGTTGTCCGTTACAATCATGGCGAATGTAGATATTATCATGGTGGGCCGGCTGGGCAAAGAAGCCGTTGCTGCAGCAGGGCTGGCGAGCTGGGTGTTTTTTGTCGTGTATCTGACGTTCAAGGCGCTGGAAACGGGAACGCAGGCGATCGTTGCCCGCCGCTTCGGCGAGAAGCAATTTGAGCAGTGCGGCCAGACGTGCGGCAACGCGATAGCATTGGGCGCGATTCTGGGCATCACCTTTTTTGTCCTAATGTACAACTTCACACCCCGACTGATAAGCCCACAGAATGCAACGGTGCGTACCCTCGGAATCACCTACTTACACTACCGCCTGATTGGGCTTCCATTTTCCATGCTGGTCTTTGGTCTCAACGGTTTTTACTACGGTATCGGCAAACCCAAAGTGCCTATGGTATGCATGGTGATCGCCAACGCGGCGAACGTTCTGTTCAACTATATGCTAATCTTTGGGAAATTCGGTGCACCGCGCATGGGTGTGGCTGGTGCGGCGCTCGGCTCCAGTCTGGCAGTAATTCTTATGGCTCTGCTCATCATCACTTATACGCTCGCCGCACACTATTCCCGACAGTATAAGATCTTTCGCAAAGGGAACGTGGAGATTGGAATCATAAAGGCATTGGTCAAGCTATCAGCGCCGATGGCAATTCAGGGATTTCTTGTTCATCTTGGATTTCTCATCTTTCTCTACATTAACGAGGCGATAGGAGTGGAGGCGTTAGCAACGAGCAACATTGTTCTGGAAATACTAATGTTTAGCTTCATGCCAGCCATAGGATTTGGTGTGGCTGCTGCAACGCTGCTGGGTCAGCGCATGGGCGCTGGTGAACCTCGTCAGGCTGAGCAGGCAACGTGGGCCTCACTCGTACTTGGGTGCATTTGCATGGGAACCCTGGGCATAGTATATATTCTTTTTGGTCACCTTATTATGCAGGCCTACATTTCGGATCCCGCCGTCATACGCTCTGGTGCGCTGGTGCTGAAAATCGTGGGCGCGGTGCAGATATTCGACGCATGCGGCATCATCCTCTCAAGGGCCCTACAAAGTGCTGGACTCACTCGCTTCGTCATGCTAGTGGAAGTTGTAATCAACTGGCTTATCTTTCTGCCATCTGCTTACGTTCTAGGCGTGCTGTTGAAGTTGAACGTGCTAGGCACCTGGCTTGCCCTGCTTATCTATATTGTCTTATTTGCGTTGGTCATGCTGGTAAAATTCCGACGTGGGGATTGGAAACACGTAAAAATCTGAGTAGAGGCGCACAGGAGGCTACACAGATGGGATACCTGATTGGGCTGGACGTGGGAACGACCGGCGTGAAAGGTGTTCTTATTAATGAGAATGGAAAAATCATTGCAACTGATTTCCAGGAATTTCCTCTCTCGCTTCCTCGCCCCGGTTGGGCTGAGCAGCATCCCGAAGACTGGTGGAATGCGACTGTGCGTACGCTTCAAAACCTGACAGCAAAGGCGCGCATCTCCCTGAAAGCGCTGAAAGGGCTGAGCCTATCTGGCCAAATGCACGGTCTGGTTTGTCTCGACAAGGGGGCGCGCGTGATTCGGCCTGCTATCCTCTGGTGCGATCAGCGGACTACGGCGCAATGCCAGTCCATCACACGCATCGTTGGCCCAACGCAGCTCATCCGCTTGACCTGCAATCCTGCGCTTGAGGGGTTTACCTTGCCTAAACTTCAATGGGTCCGCGAGCATGAACCGGCAAATTATAAAAGGATTGCGAAAATTCTGCTGCCCAAGGATTACGTACGCTATCGGCTGACTGGCGCCATGGGAATGGAGGTCTCGGATGCTGCGGGAACATTAATGCTTGATGTCACGAAACGTACGTGGTCAATGGCACTGCTCAAGAAGCTAGACATTCCCCTCGATTTCCTCCCCAATGTACACGAATCCATTGAGATTGCTGGCAAACTGACATCCTCGGCAGCAAGATCTACCGGACTTCCCAGCGGATTACCCATTGTGTATGGGGGCGCAGATAACACCTGTGCAGCCGTGGGCAACGGTATCATTGAAGAGGGATTGGTGGCAGTGAGCATCGGGACATCGGGCACCGTAATTGCGCCGACAAAGAATGTGCGGCGCGATCGTTTGGGCCGCGTGCATACGTTTAATCACTCCGTTCCCATGCTCTGGTATCTCATGGGAGTGATGCAGGCTGCCGGGCTATCGTTGAAATGGTATCGCGATCACTTTGGCGCTGTGGAAAAGGCGATGGCCGATTACACTGGCGGAGATGCCTACGATTATTTAAGCAAAGAAGCCGAACGAGTTCCCGCAGGAAGCAGGGGGCTTATATGGCTGCCATATCTTCAAGGCGAACGAACACCACATTTGGATGCAAACGCACGAGGGGTGCTGTTTGGTGTGACCACACATCACACGCGTGCGCACGTTATCCGTGCAGTGCTTGAGGGTGTTGTCTATGGGTTCCGCGATTCGCTGGAAATCATCCGCGCAATGCGGGTGCCGATCCGCGAGATTCGGCTAACAGGTGGGGGAGCGAAAAGCCGGCTGTGGCGCCAGATTCAAGCGGACATCTTCAATCACGAAGTTGTGACAATTAACGTGGACGAGGGGCCAGCGTTTGGTGCGGCAATTATCGCCGGCGTCGGGACTGGTGTGTTTCGCACCTTCAAAGAGGCTGCCGGATGCATTATTCGCGTCACTGACAGGATAAGCCCAATTACCGCACACGTGCCTCTCTACGACCGCTATTATCGCGTATACTGCTCCTTGTATAAGCAACTGAAGAGCAGCTTTGCGCAAGTGGCCAGGATTGAAGGCTGACGTTCAGGCACGACGGGTGCCAACGCGCCGTTAGTATTTCGAGTCTATTTATGATGAATAGGTAGAGGCAGTTCATGAACTGCCCCTACAATAGATCAAGAAACTTCGAGACCTTTCTAAGAGAATGGCAGCTACATGTCACGATCGCCAAGCCATCTGGATTCTCACCATTCTTTACTTTCTCCTCTTCCTTTTCCTATTCACTCCCTGGATGGGTACGGGAGGCGATCCTTGTTTCTACTACGCCTACCTCTCATCGCCTCTCTTTGATGGTGATCTGAGATTCGCAAACGATCTGCTCGCCTCGAACAATCAAGTTCAATACTCGGTTGGCATGGCAACGCTGCTGACTCAAAACGGCTACACGCAGAATGTGTATGCTCCGGGTATTGCGTTACTCGTTGCCCCATTTATGCTCGTCGCATTCGTGGTTGCCCACCTGGCAGAGATCCTGGGACTGGCTGGCCCGGTTGATCGCTACGCATTTCTCTTCTGTGTGGCTATCTCCCTGGCAGGGGTCTGGTATGGGTATGCGGGCGTTTTGATTCTTTATCGGACGTGCAGACGCTGGTTCTCGCCATTTGTTTCATGTGCGGCAGCGATTACAACGTTCGCTTCATCGCCTGTGCTGTACTATGCTCTGAAGGAAGGGGCGATGTCGCACGTCTATTCTTACTTTTCCGTAGCACTTTTTCTGTATCTTACGCTGCGTGGCAGACGAAGTCCATACTACCTGAATGTCTTTTACTACGGCCTGGCTGGGGCGCTGATGGTGCTGACGCGCTGGCAATGCGCAGTGTTTCTGGTTATCCCGGCTGCGCACATTCTGCCGCGACTCATTTCCCACCTGAAACGACGTCGTTCTGTGTTTCTCGCCTACGAACTTCGCAAGCTGGGTTGCTTTCTTTTTGGATTCTTCCTCGTTCTCTCACTCCAGATGGTCATCTGGTATGTGATTTACGGACGGATTCTAATTATTCCGCAGGGCGAAGAGTTTCTGCGCTGGACACGTCCGCAGTTTTTGAAAATTCTCTTTTCAGGCTGGAACGGTTTCTTTTCCAGCTCGCCCTTTTTGCTTCTCAGTATCCTTGGGCTAGCGTATTTCTTAAAACGCCAAGCGCGCCTGGGGATCGGGTTGATCGCTGCGGTTCTCGCCATGACGTACATCAATGCGGCGGTGAGTGACTGGTTCGCCGGTACTTCGTTCGGTGCACGCCGTTTCTGCGCGCTGATTCCTGTACTCACACTTGGCAGCGCTGGTGCGCTCAGCTGGCTTCAACGCAAACTTAAGATCTGGAGGGTCGTGTCCGTACTCGCCCTGTTTTCTATCCTCAACGTTTTCCTCGCTATCCTCTTCTCCCGTGGAATCATGAAGTACTACTTCTTTGGGCATTATAGCTATGAATGGTGGCTTCTTCTTCGCCATAGCGTACTGCATCCGCTGACGATCTGGGGCGACTCAATCATGATCCAGTACCTCCAGCAGGGTCGGCATATTCTATCGGCGCTTGGAATGGTAGGACTGGGCCTTGTTGGAATACTGGGAGTGATGTTTGCGGCACGTATCCCATCCTGGCGGCTGGTGTTTCTCAGCAAGCCAATTCTCCCGGCTATGGCGATTGGTGGAATTCTTTGCCTGAATATGTTTTTCCTGATACAGAATCCCCACACATACCCGGCCGGACAATATCTCCGCGACGCACTGGAAGCAAAGAAAGAGGGAAATAGTGCCAGAGCGCAGAAATCGCTCGAGCGTGCTCAGGTGCTGGATCCGCAAAACATCTTGGTCAAATATGAACTGAGTCTGCTAGCCAAGGAGCAGAATTTGCCTGCCGTTTCCCACGCTATTCTCTCGCACGCCATTCTCTCGGAAGAAAAGCTTATCATCGGGGCAGTATTGCTGGAAGGGCTTTTGCCACCAGGGATCAAAATGGAGGCATTGCGGATGGCACGCGGAAAATACTACACGCATCCAGCGATCTCCGGCAACATGATCTACCTTTACCTGTGGGCGAACATGTATGATGAGGCAAAGCAACGACTGCAGAAAAGCCATATTCTAAGTCCTGAATACTCTTTCTTGCGGCATCGGCTGGTTGAAAAAGAGGAGGGGCCAGGCTCTGGCACAGCGTGTGCGCAGGCGGTGCTGCGATTCGATCCAACCAATCTCATGGCGCTGAACATGGTACGAGATTATGCAGTACAACAGAACAATCCACAGCTCGCCGAGCGCTATAATTACCACATTGAGCACATCCTAGACTCACGACTCGCCTTGCTCACCCGCGTGGCTGACCGATACGGGGATGAGGGAGAGCACTGGCGGCCGGAATACTTTCAGGCCGCTGCGACACTGGCAGATCACTACATGCATCTTGGCAAGCTCGACGATGCACAGAACATCCTGTCGCCTCTCAAGAATCTGGCGGGATTTGAACGAACTGTCCAGCGGAAATTATTGCAAATTGCGTTTCGCAAGGTGCGACAGGCGGGTGACGAAACTTCAGCCCAAACTGTAGTCGAGCAGTTGGTAGCCACGCATTCTGACGAGCCATACAGCTACGTTTATGCGGCGGAATTTTTCACAGAGAAAGGGGAACTCAATCGGGCACTGGATCTGATCATGACTGCATGGCCCCAGGCTCTGAAAGTTCCTGAGTTTAACACGCTTTTTCGCAAAATCATGCTCGAGCCCACGCTGAGCACGCAGCTCGTCGCAACGGCCTCGGCACATGAAATATCCCACGCCAGCTTCTACCTGACCCTGGGCGACAAAATGCTCCTTCTGGGGAACTATCCTGAAGCGATTGGATATTATGAAAAAAGTTTGGGTCTGCTCCCGGAGCTAACGGACGCGTATTTCGGACTGGGCGTTGCCTTGTATCAGGCGAATCGGCTGGACACAGCGGCGGACGCTTTTGAACAGGCCAGCCGTCTGGATCCCATGCAGGCACGCATATATCTCTATCTGGGGCACTGCTACGAGGCACGTCAGGAGCGGGCCAAGGCTCAGGCCGCATACCTCCAGGCCTATATCTTAGACCGTACCAATGCACAGATTCGAGCGAAGGCAAAAGAATTTGGGCTTGCTGACATACTGTGACTAAACTC
>CAYVXD010000005.1:37441-52835 GCA_964454265.1 uncultured Candidatus Sumerlaeota bacterium | reverse complement strand
ACCATTTATATCTTCTCCTACCTCACAGGCAAGATGCCTGTGCCACTGTGATAGAATAAGGTAAAAGAATTTGGGCTTGCTGACATACTGTGACTAAACTCACCATTTATATCTTCTCCTACCTCACAGGCAAGATGCCTGTGCCACTGTGATAGATTCTGGTGGCACGGGCATCACGCCACAGGCGCATTTTCAACTTGCCCGTGATTTTGCGATCACTGTGTACTTTCATTCTGGCAAAGTATCAAATAAATAGGTGATGGCTGTTGCGGTGTGTGAGCTCGGGCAAGTTAGCGGCGACGAAAACTCGCTAGCAGCTCGCATGTCCTATCTTGCTGCTGGTTCGCCATGCGGGTTGGTACTGTATAGTTACTTGCCATCATGCAGAAAATCAAAAGTTCATTGTCCATCGTAGTCACGTATCCAGAGAGGCTGCGCGCCCGCGAAATAAATCCAGTCTTCGCGTGAACATTTGCCTCTGCCAAAGTACCTGTCATGCGTCGTCTAATTGTCCCATCCACGCCAGCGATCGGGAGCGATTCGTAAAAGACCTCTCCGTATGGCTGGCGAATCATGTAATCAAGCAGGGCAATAGTATGACGCGGTTGAACCAGATCCCTGCGCGAGAGCCCTGATCCGTCCACCATTTCGAATCCGTCAAGGTCTTCGGCGCCGATTGTGCGCAGGAATTCCACCACCACTTCAGCCCCTTTGCGGAAACTTCCTTCATCCTTGAACCAATACCCGAGGGTTCTCAGCAGATGGTCGGCATAGAAATTCTGACTTGGCTTATTAATCATCGCAATGAGCTCAGAGAGGGGAGGGGAAACATGGGTATGCACCAGCGTAAAGTTGGCTGGAGAAAATCGCTCGGCCTTATCGGGATAGTCGTCAATATCCGTTGCGCGACCGAGAACCTCAATTTCCCCGTGCTCAAGCGCTTCCATGAATAGCGTAGTAGTATAGAGCGTGCCGTTATACACAGAGGCAAAGTGCGAATAAGGGCGGCCTTCCAATGGGATGGAGCCAAAAAATCTGACATCATTGCTGGTCATTTCACGATGCAGATCAACCCGCCTGCGAGCGGTGGAAGCAGTGGTCAGAACGTCGTTAATAATGGTCAAATAGCTTGTGTCGGGATCAATGGTGCATGTTGCCGGAGCAAAAACCGCCTCTCCCGGGGTTATGGTATAGCTATAGCAATTATCGCTGATGGCAAGACCGCTCGAGCCAGTGGCATACCAATAGGCAAGATCATCGTTTTCCCAGCTGCCCGCGACTGGCGAATCGTCGAAACAATCGTCGTCGCCAACAATATCACCGGTAATCTTCGTGATCCCCAGATTGCGAAACGCTTGGACCCATTCATCCAGTATCTGCTCCGTAGTTATCTCCTTACGGTATCGGCCTGAGATCGAGGGGTCTCCGCTGCCAACAATAATCACGTCGCCATTCAAGACGCCATCCGCATCAATCGTGCCCTGGTAGAAAATTGGGGTCTCATACTTGAAATCCGGACCGAGCAGCGCCAGCGACGCTGCAGTAGTATAGAGCTTCATGTTGGAGGCTGGCATAAACCCTTTTCCTTCACGCAGCGAATAGAGCACATCCCCACGGTCAACTGATTGGATCTTCACGCCCCAATACGCATTTTCAAACTCCGGCGTGTGAAAGAGATAATCGAGCGTTTCGCGCAGCTCTTGCTCTGAACTTTTCCCTACAAATTGAATTGGTCCGATTGTTGCACAACCGAGTAGAATAGCACACATTACAATAATCACTAAATTACAGAGCCCAGATTTCATAGTTTCTCCCTCCTTGAACAGATCGGTGTGATAAAATCTATTTCTTCGCTTCAGGCTTCTCGTATGACATGGATTGGTCCAAGTGAGAATGGGCCCAGTGCAAAAACGCCTTCGCGAGATAGCTCAAAGCGGTATGTATCCAGACGATGAAAATAAAATTTCGAAAAGTCAACTCCAAATCAGTATGATGATCTCTGCTTGACCTTCGCCTGGGTGGACATCGGAATACACTCTCTGGGAATTGTACTGATTTTAGTTTCAGACAGAATTTACAAATTGCAGGTATCTCGGGAAGGGATACCTGCAATTTTTATGTCCAAGTAGGGACAGATTATAATTCGTTCCTACCATTATGCTGGCCGATGCTACGGCTAGGGTGCTGCTGGAGGTGGAAGCGTTTCGATTAGTGCGCGGTCGAGGATCAGGCTTCCTGCTGGCACGTCTGCCGGATTGAAGTTCAGCATGTCAAATGAGACGATGAGATCTGCGCCTGCGCAGTTTGCCGGCGGCAGGAAGTAGACACGATCGTAGCTCGTGTTGGTCAGGCCAGGCGAATTCGCCCCATCTCCTGCGCTTGAGATGCCAAACGTGTGCGATGCTTGCAGATTCCCGGTGTTAAACCGCAGCCGCATCTCTGGAACCAGCGCAGGATTAGTCAGATCTGTTCTCACTTCAAATGTCCCTCGATACAAGCGATCCGCCTGAATCGTTATATCCGCCGGATGGTTCCCCCAGAAGCCGAACGTATTCGTGTTGGTTATTGAGCGCAGCTCAAGTGCACCGCCAGAATGAATATACTCCGGCGGACTAAAAGCGATGGGTGCGCCACCCGTTGTCCACCCGTCCTGGCTTAGCTCAAAGGTGTAATCCTGAACGACTGTCGGAGCTGAGAGCGAATCCAGAGCAAAGCGATCAACGGTAACGCTATCCAGGGCGAGTTCTGCCTGCGCCGCATCGTCGGGATTGAAATTCAGCAGATCGAACGCAAGCATAGCGGCCGTATCATTTGCAGGCGGCACAAAGTAGAGGTCGTAGTCCGTGCCCGCCACGTCGGGAGACGCACCGCCGGCACCCGCACTTTCGATCGAAAGGACATCATACTGCTGCAGGTTTAACGAATTTGCACGAAGGCGTATCTGCGGAACGAGTGATTGATCTGTTACATCAGTCGAGACATTGAACCGGGCGCGATAGAGATAGTCCGCATCCGCAGGGATTGCATCCTGGGAACTCTGCCAGTAGCCGAACGTATTCGTATTCGTTGATGAGGTCATCTTCAGGTAGTCTGGCTCCCAGGTGAAATCAGGAGCAGTAAAAACAACCGTCGCGCCACCAGTGGTCCACTCGTTCGTATCTGGTATAAAGTCGAAGACAATCTGCCAGGGCGTAGGTGAGGGGGTTGGGGTTGCTGTCGGACTCGCCGTGGGTGTTGGAGTTGCTGTCACTGTGGGCGTGGGAGTAGGACCAGGTGTCGGGCTTGGCGAGGGAGTTGGCGTAGGCGTCGCCGTAGGCGAGGGAGTTGGGCTTGGCGTTGGTGTCGCCGTTGGAGTCGCGGTCGGTGTAGGCGTCGCCGTTGGAGTCGCGGTCGGTGTAGGCGTCGCCGTTGGAGTCGTGGTCGGCGTGGGCGTTGGTGTCGGTGTAGGCGTCGCCGTTGGAGTTGCGGTTGGCGTGGGCGTTGGGGTTGCCGCAGAGGTACGGAAGTCCGCCTCCTGCCAGCCATTCCACGGCATGGTCAACCAGCGGCTATATCGTTGATATGGCGCGGTGATTGGGTGATAAACCTGGCGTACGCGCCAATGGTAGAGTATATTTTCCAGTAAGCTGCTCACTAGCTCGTTAAATTCCACGCCTGCAGTACCAGTGTCCATCCAGGTTGCACTCTGCTGCGTGCCTGTGCCATCGAAGGATGTCCCGAAGGGTTTGACCTCCCACTCAAGTTTGACCTGGCCCCGGCCAAATGGAGTGCGCCCCAGCAATGCCAGGCGAACGGCATTACTGTCTGACTTGCCCAGGTGGGCGATGGGGCCGCTGTCGTCACTGAGCCGCTGGCGGGGATTAAGTGTGGGCCCGGCCCCACCATTTCCATAGTAGAGAAAAGCCCTGCCTTCATCTCCTGTTGTATCCACCAAATAGCGAGCCCCGACGAGAAGATCTGCGTATCCGTCGCCATTCACGTCTCCGGCTGTGGAAACAGAATAGCCTAAGCCCCCATCTTCACGATTAGACTCGGCAGTCCAAGCCTGCCAACTACCGCTATAATATACAAAGACCATACCTTCATCAGTCTCACCATTGTCATAGCCGCTGGCTCCCACCATGAAATCCGCGTACCCATCGCCATCCACATCACCAGCAGTGGAAACAGAAATCCCATAATATGCGTCTACTTGACCCCCATAATTAGGCCAGAAGTAGCTCGGGTTAAGTCCCGAGGAGCTCCCCGAGTATAAAAAGACTGCTCCTTGATGCGTGATTCCACCGCTATAATACGGAGCACCTACAATGACGTCTGAGTACCCATCGCCGGTGACATCCCCAGCAGTGGAAACAGACTGGCCAAAATAGGCCTCCGCCCGATTGCATTCCGCGGTCCAATTGGGCGTTGAGCTAAGGCCTGAAGCACTCCCGTGGTAGGCAAATGCCCTTCCTTCGTTGTCCTGGCCATTATCGAAATAGGGAGCACCAACTATTACATCCGAATATCCGTCGCCGTTTACGTCCCCGGCGCTGCCAACAGCAAAGCCAAACCGTGCATTCGTCTGGTTAGACTCTCCTCTCCATGCAAAATCCGTGCTGAGCCCTGCAGGGCCTCCATGGTATACAAAAGCAACCCCCTCACTGATTTCGCCATTATAAAAATATGGTGCTCCTACGATAACGTCTGCATAACCGTCGCCGTTCACGTCGCCCGCTGTACTCACTGCCTGGCCAAAACCAGTGTTGTCCTGCTCTGTTATTTCAACCCTCCAGGAATAATTTATGCCGAGGCCCGTAGGACTTCCATGAAATACGTATGCCGCATCTTCGGCAACTCCTCCTGACCCTATTATGACATCCGAATACCCATCGCCGTTAACATCCCCTGCTGTGGAAACCGACCACCCGAAGCGACTGAGGCCAGACAGGGCAGGACTGCGGGCCCAGTCAGGCGTCAGGCTCAGGCCTGAGGCACTCCCGTGATACACAAATGCCTTACCACCGTCTGTTAATATTCCAGCATCGTAAGATGGTGCACCGACGATTACATCCGCATATCCATCGCCATTGACATCACCGGCAGTGGAAACGGAAAAGCTAAACCGAGCATTTGCCTGGTCGGACCAGACCTCCCAGGAATAGGTCGAGCAAGGCCCTGAGGCTCTCCCATTGTACATATAGGCAGCTCCCTCATCGGTCTGCCCATTATCGTAGTCAGGAGCTCCTGCTATGATTTCAGAATACCCATTGCCGTTTACGTCTCCGGCTGTGGAGACTGAGTAGCCAAAATGAGCATTTGCCTGATTTTCCTCGGCGGTCCAGTCAGGATCGGAACCGAGTCCTGTGGCGCTACCAATGTACAAAAAGATTGCTCCTTCATTCGACTCGCCATTATCGAAATATGGCGCACCAATGATTACGTCCGCATATCCATCGCCATTAACGTCGCCAGCAGTGGAGACAGCCCAACCGTGGTGGGCACTGGCTTGATCTAACTCGGCATTCCAATCGTACGTTGCATGCAGCCCTGAGGCGCTGCCATGGTATACAAACGCTGCTCCTTCATCTGTCTGGCCATTATCGAAATCGCGTGCGCCCACTATGACATCCGCATATCCATCGCCATTCACATCTCCTGCAGTAGCCACAGACTTACCAAATCCGGAATTTGCCTGGTTGGACTCACGGATGCAGTTAGGTGCAGAGCCTGGCCCTGAAGACGCGCCGTGGAAAACGAAAATTCCTCCTTCATCCGTCTGGCCGTGGGTATAGCCAGGAACGCCCACAACAATATCGGCATATCCGTCACCGTTCACATCACCGGCAGTGGAGACCGACCAGCCCATGTAGATTTGTGAAGAATCAATGTCAAATGTCCAGTTAGGATCAGGATCGCCGGAAAGCCCATCCCCATCTTCGCCATTAAAGAGAAATACACGACCTTCGTCGCCATACCCCCATGGAATGTCGAAATACGGCGCACCAACAATGACGTCAGAACACCCGTCGCCGTTGATGTCGCCTGCCGTGGATACGGAATACCCGAATAGTGCATCATCCTGGTCGCCATCCCACGTCCAGTGAACTGGCTCCTGAATCCCGGACGGCCCGCCCCGGAAAACGTAAGCACGGCCCTCATCTATGTTGCCGTGGTCGTACCAGGGCGCTCCGATGATAATGTCTGCATAGCCGTCGCCATCAACGTCGCCTGCAGTTCCCACCGAATAGCCAAAGCCAGGCCCCTGGTTGTCTTCATGATAACTCCAATTGGGGGATAAGTTCAAACCAGAGGAGCTTCCATGATATACAAAGACCGCTCCGTCCGGCCCTCCATGCCCATTGTCATAGTCAGGCGCTCCCACAATGACGTCCATATACCCATCGCCATTTACATCTCCTGCAGTGGCTACGGAACTGCCGAACGAGGCATATGCCTGATTACCCTCTCGCATCCAGGCAAGGCTTAACGAGAGCGCGGTTTTGTCACGGCTACTGATGGTCGGATCTATGCTCAATGGGTAGACTGCACCAGCATCATCAATAACAATCTCTAATTGGTTATCAGAAAGCACTATCTTGGCAGGCAGCTTAAGGCCTGTTGCATCCACGACATGAAGGTCGCCATAGCTAATTACAGTCTCGCCATTATGCAGAAACTCAACGCACGATCCGTTTGGTTTTACCTTGCCTTGTAGATCGCCGCTAAGACTTGCTGCCACCACCAGTTGACCAGCACCATCTGGTTTTCTAATAATCACAAAGCTCTCTTTGATCCCTGTCTCGCGGTTTTCGTAGCGTGCTCTCAGAGAACCGTGGTGATATTCGATGCAATTCTTTTCCACCATTAAAGTCGGTTTAACCAGAGATTGCATTCTGCCCTGACGGCCAAAGCTCATTAACCGGTAGTCCCAGACCCAAGAATGCTGTGTTTCAGTTCGCCTGACAACCTTCGGTCCCTCTGGATAGAAATAAGCCCTGAGATTTTGTGCTCTGTTGGTCATGTGATAGCCCGCTTTCCCACCAGGGATGACGCACTGCTCCTGCCAGGTTATTTCATATTCCATCTGGCGGATGTGTTGCTGCGATTGCTGCCACCAGTCTGACTGCTTCAATGTGTCAACGTCAACTGACGAGGTCTGGTGACCATAAGTTGAAGGACAGAATAGTAGAGCCGGCGCAATGATCAATAAGAAGGCCAATACCTGGCCATTCCTGGAACGAACCGCACGCCAAACAGTACAACTTATCATAATTATGCCTCCTCTGGGACTTTTGCCAGAAAACATAAAGAACAAAACCCGGCACCACTGCCCATTCCTGCGTGATTGGCCGGACAAATGAAAAAACAGGTAGCCGGCAACTTTCTGTGTATGAATCTATTTTTCTTCAACCGCATATCACCTGAAAACAATTTTACTACTGGGAGACTTACTGTCAAACAAAATCTCTTTCCTGCTCCGTCTCCATTAGGTTGGAAGTCGCTCAGGAAGAGTAGGGGAATTCATGAATTGCCCCTACATTTATACCTCCCGTGGTGGCCTTTGGCACATTTGCCTAAAAGCATTCGCACACTGGCAAACTCTCCACCGCTCAAGACTTTCTTCCGCTTTTTCGACTTCCGGTGTTCTGAGATTACGCTTTCTCATTTTAAATCCGTGCCTGCTTTGCCATCTTCAAGCTTGGCTGAGGCAATCAGGAGCTGACCGACAGAAATGCAGCCATCATTTGGAGGGAGTTGTTGATGGGTAAAAACCGTGAATCCTTCACGGAGAAGAAGCGCGACCGCAGAGCTCAGAAGCAAAACGTTCTGGAAACATCCGCCACTAAGGACTACTTTTTTCAGTCCATGCGAGTGCCGTCCTAGCACTGCAGAGTCGCGAATCAGGTGCACCATGCTATTGTGAAACTTCCTTGCGATCACAGGCGGCGCGACGCCGCGCTCAATATCCCGAGCAAGAGCGCGAAAGAGCTCACGCACGTCAATAATCGCGGGTTCCTTGCTTTCATCAATCGCAAAGAGATAGTGTGCGGTAGTGCGCGAGCGCATAGCCAGGTATTCGAGTTCGATGGCTGCCTGCCCTTCATAGTTGATCGTTTCCCGCACACCCAGGATTGCACTCACGGCATCGAACAGACGGCCCAGGCTGGAGATGAGCGGTGAGTACTCGCGCTGTGTGGCGATCCGTGCGAGTCGCTGCCATCTACGTTGCTTCAGTCGCTGACAAAACGCCAGAGGGCGCTCGATGAAATCAGGGCCGATTGCATCTTCCAGGTAGACCGCGCCCATTCGCCACGGCTCCTTGATTGCCTGCGCCCCTCCAGGAAGCCTCACAGGTCTCAAATGGGCGATACGCTGAAAATTGCTATACGTACAAATCAAGACTTCACCGCCCCATAGTGTGCCGTCGCTCCCAAGGCCAAGCCCATCCAGTGCAATGCCAATTACCGGCTCGTCCAGGGTGTGTTCGGCCATGCAGCTGGCAATATGAGCATGATGATGCTGCACGGCGATGGGCTGGAGCGCGGTCTGTGCAAGACCGTATTTGGTAGACAGGTAGTCGGGATGAAGATCATGTGCAATGTAGCGGGGCTTAAGCGCAAAGAGTTGCTTAAAATCCTCGATCCCTTGCTCAAAAGCTTCAAGGGTTTCATAGTTTTCCAGATCGCCGAGATGGTGGCTTACATAAGCGTAGTATCCTTTACCAAAGCAGAAGGTGTTTTTTAATTCCGCGCCGCAGGCAAGTATATCGCCTACAGTGCGAAATAGGCGAATGGAGGTTGGGGCGTACCCGCGTGCGCGGCGAATCAGCGACTCTTTCCCGTCAAGAAGCCGGACGACAGAGTCGTCGCATCGCCGTTGAATGGGACGATTGTGTGTGAGGTAGTAATCGGCAATCGGAGCAAGTACGTTGCGCGCATCTTCATCTCGAAAGGCGATTGGCTCCTGACTGTAGTTTCCACTCGTCATGACGAGAGCCACAAGATCGGTGTCAAACAGAAGTACGTGAAGCGGGGTGTAGGGGAGCAGAACGCCAAGATAGGGGTTTTCGGGAGCCACAAGCGAAGCAACCTGTGGAGAGACACGCTTTTTTAGCAACACAATGGGACTGCGATAGGATTGCAGGAGGGCGGTTTCCTCGGCTGAGACCACACAGAAGCGTCTTATGACCTCGAGGTCGCGCATCATAACAGCAAACGGCTTGTCTTCGCGATACTTGCGTTGGCGCAGGGTTTTTACGGCCCGGGTGTCCAACGCATTGCACGCCAGGTGATAGCCTCCCAGGCCCTTGATCGCCACGACCTTTCCCTGCTTTAGCAGCGTGCGTACGTGGCCGAAAATATCGCGGGCTGTCACTGCTTTTCCCTTAGCGGTCAAGAGCGACACCTGCGGCCCACATCGCGGGCAGGCATTTGGCTGCGCATGGTAGCGCCGATTGGCTGGATCATGGTATTCCCGCGCGCACTCAGGACACATCGTAAACTGCGCCATGGTTGTGTTGCAGCGATCGTACGGCACGCCCCTCACGATAGTAAAGCGCGGGCCGCAATTGGTGCAATTGATAAACGGATAGTGATAGCGCCGGTCCGTGGGATTGAGCAACTCCGAGCGGCAGTCAGGACACAGCGCTAAATCCGGAGTCACCTGAATCAAAGGCAAGGCATCGTGCGAACTGGGTTGAATGGTGAATACGTGGAATGACTGGAGCGGCAAAGACTCTACCGTCATCTCGTCAATGTGCGCTAGAGGTGGGGCATCGCACCGTATGCGATCAGTGAATTGCCGTACCGATTTTGGGGCTCCTTCAACTTCAACAATGACTCCTGTCTGTGTGTTGCGCACCGACCCGGCAAGCCCTAATCCTGTCGCCAGGCGGTAGATGTAGGGGCGAAAGCCGATTCCCTGCACCTGTCCGGAAATCGTAATTCGGACACACGCCTTTTTATTTTTATTTAATCGCTCAGTTTTTCTTGTCTTACGCATGAGCAAGTCCGATGTTAACCACCGCGCAGTGGTAGAATCCGAGTGTACAATCCGCGTGTCGGCTAACAGATACGCGGGAACTGATCGCTGACAAGCATATCAACAATCCGATGACCGCTGATTGAAGTTTCCATCACCACTTTTCCAGGAAACCGTTGAGTGACTTCTCCGATGATTGCGCTTTTTCGTCCGAGTGGGTGGCGGCGCATGGTTCGAAGCACTGCCGCCGCGTCGTGTTCAGGCACGACGACCACAATCTTTCCTTCGTTTGCAATGTAGAGAGGGTCAAATCCTAATATCTCACAGACCTGTTCCACAGCCGGATGAACGGGCAGCTGATTTTCGAAGAGAAGGATGCCAACGTCACGGCCGCGCACAAATTCGTTCAGCACTGTAGCAATGCCGCCGCGCGTTGGGTCGCGCATGCACCTGACGTTTGCAGATGCGCGGCAAATCGCAGCACTCAGCCCGTGAAGAGCCGCACAGTCACTCTTCAGAGGCACGTCTAGATCGAATGCTCTTCGCGCGGCAAGAATTGCAATACCATGATCACCTACAGTCCCACTGACAAGCACCTTATCGCCCGGACGAATGCACCGGGGCGAAAGCCGGCGCCTTGTATGACATACGCCGATGCCCGATGTATTAATGAACATCCGGTGCGCACTGCCCCGGTCAACAACCTTTGTGTCCCCTGTGACAATTTGCACACCCGCTGCCGTTGCAACCCTGGCCATGCTCTGGACTACCCGCTCCAGAGTCTCCATCGGCAGCCCTTCTTCGAGGATGAAGCCACAAGAGAGATAAAGTGGCGTTGATCCCATGACCGCCAGGTCGTTTACTGTGCCACACACCGCTAGTTTCCCTATATCGCCGCCCGGAAAGAAAAGCGGGTCAACAACGTAGGAGTCGGTGGTGAAGGCCAGGCGCCGGCGTTGCTGCATCAAGATAGCAGCGTCTTCAAGCGGATCAAGTATTGCATTTGCAAAATATCGGGCGAAGCATTGCCCCACGAGCTCCTGCATAAGCAGGCCGCCATTACCGTGCGCCAGGAGAATCTGCTCAGTCTTCATGACGCCCTCCTTCTATCCGAAAGCGGAATTCTCACCCGAGAGTTTTTATGTTGCATATTCTGGGCAAGTTTCTTATTAATAGGGCATATATACTTTTCAGGCGATTCTTCAGGTTGCGGAATTTTCCGAATTGCCTCTGACATTTTATGCGATGCTTTGTGGTCGAGGATAAAGGGCTTTTCGCCAGGAAATAATTAGACTCTAAATTACAGCCCTAGATTGTTGATGATCCAAGATCGTAAGTTTGACACTACCTTTTTAAGAAGGCGTCACGGCTGTTGTCAATAAGGAAGAACACCATAATAAAGGGACATATGAAATGACAGAACATTTTTCATACAGCACGCCACTCGGACCGCACATTCGCATTGGGATGATGCAAGGCCAACGGCTCATCTCCTTCGGCATTATAGGGGAGTACGATCTTTTTCGCGATACAGGAGAGCGTGTCTGTACTCTGAAGGAAAGCAAACGATACCTGACGACATATCTGCGTGATGCTCAGCCTGCGCGACTGGGCTATGCATTAGTCCTGGCGCGCACACCGCACGCTGAGGAGGCCCAGCAGCATCTGGCTGAGTGTCGGGCCAACACCGAAATACCTGATCTCCGCATTGTGCCCCTCGGCCATACCTTTTCCAGTCAGCAAGGCAAGGTCGTCAGTAGCACAGAATACTGTGTATGCACGCCCCCTTACGCGACACGCCACGAAGCCGCCCAAGCCCGCTTGAGCCTCCCGCGGCCCGAACAAATTGACATCCTTGAAGAGCGTCTTGCTCCACCCTCGGGTAGCGTGTATTTGATGCTACCTGATGGCACTGAGGTAGAGGGGAGCAACTTTCTTCGCCTGGCGCCACATGGTCACGAAGAGGGACGAATTATTTTGCGCGATGTTATCGTTGGCGTGCAATTTCATTGGCAACACAAAGAGAATCAGAAGTTGCGCGGTGCTCTGGAAATCCGCATTGATAATAAAGGCTTACTAACGGCCATTAATGAGCTGCCCCTCGAAGCATATCTGTTCAGCGTCAATTCTTCAGAAATGATGTCGGTCTGTCCACTTGAGCTACTGAAGGCGCAGACAGTTGCCGCGCGTAATACGCTGCTGGCCACCATGGGCAAACATCATTACGCCGACGATTTTCACCTTTGTGCAGACGACCACTGCCAGTGCTATCGCGGCTCGTCGCGCGAGACTCCTGCTTCATATCGCGGAGGGCTGGAAACACTCGGCAACATTATCGCTCACCAGGATCAAGTCTGCGACGCGCGTTATTCAAAAATTTGCGGCGGGATCATGGAGGCATTCGAGAGCGTCTGGCATGGCAATCCCGTCCAATATATGGTGGCAAGTTTTGACGGGCCGCCGGATTCGTCTGATCGCTCGCTGCTTCCGGCCGATAACGAGGAAAAGGCCAGAGCGCTGATCAACGCCAGTCCCGATGTCTACTGTAATACAACCAAGGGGGACGTACCTTCGTACCTCCGCTATTCGGCCAAGTATTTCCGCTGGACCGTATCTTACACCCGCGAGGAGCTTGAGGCGCTCTTGAATCGCTTCCCGGAATATCAGGTTGGCGAGATTCGGGACCTGGTGCCCCTCAGCCGTGGTCAATCGGGCCGCATCAAATATCTCAAAGTGGCTGGCACAAAAGGTGAAGTCACTATCGGGAAGGAATTCGAAATCCGCAAAGTCCTGTCTGACACGTTTCTCTACAGTTCCTGCTTTGTACCTGAGCTTATCCGCAAGCCTGACGGGACAGTCGAGCGGATTATCCTGCGAGGAGGTGGATGGGGCCATGGCGTGGGGCTTTGCCAGATTGGCGCGGCCATGATGGCCTACCGCGGCAAGACGTGCGAGGAAATCCTGAATCATTATTATAAGAATACGGCACTGACCACTTTGCATGAGGAACAAATTGACAACCAGAAGTTTCTCACAGATTTGCAAGGTAGGGATTTTCGGATCGGCGACAGATGCTTCGAGTTCTTTAACTGCTACGCAGTGGCTCAGTGTCCGATCTATCTCGAAGACAAGAAGATTGTGTGTACACAGGAAGAGGACTCATTTGTGTTCGTCCAAGAGCAGGTTGAGCCAGATGATCTGGAGGCCCTGAATATCCAGTGTGAGTTTCTCTCCTTTTGCGGGACCAAGGCCTATCCCAAAAAATAGGAGGTGCGGCGTTTGGCTGCACCGCGGATTCCCGTTTAAAATCACGCTCTGCTGCATTAATCTATCTGCATCTTCCAGATAAGAACTGTGCCCAGAGATCAGAAAGGAATGCCAGGCCAAAAAATAACCCCCGCCGAGCCGTAAAAACTTGTGGTATTTGAACCTCAAAATAATAAGTGGGTATCCGCACTAGCGCTTCTTGGATCCCAGACGAGTGGGCATGCATTCCACGCCAGGATATTTGGATTCCCTCTTGGAGGTGTTGGCTCAATACAATCAAATCTCTACCAACCAGGCAGGGGCAAAAATTTAAAGTTCAAAGAGCATATCTTATCACTGAAATTCAATTTGGATTCAAACATAAACTTTCCTCCAATGCAAGGGAAAAATGACTATGGCCATGAGTTTTCGTGCCAGCCCAATTAGCGGTGCATATGGAGGATAGCTATCCTGGTCAGCGCTGCATTCAGCTGACTACATGAGGCGCAATATTCTAAATAAGGAGCCGGTTTTCCCTCTTTCCCTGAACCGGAAATTACGCCAGCATTGAGATTGAGTAAGAAGCCACATTAATAAACTGAAGGAAGTAGAGCTTATGTGTTTAGGAATACCGGGAAAAGTCATAAACATTGAGGCAGAGCGGGGGGAAGTGCTGTTTGGCACGGTCAAACGAACTATTGATCTGCGTCTCGTGGACGACGTTAAAGTGGGCGAGTACGTTCTGGTTCATGCAGGATTCGCGATCAGCAAGCTCGATCCAGAAGAGGCTCGGAAAACACTCGAATTGATTGCCGAGATTCAAAGTGCAAACGGCGAGACTCAATAATGAGGCAAGACAAATATCTTAGCGAATTCAAGGCAAAACGCTACACTGCAACTCTGGTGCGTGCAATCAAACAGGCTGCTGGCTCAATGCCGATAACCCTTATGGAAGTATGCGGCACCCATACGGTTGCGATCTATCGCCACGGCATCAACACCTTGCTTCCGCCGACGATCGAGATCCTGTCGGGCCCCGGCTGCCCGGTCTGCGTAACGCCAAATGAATTCATTGATAGGGCAGTTAGCTACAGTCAGAAAGAGCGCTTTATAATTGTCACATTTGGCGACATGATGAAGGTGCCTGGTTCGCGCTCCAGTCTCGCGACGGAGAAAGGGCGCGGCGCAGACATTCGAATTGTATATTCCGCTCTTGAGGCTTTGGATATTGCTGCAGCGAGCCCTGGTCAGGAGGTGATCTTCCTGGCAATCGGGTTTGAGACGACGGCTCCCACCGTAGCAGCTGCTGTGCAGGAAGCAAAGAAGCGACACCTGGGCAATTTCCATATCCTGTGCGAGCATAAGGTGTTGCCACCGGCGTTGCGGGCTATCGTGGAAGGCGGAGAACTAAGAATGCAGGGATTGATCTGTCCGGGCCACGTCAGTGTGGTGACAGGTTTAAGAATTTACGAATTTTTGGCACACGACTATGGTATTCCCTGCGTTGTGGCTGGATTCGAACCAGTTGATATCCTGAAGGCGATCCATTTGCTTGTTTCAATGGTAATATCCGGGGAGGCACGCGTCGTTAATGAATACTCGCGGGTAGTGCTTGCAGAAGGAAATCAGCGGGCTCAACAGCTCATGCAAGAGGTGTTTGAGCCGTGTGACACAGCATGGCGCGGCCTGGGGACTCTTCCATTGAGCGGCCTAAGGCTTCGGCCTGAATATGGCGAATTCGACGCCAATCGCGTTTTTCCTGTGACCATTGACCCGCCTCGGGAACACCCCCAGTGTATCTGTGGCGATGTGTTGAGGGGGACAAAAAGACCCACTGAATGCTCTCTGTTTCGAACCGTATGCACGCCGGAAACTCCAGTCGGGGCTTGCATGGTTTCATCCGAAGGGAACTGCGCCGCCTATTACAAGTACAGGGTTGATAAATAGGACGTTGCTGCTCCAGACTTCATACGGTACATGAAGCCTCTGGCAGGGTATTCGTATAGCGAATTCTCCATGTGCAAATGCAAGGGATTTTTTCCTTGCCTGTGGCTTGTGCCTTTGCTATATACCTTCAGCATTTCGTCACGCACGGTGTAGAAGTAGGGTTTTCTCACATCGGGTTTCTGCGTGCAATCACACACGCTGTCTGATGTCAGTGTGGTGCCAGAAATCGTACCTGGTT
>CAYVXD010000005.1:0-37341 GCA_964454265.1 uncultured Candidatus Sumerlaeota bacterium | reverse complement strand
TACCTGGTTGCACTGACAAATGAGGACAGCGGAGGAATAAAAACCAATCTGAGGAGGCGTAGGTAGTATGGTTAATGTGACGATGAAGCAACTCTTAGAGGCTGGAGTCCATTTTGGCCATCAAAGCCGACGGTGGAATCCCAAGATGGCCAAGTATATCTACACGGAGCGAAACGGTATTTATATCATAGACTTAAAGAAAACACTTCGCTGTTTACGGGAAGCATATAAGTTTGTGCGCGATAGCGTTGCGCTTGGCCATACCGTGCTCTTCGTTGGCACGAAGAAGCAGGGACGCGACACCATTTACGAATCTGCCAAGGAATGTAATATGTTCTACGTGAACACGCGCTGGCTTGGGGGTATGCTAACGAACTTCCGCACCATTCGGCAGAGCGTGTTACGGCTGATTGAACTAGAGAAGATGGAAGAGGATGGCACGATAAACAATTACAGCAAGAAAGAAGCCAGCCGTTTCATGAGGGAGCGGGGGTCTTTGCAGAAAAATCTGTCTGGCGTAAAGAACATGGATAAGCTCCCGGGGCTTATATTTGTCGTTGACCCGCATAAGGAACAGATCGCCGTGCTGGAGGCACGGAAGCTGAAAATCCCAATAGTGGCAATCGTTGATACCAATTGCGATCCCGACCAGATAGACTATGTAGTTCCTGGCAACGACGACGCTATTCGAGCAATTAAACTCATCTGCGGCCAAATGGTACAGGCGGTTACCGAGGGATTGATGGCAAAAGTTGAGAGCGAAGCTCCAGCGCCAGCCGAAGCGGTGGCACCAGGAGAAGGGGAAGAGCCTGATCAGGAAAATAAGTACACAGATCTGCCAATGGAGGCCAAGATTGAAAAGCCAATTGCCCCCAGACATCCTCCACCGTCTTCCATAATAGCCCCGGATGAAGAACCCGCGAGCGAGCAAGTCTAGGCATCTGGTATCCGCAATCGCTGCTGTCATACACGGTGCGGCACAGCCAACATGCAAAACGAAGAGGAGGACGTGAGTGAGTATCGAAGTCCCTGCTACACTTGTTAAAGAGTTACGAGAAAAGACCGGAGCTGGTGTACTGGAATGCAAGAGGGTTCTTACTGAGACTGGTGGTAATCTTGAGAAGGCAGTAGTGCTGCTCAGAGAGAAGGGAAAGGTTATTGCGGACAAGAAAACAAGCCGTACTGCCAAGGAAGGCCTTATTCATGCCTACATTCATCCGCCAGGCAAACTCGGCGTTCTGGTTGAGGTTAACTGTGAAACAGATTTCGTGGCCCGGACAGCAGAATTCGTGACCTTTGCGAAGGATCTTGCGATGCACGTTGCCGCGTATGCGCCTGTCTATATTCGGCGAGAGGACGTGCCATCCGAGGTGCTGGAGCACGAAAAGGCGATCTACGCAGCTCAGGCTCGCAACCAAGGTAAGCCAGAAAAGATCATTGACCGAATAGTGTCAGGGAAGCTGGAGAAATTCTTCTCAGAAGTCTGTTTGCTGGAGCAGCCGTTTGCGAAGAACCCGGATGTGACAGTCCAGAATGTTTTGCAGGATCTCATTGCTAAAACTGGCGAGAACGTAGTTATCCGCCGTTTCACAAGATATAAGGTTGGTGAAACCATTGAGGGCGCAGCGACCAACTGAGCAAACCGCGTGAGCGGCTCGACTCGGCGCTGAAAGAGCAGACGTATGAAACAACAGCCGCGTTACAAGCGAGTAGTGCTAAAACTCAGTGGAGAGATCCTGCGAGGGAATTCCGACTTTGGGATTGACCGTATCGTTATCAACTCGATCGCGGAACAGCTGAGTGAGATCACGCAGCTGGGCGTCCAAGTGGCAGTTGTAATCGGTGGAGGAAATATCTTCCGAGGGACCTCAGCCGATGCGGCTGGTATGAACCGAACGGTAGCTGATTACATCGGAATGATCGCGACGATTATTAACTCGCTGACGCTCCAGGATGCGCTGGAAAAAAAAGGGGTCATCACCCGCGTGCAATCGGCGATTGAGATTAAAGAAGTGGCTGAGTCCTACATTCGTCGCCGCGCCATTCGGCATCTCGAAAAAGGACGGATCGTCATCTTTGCCGGTGGAACGGGCAATCCCTTCTTCACCACTGATACCGCAGCAGCCCTGCGTGCCAATGAGATCGAAGCGGAGGTGCTTCTCAAGGGGACAAAGGTCAATGGGGTCTACACTGCAGATCCAGAGACTGATAAACAGGCCAAGCGTTACGATACTATCAGCTTTTCCGAAGTGCTCGCCAAGAACCTCCGCGTGATGGATGCAACGGCCATTTCGCTCTGCCGCGAAAACAACCTCCCTATTGTTATCTTCGACGTCATGACCGAGGGCAACATCAAGCGTGTGATTCTTGGGGAGCAAGTCGGAACACTGGTTACAGGAAAACACGATGCTTAAGGAACAATTTCGCGAATCTCAAGCCAAGATGAACTCGGCAATTCAGGCCGTCGAGCACGAATTCAGCACAATCCGCACCGGGCGAGCGTCACTTGGCATCCTTGATCAAGTGGTGGTAGATGCCTACGGCTCACAATTGCCATTGAAACAGGTAAGTACGCTCAGCACACCCGATCCGCGAAACATAGTAATTCAGCCGTGGGATAAGAACGTTGCCCCGGCCATTGAAAAAGCTATTCTGGCTGCCAATCTGGGCTTGACACCCATTAATGACGGCAAGGTGATCCGTATAAATATTCCACCACTGACCGAAGAGCGGCGAATGGAGCTGGTCAAGGTCGCAAAGCACATGGCGGAAGAGGGACGCGTAAGTATCCGCAATATACGACGCCATACGAAGGATGAGGTCAAGCGGATGGAAAAGGATCATAAAATCTCCGAGGATGAATGCTACAAGGCGCTTGATAAAATTCAGCAAATTACGCATGAGCATATCGAGAAGATCAATCAGTTGCTCAAAACAAAAGAAGAAGAAATACTGGAAGTCTAGAGGATTCATGAGACCTTCACACGCCTGCCTGTCGTTTTTCGGCTTATGTACCAGTCATATATGGTCTACCTTGTAAAAGCGAGCGCAATTTGTGCAATGATGCGATGGGCATTCGCACCGCTGGGCGCTTGCTTATATCCTGATTCACGTGTGCTCATAATGCTGTCACGATGAGTAAACAGAAGCTACAGCCAGAACAGAACCGACCGACGCTCGCGCAGCTGCAGGAACAGATTGACCCAGCCCGGCTGCCTCGCCATGTGGCTATTATTATGGATGGCAATGGTCGCTGGGCAAAGCTGCACGGCTTCAAAGACCGTATTCACGGGCATCGCGCCGGGGTCAAGGCAGTCCGGCATGTGGTTACTGCATGCGGTGAGCTGGGGATTCATGTCCTCACTCTCTATGCCTTTTCGAAGGAGAATTGGACTCGCTCGAAGCGAGAGATTATGGCTCTGATGGCGCTCTTACGGCATTATCTGCGTGCTCAATTGCCTGAGCTGCAAAAGAAGAACGTGCGGTTCGTGGCATCTGGATCTCTGGATGACCTTCCTTCAGCTACACGCCGCGTTCTCGATGACATAATTGCCAAAACAGCAAAAAATACAGGCCTGGTACTCAACATGGCTCTGAGCTACGGAAGCCGCACGGAAATCGTTGACGCAACTAAAAAAATCCTTCGCGACTTTCAGGCCGCTCGCATCACCGAGCAGGATCTGACCCCTGAGCGCTTCGCCACTTACCTGTATCATCCTGAACTTGGGAATCCAGACCTGCTGATCAGGACCAGTGGGGAAATGCGTATTAGCAACTTTCTTCTTTGGCAAATTGCTTATACTGAAATATACGTAACAAAAACGTTGTGGCCAGATTTTCGCAAGGCGGACTTAATGGAAGCGCTAATCGCTTACCAGAAACGCGAGCGGCGATTTGGAAAGGTCTAAGGAGGCCCTTAGGGCATGACGCTGCGACGAATGTCCTCGGCATTCATCCTCATCGCGCTCATCTTCGGCAGCCTGTTCGTCCCGCAGCTTAAATTGGTGCTGTATCTAATTGTATTTATCATTGCGCTCTTTGGCACATACGAGTACTTCAGCCTGGTCTCTCTGGCCAGCTTCCGGCCTAAGTGGATACCAGGCTTATTGTTCACTGTCGCGATTCTTGCCGATAGCATTCTGACGCGAGGCGTTCATCTTCCTTTCATCTTCGCAGCCGCACTCGCTGTAGTGTTCACCCTCCACCTGATTCAATATAGCTATACAAACGTGATTCAAACTACCGCCGTTACGCTGTTTGGGCCGTTGTACGTGGCATTGCCGCTTGGTCTGGGGATGATGATCTTACGCTTCTCTCCGCTGGGAAAAGCGCTGATTGTTTTGATGGTGATTATCGTCTGGGCTACTGATTCGGGGGCATACTTCATCGGGCGCGAATTGGGACGCACAAAGCTCGCGCTCCGCATGAGTCCAAAAAAAACGGTGGAAGGCGCGATCGGTGGTGCAGTAGCGGCAATCATTGCCGCAGTCCTGCTAAAGCACATCGTTCCCGGGTTATTCGCCTTTGTCAGTTACTACACGCTCGTCGTGCTTTCGCTCAGCACAACGATAGCGGCCCAGATAGGTGATCTCGCAGAGTCGAGCCTCAAGCGCGCCGCAGGAGCAAAGGATTCTGGCTATAGCTTTACAGGACACGGCGGTTTTCTCGATATCATTGACAGCTTGCTCTTCACGCTACCCCTCCTCTATGGATATATTCTCATTTTTCACCCGTTTGGTCATCCGCCACAGATTTTTTACTGATTGCCTGGGAAGCTTGCACACTGCTTTTTAGCTGGCCATTCTCCTGAGGAAAATCCACCCGAGCTGACAGCAAAGAGTCTTTAATCCATCATGCACTTCCCAGCCCGCGCCACAATCACAGTTTCTTGCTGGAGTGCGGCAAACCAGAACCAATTTGAATACTCTTATGCGCTCACCACCTAAATCCCCTCCTCTGAGCCTCTGGTTCGTCTTCATCCCGGCAGCAACTTGACGAAACAGCGCCGGTGCCGAGGGCCGTCGAACTCACAAAAATAGACTCCTTGCCATGTGCCGAGCTGCAACTTTTGGTTCTCGACGATAAGATAAAGCGAAGAGCCAACCAGGCTTGCCTTGATATGGGCATCAGAGTTGCCTTCGCTATGGCGATACTGCCAATCGCAGGGTACAAGTTTATCCAGCGCGGCGATGATGTCTGCCACCACTGATGGATCAGCATTTTCATTAATCGTCACAGCGGCTGTCGTGTGGGGAACATACACTACGCAAACTCCCGTGCGAAACTTTTGCTCGCTTATCGAACGCGCAATCTGTGCCGTGATGTCAACGAATTCGACGCGCGCGTGTGTTTCCACGCTCAACTCAATCATTTATCAACACCTCCCGACTGGAATAGCTGACGAAAAAGAGATTTCTCTAAACAATATATAGCTGGGAGGGGTAAAACTTGTCAAAGAGAATCGGCATTACTGCCAATTCCAGAGGCTAACCTGTGGATTTGGACGATACAAAACGTACTCGAATGGACGACGTGCGTTTGCTTTTTCGGCCCGTCATTTGCCATCCAGGAAATTTTTCTTTGCGCTCGCCGCCATATTAGCGATTCAACAGGCTGTCTACCGCACGACCGTGCTGTGCAGACATACGAGTGCTGCTCAAGAATCTACTTGAACTATTGACAAAATGCCTTAATATAGCAATTACCCTTTTGGCATTTTTGCAAATCGTCAACGGTCGCGCTTCTTGCCTCGATGACACAGTCAGGCTGGTGGTAATGAATATCATTTTCCTGCTTTTGATTGCGATTGGGCTGTTTCTCATTGCCGGTCGAACGTATCCGCGCTATATATCACGCGTGTACGATGCGGATGATCGTCGGCCAACGCCGGCTGTGGAACTACATGACGGCCGGGACTACGTTGTGACAAAACCCTCGGTAGTCTTTGCTCACCACTATGCAACCATTGCGGGTGTTGCCCCAATTGTTGGCCCTATCCTTGCCCTGGTCTACGGGTATCTACCTGCATGGTGCTGGGTTGTGTTTGGCGGTATTTTCTTCGGCGCCGTACACGACTTCACTGCACTCTTTACAAGTTTGCGGGAACGTGGAAAGTCCATTGCTGAAATCGCCCGAAAGTCTCTCGGCAATACCGGCTTCCTCCTTTTTATCCTGTTTCTATTAATCATGATTATTCTGGTAACATCTGCATTTCTGAAATTGGCCGCAATCTCCTTAACCTCGATATATCCGCTGGAGGAATTGCAGCTCCCGGCAGATCAGACATTATTAAAGACTACGGTTGATGCCAAAGGAGTTGTTCAGGGCAGAATTGGTGGTATTGCTTCGAGCTCGGTGATTTTTATTACGTGCTGCGCTCCTCTGCTGGGCTTTCTAATCTATAAGCGCCGGTTGAAGACGCTTCAGGCATTTCTGCTCGCCGCAGGTATCTGCATCGTCTCCGTCTTGCTGGGATTTCGCTATCCCGTCTCGATCAGCCAGAATATGTGGATGGTCATCATTAGCATTTATACCTTGTTTGCAGCAGGGATACCCATCTGGTTCATTTTGCAGCCGCGTGATTTTGTCAACGTGCAGGTGCTCTATGGTGGCCTGGGCCTGCTGGCAGTTGGTGTAGTGGTAAACGGCTTTCATGGTGTTCATTTCCAGATCCCGGCGCTGAATATTGCGGAAGGCACAGCAATATTAGGGGCCATGTGGCCAATTCTTTTCATAACCATTGGGTGTGGAGCAATTTCAGGATTTCACTCGATGGTTGCCAGTGGTACTACGGTGAAGCAAATCGCCAAGGAGACCCAGACTAAGATGGGCTATTACGCGATGCTGCTGGAGTCAACCCTGAGCGTGCTGGTAATCGTGACTGCTGCGTCTATGCTGTCAATGGATGAATACAAAGCAATCGTGCATCCCGGAGCAGGAGGGGGGACTTCCAATCCTATTTTTGCCTTTTCTCTGGCTTGCGGCTTACTCCTGTGGAAAAGCATCGGGCTGCCAATTGCCATTGGCAGTGTCCTGGGCATTCTTGTAGTTGAGGGATTCATTGTGACCACGCTGGACACGGCTGTGCGGATGAATCGCTACCTGTTTGAAGAGCTCTGGGATATTGTATTTCACGGCAAGGTACCAAAGCTCCTTCGGCATTACTGGTTCAATTCCGCTCTATCAGCAGTGCTGATGTTTCTCATTGCCTACACAAACGCCATTGGCAAGCTCTGGTTAATCTTTGGCACGGCAAACCAGCTGGTGGCTGCACTCGCACTCGTTGCCATCTCCCTATGGCTTTTGCATAAAGGAAAAAGCTTTCTCTTCACCTTGCTTCCAATGATCTTTATGGCAGCAACCACCCTGAATGCGCTGCGGATACTACTGGGACGATTCATCAAGAGCAGAAACTACCTGCTTGCCACAACGGATATTCTGCTACTGATTCTGGCAATTGGCGTTCTTGTGCTAGCGGTGCGAGCATTCTTTAAACGACCTCTTGCTAAGCCCTCAGAAGCTGAGGATATTACGGTTAGCATAAAATAGATAAAGGATCACTCTTATGTTTGACCTTCTGATCAAGAACGGCACGATTCTGGATGGTTCGGGTTCACCAAGCAAGACGGCTGACGTGGCAATAGAAGACGATACAATTGCCGAAGTAAGCCATCTAGGCTCGGTGGAAGCGCGCGAGACCCTGGACGCGACCAACCTGCTGATTACACCTGGATTTATTGACGCCCATTCTCACTCGGATATGAACCTGATTATCAATCCGAATGCCGAGAGCAAATTGCGCCAGGGCGTTACCACTGAAATCATCGGCCAATGCGGATCTTCCGCCTTTCCCCTGCAAGGACCATACCGTACTCGAATACAGGAAGATATGAAAAAATACAACCTGGACATAACATGGACAGATATTGAGGGATATTGCGAGAATCTCCAGGCTGGCAGTCCTGCAGTGAATGTTGCACTGTTTATCGGCCAGGGGTCAATTCGCGGATCTGTGCTCGGGTATGAAAACAGAAAACCAGATGCTGATCAGCTTAAACGCATGCAACTGGAAGTAGAGAAAGCGATGGACTGCGGCGCCTTCGGCCTGTCAACCGGTTTGATCTACGCACCAGGCTACTTTGCCGACACTGCGGAAATTGCCGCCCTTGCTCAGGCAGCCAAAAAGGCAAATGGGCTGTACGCTTCGCACGTTCGTGGCGAAGGGGATACATTGCTCGACGCCATTCAGGAGGCGATCCAGATTGGTCGCGAGGCCGGTGTTGCAGTGCAGGTGTCGCATCTCAAGGCATCGGCCCCTCGCAATTGGGGAAAAGTACGCCAGGCCATCGAGCTGATTGAGCAGGCACGAGCCGATTCGCTGGACGTTCAATTCGACAAGTACCCGTATATAGCGAGCAGCACCTCTTTGGATTCGCTGTTGCCAAAGTGGGCGCATGAGGGAGGCGCTGAGGCCACGTTGTCGCGCCTCACTGATCCGGCAATGCGCACGAAAATTCTTGACGCAGTCAGCGTAAATAACGAGGGAGAAAAGGGTTGGGATTCTATTCTTCTTGCATTTTCCGCATGTGAAAAATACAGGGCCTGGGAAGGTGAAACACTGGCAGAGATTGCCCGCAAGATCGGGATGGACCCTTTTGACCTTTTCATTGACCTGCTGGTATGCAGCCGGTTGGGTACCGCAATCTGTGCTTTCTCGATGTGTCAGGAAGATACCGACCTGGCCATCATGCATTCCTGTGGACTGGTTTGTAGCGACAGTTCAGCCTGGGCACCTTATGGGGTGCTATCGCATGGCAAGCCGCATCCACGTGCTTATGGTACGTTTCCCAAATTTTTTCGCGATTACGTGAAGGAAAGGCCGCTGCTGGCACTGGAGGAGGCAGTCGCGAAAGTTACGTCGCGATGCGCTGAGCGATTTGAACTGAAAAAACGCGGACGCGTTCGTCCCGGCTATTTCGCCGACCTGGTTGTACTTGATTGGAAACGCTTCTTCGATACCGCCACCTACGCCAATCCACATCAGTATCCAACCGGCGTCGAAGGCGTTATTGTTAATGGAGTTGTCACACTGTGGCAGGGTTCGTTAACAGGTAAACGCTCCGGTCGAATCCTTGCGAAGAGTTCGAAGGCAGCATAGCCGGGGGAACGCGCCATCTTGGTGTTAGACTTTTGATGTAAGCTGCCGGTCGTTTAAAGAGAAATTAAGAATGCGAAAAATGAACAATACCGTAGCACTGGTTCTGGCAGGAGGGAAAATTGACGGGTATGGCGTGCTAACGCTGACACGCGCCAAAGCCGCCTTGCCGTTTGGAGGACTCTATAGGATCATTGACTTTGCTCTGAGCAATCTGAGTAACTCAGGCGTTGAACGTATCGGGATTATCACACAATATCTGCCCGCATCGCTGATTGAGCACGTCGGAGCGGGCTATGCTTGGGATCTCCATGGCTATGGCCGCATCGTTAAAATCATGCCGCCTTTCATGGGCATGGGAAAGACGGAATGGTACAAGGGCACTGCCGACGCCCTGCTGCTGAACTTGAATTTTGTATACGACCTGAATCCTGATAATGTGCTCATTCTGTCTGGCGAACATGTATATCATATGAATTATCAGGACGTAATCCAGTTTCACCAGGAGCACGACGCCGACGCCACGTTGGTAGGTGTGCATTTGCCCGATGAACGCCTTTCGCTGCGGTTTGGCTATATTAAAGCTGATGCTAACCACCGCGTAACGTTTTTTAAAGAGAAACCCGCTGAATTCTTGTCAAATTTTGTCTCTGCGGGTATCTGTGTTTTCAAGAAGACGGTCCTGATCGAGAAGCTGCTGGAGGATTCAAATCGTCCAACCACACACAACCTGGCAGCTGACATCATTCAGCCGATGGTAGCTGAGGGGAAAGCCTATGCCTATACCTTTACCGGCTTCTGGGACTACCTGGAACATATTGGCGCATACTACGAGGCGAATATGCTAATGTGCCAGAGCGACTCTCAGATACAACCCGGCCAGTGGGGGATTTTAACAAATCCCGAGGATCGGAATCTCGGGTTTCGCCCTTCCAGCCACATAACCTCATCGGCGACGGTCAGCGAGAGTGCTATTTCACCGGGTTGTTCTATTGCAGGAACAGTTATACGCTCGGTGTTGTCGCCGGGAGTGCAGGTTGAAAAGGGTGCTGTTGTTGAAGATTCGATTATCATGCACGATACTACGGTGAGCCGCGGGGCACACCTTTGCCGGGTCATCTCTGACAAGGATGCCATCTTTGAACCAGACTGCGTAGTGGGAGGAAAAGCCGGATGCTTGGAAAGTAATCCAGAGCTACCCCAAAACTTCGCAGGACTCGTGGTAATCGGCAAAGGTGCAGTGATTGCAAGAAAAACGAAAATCGAGCCCGGATGCCAGGTCTATCCCCATGTTGATCTGCGCCAGAGCAGCCGACGCCATTTCCCCAGCGGCCAGAATATTAAACTGACATCAACTTAATGATAAGTCGCATTACGATGAGCTTCACCAGAAGAAAGACAAAGCGGCATGCAGCCCGGGAGGACTCGCTATGCCAAACGTGGTGGCGATGATACTATCAGGGGGAGCCGGAAGCCGACTGTCAATTCTCGCACAGCGGCGGGCAAAACCTGCAGTTCCATTTGGAGGCATCTACAGGATCATTGATTTTACAATCAGCAATGTCGCCTATTCTGGTATTCCCTACGTTGGAGTTCTAACACAGTATAAACCCTACTCGCTGATGGATCACATCGGTACAGGGGAGGCGTGGGGATTCATCGGCCGGCGGCGGTGTGCCAGAACCCTGCCTCCCTACATGGGCGAAGAAGACTCTGACTGGTACGCAGGCACTGCTGACGCGATCTACCAGAACCTTTCGTTTCTCGCCCGATTTCGCGCGGACATTGTTCTGGTTCTGTCTGGCGATCATGTCTATCACATGGATTACAACGATATGATCCGATTCCACCTCAAGAAGCGCGCCGATCTGACAATCGCCATGCAGAAGGTGCCGCCTTCAGAGACCGTTCGGTTCGGAATGGCAGACGTTAATGAGGAGGGTCGGATTTTCCGCTTCTACGAGAAGCCCAAAGAATGCAAAACGAACATCGCCTCACTGGGGATTTACGTGTTCTCACGCGATATCCTTGTTAAGCGGCTTCGCGAAGACGCAGCCTCATCCTCGACCCATGATTTTGGCAAGAACATTATTCCTAAAATGATTGCGGAAGACCGCGTCTATTGCTATCTGTTCAATGACTATTGGCGTGACGTCGGCACGATTGAAGCCTATCGCGATTCCAATATGGAGATTCTTGATCCCGGTTCAGGAATTAATCTGGGCAAGTGGGGCGTGCGGACAAATAGCGCATTGCGCGAGCCGCACGAGCGAGGCCCTGCGAAAATCCTGTCCCGGGCTGCAGTGTCGAAGTCCATCGTCTCCACCGGCTGCGTTATTGAAGGTGAAGTTACTCATAGCATCCTTTCTCCGGGCGTCAGGATTCACAAAGGTGCCAGGGTACAGGACTCGATTCTTATGGACAACGTTGAAGTCGGTGAGGGTGCCTTTCTTCAAAACACTATTCTCGACAAAAACGTCCGTGTGGAGGCCGGATGTGAAATCGGCACGGGCGAGGGGCGTAGCAATGCCGAATTCCCCTCCTTGCTGAGCAGTGGTATTACCCTCATTGGAAAAGGCGTTATAATTCCCGCGCAGACGCGCATTGGCAAGAATTGCCTGTTCTATCCAGAGTTGACTCTAGCCGATTTCCCAAGCCGCGAGATTCCTTCGGGAACAACCCTGTATAAACAGAGCATAGCGCAGAGTCTGTAGGGAAGATTCTCTGGCGAAGGAGCCGGAGGGCTATGGCAAAGAAGAAAGTGGTGTTCGTCTGTCAGAATTGTGGCCAGTCTAGCCCGCGTTGGGCTGGCAAATGTGCAAGCTGTGGTGAATGGAATAGCCTGGTTGAGGAAATTCAGGTTTCAGAGCGCCCAAGAGCTGGACGCGCCCTGTCGCCTGAAGGCCGCTCCACCAAGCCAATATCGATCCATGCCCTGCCGAAAACCCCGGAAAAGCGCATGCTCACTCATATAAGTGAGTTTGACCGAATAGTCGGCAATGGTGTTATTCCCGGCTCAGTGAGTCTAATTGGAGGAGAGCCAGGCATAGGCAAGTCAACACTTATGCTTCAGGTGGCCCATCAACTTTGTTTGCAGGACGAGCAGGCGGTTCTGTATGTGACCGGCGAAGAGTCGGCGGAACAGCTGCGGCTGCGCGGCGAGCGGCTGGAGTCTCTGCACGAACGGCTCTACGTGCTGCCGGAGACGAATACCGATCTCATCATCGAACACATTTCGGCCCTGCGGCCACAGGTTGTTGTCGTAGACTCCATCCAGACGATCTATCTTCCAGAGCTGGAATCTGCGCCGGGAAGTGTGTCGCAAATTCGCGAGAGTGCCGCACGATTGCTTTATCTGGCCAAAGCCGAGCGCATGCCGCTCTTCTTCATTGGCCATGTGACAAAGACCGGAGTGGTTGCCGGGCCGCGCGTGCTGGAACATATGGTTGACACGGTTCTCTATTTTGAAGGTGCACGCCACCACCCTTACCGCATTCTTCGCGCTGTCAAGAATCGCTTTGGCTCCACAAACGAGATCGGCATATTTGAAATGACTGCCGCGGGTCTGAAGGAAGTCAAGAACCCTTCGGAGATTTTTCTCCAGGAACGACCACCAGAAACCCCTGGCTCGGTAGTCTCCTCAGCCATGGAGGGCACCCGGCCATTGCTCGTCGAGATTCAGGCCCTGACCAGCTTTAACGGTGGGTTTGGCATTGCCCGACGATCAACCAGCGGCGTAGATCATCGGCGTGTAGCGCTGTTAATGGCGGTCCTGGAGAAACGGGTTGGGCTGAGACTGGTAGATCAGGATGTCTTCGTCAACATCGCGGGCGGCATCAGAGTTGACGAGCCGGCAATTGACCTGGCAATTGTGTTGGCCACAGTGAGCAGTTTTCGCAACCAGGCGGTTGATCCGCGACTCATTGCAATTGGCGAGGTCGGACTGGCAGGGGAAATTCGATCAGTCAGTAATCTGGATCGGCGTATTCACGAGGCCTCACGCCTTGGTTTTACCAAATGCCTCGTGGCGAAGAGCACTGTGACAAAACTCCTCCGAGCAGCGAATGTCGACTTCATCCTGGCCCGGAGCGTGACGCAGGCCCTGGATTTGCTCGGCTTCTCCGCATAAGCCATTGGTAAAACCGCCAGTGTAGGAGGAACTAAATGGCAGTGAAAATCATTGATGGCAAGCAAATTGCAGAGGAGATCAAAAAAGAGGTTTCTGCAGCAGTACGTGATTTGCAGTCGAAGCACGGAATCGTCCCCGGGTTGGCCGCTGTGCTCGTGGGCGATAACCCAGCCTCACGGGTGTACGTTAACATGAAGCGGAAAGCATGCGACAAGGCGGGTCTGTTTTCTCAAACCGTAAAGCTCGAAGCCAGCGCGACGCGCGAGGAACTGCATGAAACAATTGATCGCTTAAATGCTGATGCGCGTATTCACGGAATACTGGTGCAGCTGCCAATTCCAGAACACCTCGATGAATTTGAAATACTAACACAAATCAAGCCTGAAAAGGATGTTGATGGTCTGCATCCCGAGAATATAGCCAGGCTAGCGCACGGACGAGATGGCTTTATTCCGTGTACCCCGTACGGCGTGCAAGAGTTGCTGGTGCGAAGCGGAGTTGAAATCGCCGGTGCGCGAGCCGTGATCGTAGGTCGCAGCAATCTGGTGGGAAGACCCATGGCGCAACTACTGCTCCAGAAGGGAGCTCGCGGGGATGCAACGGTCTGCGTCTGCCATTCCCGAACCAGAGACCTCGCAGCGGTCTGTCGCGAGGCTGATATCCTGATCGTCGCAATGGGCAGAGCCAATTTTATCACCGCTGACATGGTGAAACCCGGTGCTGTGGTGATTGATGTGGGGATCAACCGCGTGGAAGACCCGACACATCCAAAGGGCTACCGTCTGGTGGGAGATGTGGACTTTGAGAAGGTGAAAGCCGTTGCCGGAGCCATTTCGCCAGTCCCGGGTGGGGTGGGCCCGATGACCATCGCTATGCTGCTGCGAAACACGCTCGTCGCAGCACAGCGGGCATTGAGCGAACGTTGCCCTGGGTCATAAGTGGTCGTTGAAAACCCACTGGTAATCCTGTCTTCGTCGTTGCAATGGTAACCTTTACTCAACTGGCCTGTTCAGTTTATAGCTAACTTCTGCAAGCCAGCAAATAGCAATCTGCGTAACGTGAAAATTGGCATCAGCACATCCGTAGCAAAGGCGCACAATTTCTCAGCGCTCGAAACAATTTCGTACGCTGCGCTACATCAGTTCGATACCGTTCAGATTTATATAGATGAGGCCATTGCCAAGAATCGCGACTACATAAATCAAATTAAAGACGAAGCGCAGGCGCGCCACGTGTCGTTGAGCTGCCATTTGCCATCTGCGTGTGTGAAAGACGAGACGCTTGATGTGGCAACTTGTCTGCTTGATGGGCAACCTGGTGCAATTGTTGTGTTTCACCACGATCCCAAGCGCTTCCCGACCAGTCACGAGCTCGAAAGCTTTATTCGGCAGGGCCAAGAGCGAAATCTACAAATGTATGTTGAGAACTACTTCGTCCCCAACCAGCAGAACACCAATGTGCGCCACGCAGAAACATACTTTGCGTGCTTTGCTCCTGGGTGCGAGCCGGGGGTTCGTCCTGCGCTGGACATTTCCAGATTTTACGACAGCAGCTGCTTTGATGCGCAACAGGGACACCATGTGCTGATGCATGGGCTTATGCAGCTGGCAGCCCTACCTTACGCCATGCTGCATCTCATTGATGCAACATCGCCCGATATGGACCGGAACACATGGTGTCCGATAGGACACGGGATCATTCCATACGCAGAAATTTTCGGCGCGATAAAGCAATGGGGGATTGATATTAATAGTGTGATCTTCGAGTATGAGGATCAGGTTTTACCTCTGGAGAGTCGTGACTTTGTAAGAGACCAGCTCGGCTAAGTAAGCTATTGGCTGGATGAGTTTCGGATAAGCATATAACGGGTAAACGGTGAAAGGCGGAGCTTAATGAATAACAAGTGGTCGTTCAGCACCGGATGAGAAAAGACTAATATTATGACAGCTGAAATAACAATTCTTCCTGACAATATCTCCGTCCGAATCAGGCCGAACACATCCGTTAGGTCGGCCCTTGAAAAAGCGGGCATCGCTATTAACTATCCATGCGGCGGCAGGGGACGATGCGGGAAATGCCGCATACGGTTTAGCGTCTCAGCGCCGAAGCCCGCACCCGCCGAACAGACGCTTCTTACGGCTCGCGAGCTAAAGAAGGGCTACAGGCTGGCCTGCTGTGCGCAGATTCAACGCTCTGCAACGATCGTGATTCCCGCTGAGGTGCGTCAGGCACCTGAAGGGCGTGTTTTATCAACCCTCGGGAAACAAGTCGAAGTCGACCCTCTGATCAGAAAATTCTTTCTGGCCCTACAGCCCGCCTCAATTCAATGTCAAATCTCCGATAAAGATCTGGTTCACAACGCTCTGAGCACTAGAGGGATTTCGGTTACAGATTGGACCAGCTCGGCACTTCAGGCACTTCCTGCAGCCCTACGGCAGAAAAACCATAGCATCACGGCAACGCTCGCAGGAACGAGGTGCATTGCCGTTGAACCGGGTGACATCACGAAGCGCCTATTCGGCTGCGCAGTAGACATTGGCACAACCACAGTGGCTGCCCAGCTGCTTGACCTTAACACAGGAAAAGAGCTCGCGGCAACTGCGCTTCTTAATCCGCAAAGTGAACATGGCTTTGACGTTATCTCCCGCATACATTACGCAGGCGAAGACCCATCGCATCTGAAAGTGCTCCAGCAGAAGATCGTCAAATGCATCAATCGTTGCATCAAAACACTGTGTCAGCATGCTCGTGTGAAGCAAGAGGAGATTTTCCACCTGGTTACCGCAGGCAATGCGACTATGACACACCTGCTTCTGGGCGTTACACCTGAATTTATTGGCGTATCGCCATACGTCTCTGTCTTTCGCGATGGCCATGAATTCAAACCTACTGAGATCGGTATCCGCCTCCATCCCGAAGCCATTGGATATACATTGCCGAACATTGGAGGATTCGTTGGAGGCGATACAGTGGCCGACATGCTTGTTGCTGCGATTGCCGAGGGTGATGCGCTGCGCTGCGTTATTGACATTGGAACCAATGGCGAAGTTGTCATTGGAAATGGGCAACGCCTACTGGCAACATCAGCAGCTGCAGGGCCTGCATTCGAAGGTGCGCAAATCTCCCATGGCATGCAGGCAGGGCCAGGCGCTATAGATGGATGGGCCTGCGATCCCGACGTTCGATTTACAACGATCGGGGATGCGCCAGCTGTAGGGATTTGCGGTAGCGGCCTGGTGGATATTGTTGCAGAACTCCTCCGTGCAGAAGTTATAGACCCTAGCGGCCGATTGCAGACTGCGCCACACGCCACTTCACGCGTTCGGTCTCACGGTCTGGTCCGGCGCATAAAACGCTCCTCCCGTGGGCTCCAGGTGCTTGTAGCCAGTAAAACAGAGGGAGCGAAGCGGAACATCTATTTTACGCAAAAAGACGTGCGCCAGCTCCAGCTGGCCAAAGGGGCAATCGCCACGGCTATTGAATTACTCCTGAGCAAATACGGCGCAACAGCCTCAGATATTCAGGCCCTTTACCTTGCCGGTACGTTTGGAAATTTCATTCGCAAGGATCATGCGCAGCGCATCGGCCTGATACCGAAGCTGCCACTTGATCGTATTCAAGTCATCGGCGACGCGGCACTCGAAGGAGCCAAGTTCGTGCTGCTCAATACACACTATCGCGAGACTGCAGAGCAGATCGCACGGCAGACAGAGTTTGTCGAACTCGCCGGACGACCTGATTTTCAGGATACCTTTGCAACCAATATGTCATTCCCATAACACCGATGAAGTGGATAGACGGACTTTATGAGGCTGTCCGAGAGCTCCATATGCAAGATATTATTTAACCACAATGACTTCAAAAAGGGAAAAAGCGAAATCTTTGTATCTATGGAAATGGCTGCGTTCCGGGGGATTTCTTCTTTTATTGATCGCGGTTGGTTCAATCATACTCAGGTTATCCATCATAAATCCCGTGGGTCAGGAACTCTGGGCAGGGCCTGATGCCCATGAATACGCTGAGACTGCACGCAGATTGGCATATTTCGAAGGCTATGGCGGCATTAACCTCTCGGGACTAATTTTCCCGTCGCGCTACCCGATTTTTTTCCCTCTCTTTCTTATACCCACTGTCTGGATATTTAACGGAGATGCAATGCAGTACTGCCAGAGCATGGCGGTATTGGGCGGTCTCTCTGTTCTGCTCACGGGAATATTCGCATGGTCTTTTGTGAGAAGAATCGAGGCAGCGGTATTGGCTGCTCTCTTTGTGGCTCTTTCTCCCTGCCACATTCTCTTAAGCCACTTTGTTAATAGCGACGTTGTGATGCTCATACTCTACCAGCTGCTCGTTCTTCTGGCATTTCATCATCACGAGAAAGTGCCAGGATTTCTTGGCGTGCTGACGGCTGGTTTATTGGTCGGAGCACTTCTTGCGGTGCGCATTGCTTCGATGCCACTAGTACTTGCTGGCGCGGTGTTCTATGTATTCTATCTCAGACATAAGTGGAAACTCATTTTGCTTTTTGCTGCTGGAGCTGCATTTTTCCCATTACTCGAAGCTCTGAATCGCATAGTCTCATTCGGCACGGTGTTTGCCACCGGTTACGAGTACTATGTCCCTTCATACCGGGCGGGTTCGGGATTCAAACCTTTTGACTTCGCATGGATACTAGAGAATGAAGGAGGAGAGCGTATTCCCAACGTTATCTATTTCGGTAAGATGCTTGTGGGGATTGATCACTCGCTTATTCATGCGCCCTGGGTTCTTGGTTTCTTCGCATTACTTGGCTCAATACTTCTGTTGGTTCGACGGCCTTCCTTTTCGAATGAGTACCTCTTTAAGGTACTGTTCCTCATAGTTGGCCCTCTTGGTCTTGTAGTACTTCATATGGCATATTTCTGGCAGAGACCCCGGATGATTCTTCTGATGGTGTTTGCTCTTGCAGTGCTCTT
The DNA here is from genome assembly GCA_964454265.1 of uncultured Candidatus Sumerlaeota bacterium. Taxonomy (GTDB): domain Bacteria; phylum Sumerlaeota; class Sumerlaeia; order MWCT01; family JAUWMI01; genus JAUWMI01. The sequence continues at coordinate 19,103 of CAYVXD010000005.1, read as the reverse complement.
TGTGGTTTCTCTGGATTGGGTAGCAAGAAAGATAGCGAATCTTTTTCCCTTGCAAAACGCTGCGCGCAAAAGAGTCAATCTAGGATTGTTCGTTGTTCTTGGAATTGTTTCACTGCTTTTGCCGGCACAAGCCGCAATGCATGCTCGCCGTTTCCCCGTACCTCCGGAAGGTTTAACGAAAGAACTCCGTCAGCAGGTTCACAAGATTGGTTCACCAGTGTTTGTCACTAACCTCGGTGTCCTGCGTTCCCGAAACCTCTTGTTTCCCGGCAATGCAGCTGACCTTCCATTTATTCTCAGTGTCAGTGACTGTCTTTTTCACGATGAACACGTATATAGAAGCAATCGCCAGGAACCTCTCTACCGACAAAAAAGCAATCCAAGGTTTGCTCCCGCGGTTGGGCGCTGGAGCTCTTCCGAGCACGGTGGCTCCGGCATTGTGGAACTAGAGCAAAGGTCGCTTCAGTTAATCCGGGATAAACTCAGGGGAAAGGAGGCATTGATCCTTCTTCGTCCTGATGAAAAAGCGAATGCTGTTATCGAAGTGTGGAAGGCTGATACTCGCTGGGAAGTAAAAAGCAAAGGCCGCATGGGGCCTTTCGAACACTGGAGCGCACGGGCATTATTTTAGACAACTGCAGTAAATAGATGACAATGAGGCTGTCAGTCAATTACATCTTTTTGATTTTGCTTGATTATTACAATGCCTGAGCTGCGATACTTGGCGAGTACAACTAGGGGAGAAGAGATGCCACTTCGAGCACTAGTAGCTGTTAACGGAACTCTGGCAGTGCAATAATCTATTCTGCGGATGGCTATGCAGCATAGAATCTTTCAATGTGAACATTGTGACGTTCTCTCGGCAGGCACATCACCATGAAAATACGTAATTATCTGTACATCGTTCACCAAAATCTGACACGGAAACGGCTCCGAACGTTCTTAGCTGTTCTCAGTATGGCTGTCGCGGTGGGCATATTATGTATGAGCGTTGCCCTCGCGCTCGGTATTCAAATTCATATCCTGCAAAAAATTAATCGGGCCTTTCCTGAGCGGATTCTAATCGCCTCTCCACAAACTGCAGATATCAGCCTTGTGCGGGTTGATACAACGCAAATCACCGAAGAGACAATTACCAAGATTCGCGCAATGCCGGGTGTGGAATACGTGGCGCCACAGCTCACCATTACCTTTCCGACTCGTGCCGAAGGGAGCATTTTTGGCACTGTCATCAGTACCGATGTTGTAGTCAATGGAGTTCCAAGAGAAATGGTGGCCGATGACCTGGCACCAGGGAAGGAATTTCGTTATGATGCAGATCTTACCCTTCGCATCCCTGTGCTGATTTCACAATATTTCATTGACATATACAATGCAGGTTATGCTCGAAGCCAGAATCTACCGCAATTTAACCCGGCTGCCGTGATTGGTCGAACGTTTGATCTAATTATGGGAGAGTCAACCCTGGCGGAACTCAGCCCGGGTAGAAAAGTACAATCTGTAACCTGCGAAGTGGTCGGCATCACACCGAACACCTATCTGCTGGGCCTGATTATTCCCTTGGAATACGTAAAGACATTCAATCGCTGGTACCATGGGTACGACACTACACAGTACACGCACGCGCACGTAGCCCTTGCCTCGCTGAACGCCGCACCACAGGTTCGCCACAAGCTTGAATCCCTTGGATTACAGGTGGAATCGAACAAGGACATTCTCGATCGGTTCAGATTGATAGCCAACATTGTAACAGGGCTAATCCTGTTCTTTTCCGGCTGCGTCTTGCTGATTAGCCTGAATGCAATGGTGAACATGTTCACGCTAATTCTGATTGAGCGGCGCAGAGAAATCGGGCTGATGCGAACCGTCGGGGGATCGCGCCGTATCGTACTTGTAGTATATGGAATAGAAGCAGCGCTGATCGGCGCAATCGGTGGAATTCTAGGCACAATGGTGAGCGCTGCGCTTACGCACCTGGCCAATAACCTCGTCCTCAGGGCCATGCCCCCGCTGTACTACGTGCCTGATCAGATATTCGTCTTTCCAATACTCATGGTAATCGCCGGGATTCTTTTTGCAGTGCTTCTGAGCATCGGAACAACATATCCTCTGGTTCGCAGAGCAATTACCCAACCGCCAGCACGGCTCCTGACTGCCGCCTGACGAACCAGATCCCCGCTCGGCCCTCCTAGCCCAACTTCCGCAGTTAGGCTCTCTTGGGAAGGAATTTTCAGTTATTTTTGCGCGTAAACCATTGATACTGCTAGGGGGTTATGAAAAGGCCAATGTAGTGCCGACTTTGGCCCTTTTGAAAACGTAAGTCCAGTAAAATCAGATACTATACCCTCTTAACTGCGGAACTTGGGCTGAACAAATAGCACGTGGCGTTCTTGCCGCAGACAGGAGCACCAATACCCTCTTACGCCAAATCACTACTTCTGCTTCGACTCTGAAGCAAACGATGGGGGCTCGGCGTGAAAAGATATATCCCAGATTTCAATGGTCGAGTCCAGGATATCTCCCGGATCGAGGCGTAACCCAATTGCCTTCCGCGGTTTGATATAGAAAGCATGTTCCCACAGGTGCACGCTCTTTCTGTGGCGCTTCCCATCCGCTTTCCACGGAATCACAATTGAGCGGTTCTCACTTATGGGTTCACCTTCATAGTGAAAAAAAATCTGAATATCGGAGTCCCGGTCAGCAGATCCTCTATCGTGATTCTTGGGTTTTATAGAAGCCTCTATGGATAGCCGTGAAAATGAGGATATGTCGCGGGGTGGCTGTAAAGCTGTCCAGATAATTGGATCCCTGCCCTTGCTGTGCAGTCGAATAAGGTCCTTGTGCACGGAAATGCTGTCCGCATCACCCTCTTTAAACCAGAGTGGATTTTGTGCCGAATCAGTGAATCTGAGATGCAAAACCTCTGGCAGCTCGCCCGAAGCTCTGGCAGCGGTCTGTCGTGCGACTAATCTTTCAAGCTTAACGCTGTCAGGAACTCTGCTCAAAAAGATTCTATCGATATTCCGGGGAACACCGAGCGGCGCATTCTCTGCGGCGTGAGCAAGCGACATATAGACCTGCTGCCCAGTGAGTGGCAGTTGGCTGTCAACACCAACAATAGCAAACAAAAGTCCCGCCTCATTTGTTAGGACAGATCCCCGAATATTGCTGATCCCTCCTGCAGCAGTCTCAAGATTGTGAAGGCATTTGACCCAAATATCTTCGTACGTCTTTTTCGCTCGCTCGAGTCCTATATCGCTCACAAAAAAGCTGCTATGATGGAAAATAATTTTCTTATGATAATCCCGGGGATCGGTTTTCCAGCTCGGGAAATTGGTTTCATCTACCATCTGGTACACGGTAGCAGTGTTCTCGTACGAAAGCAACGAATTCATGATGTTATAATAGGGCCATTCGAGCACGCAGAGATCGCCCTCACGCAGAAATTGCCTGACGATAAGAAGATCGCCTTCAGGAGCGAGCCGATGATCTTTGAGGCCCGGCAAAATGAGCGTTGTACCGTTCATGACAATGAGAACGCAGGCCAACAATGCGAGCGCGATGGGTGGCGCTGATGCAATGACATTTGCATATGGCGGTGATGGCTTTCGCCTTTTCAGCAATCTAGAAAACCTCTCGGCTGAGAGTGCTATCAGTGAGACTTGAGGCAGCAACACCAGGGCCTGGAAATTCTTTAGGAATGGCGTCCACCACAAAATAAAAATCTCAAAAGAGGAAATCCAAAGCGCTATCCAGTACGCATGTGCGCAGAGAGCGCATCCCCTTACGGCACCAACAAGCAAAATGACAAGAAGACTCCCAATGAAAAGCGCGGAACAAACTGCAAGCAATCCATACGACCCGGGCATAGGATTGGCAAACGCTAAAGGAGTGACGTTGAACCAGCTTGCGCCCCAACTCAATAGCAGCTGTTTAATTCCTTGCACCGAAAAATTGGATATCATCCCCCACGGCATCACTTCCCAGTGTGCATACTTGGTCATCCAGAAAAGAAAAGGCACTTCTGCTCCGCTAACACTCCATCCAACTACATAGAATATCAGGGAGAACAGTCCCGAAACCGTTAACAAAGCAATTGATAGTGATGCCGCACTTCGGCCTGATTGCTCCTTCGATCGCCGAATAGCGATATACACTAATAGCCCAAATACTGGTGCTACCAGAGCACAAGCCTGGTGGAGGGTCGTAGCGAAAGCGATGAGTAAAGCACTCGCCAGGAAGCGCCAAACTGGAAAAAGGAAGTATCCGGCATGGACTGTTGCACGATCTGCTACTCTTGCTTTTTTCTTAAGAGTGTTTCTTGCCAGCGAAAGAGATGCGCAGCCCGCGAGTACCAATACGGCATATGCAGCAATGTAGGCTTCCATCTGCGTAGAAAACTGCCAATACAAACCTGATACGGCTGTTAAGAGTGCCGAAAGCGAGGCTACGGACCTACTGATGTGAAGAAAGCGCAGAAAACGATACGTTGCAATAAGGCCCAAGATGGAAATGGCTATCATTCCCATGCGCAGGATGAAGTAAGGGATGTCGGCAAGTCCAACACCTGCGCCTAAAATAAGAAAAACCCTTAACATCAGGGCATAGGCCAGGTGATGAGCATGTATAAGATGCTTCCCTTTAACCGCAGCTGATAAATATTCCGTGCTGTCACCGGAAAGCACTCTAGGCGAGAGGAATAATAGGGAAGCGGCAACTAGGAGAATACAGTACCATAGTAAGCGCGATTCTTTAGACTTGTGTTGTGAAAAAGCATCGGTTTGCATGCCAACATCCTCATAGCACCAGCGCTGCACTTCCTTTGATTATCTACGCTGTTGAGCTTTGCGCTGTCAAGTGATTCATTTTCATGCATGAATTTCGATCTTCTTAAAACAGTTGCATAATGCTCAGCCGGGTAGATTCTCGGTGGTTGGGAATGTAACCGCGTAATGCACTGATGGCTTTTACAGGAGCTCTCCTCCCATGAGATGTCGGGATCGTATGTTTGCGGCCGTTCGTCTTCACCCTGTTGGCTAGAAGCAGCGCTGATCGGCGCAATCGGTGGAATTCTAGGCACAATGGTGAGCGCTGCGCTTACGCACCTGGCCAATAACCTCGTCCTCAGGGCCATGCCCCCGCTGTACTACGTGCCTGATCAGATATTCGTCTTTCCAATACTCATGGTAATCGCCGGGATTCTTTTTGCAGTGCTTCTGAGCATCGGAACAACATATCCTCTGGTTCGCAGAGCAATTACCCAACCGCCAGCACGGCTCCTGACTGCCGCCTGACGAACCAGATCCCCGCTCGGCCCTCCTAAGGTCACACGCCTCCCTGCGCTATACCCGCTACTATCACAGTCTGTATATGCTTCTCCGTGTGTTTGGTTCCCTCGGTTTCCGTACTTTTATTTGAATGCAAATGAGAGATTTTGCACCCTGAAATCCAAACTATGTGGGAACCTATTGGGTAGTGTTCTCGGGAAAGAGAAGACGGTCGGCAAAACTCGGATCAATCTCAATGGCTTTCTCAAGGGTAATCCGGGCTAACCTGTCCCGGCCTAGCTTCTTGTAACACCGCGCCAGATCAAAGTAGAGGGGAGCACTTGATTTCTCAATCTCGGTTGCCGCTTTTAGAACATTCACTGCGTCCTTATACTGGCCCTGGTCAAATAGGATCAGTCCCAGGCGATGCTTAAGGTTTGCGTCACGTGGGGCATGATGCTGGGTGCGACGAAGGAGGTCAATAGCTGCCTGAGCCCTGTTTTGCCCGACGAGGTAATCGCCAAGCAACTTCACTGCTTTGACATTCGTCGGATCGAGCTTTACGCTCGTTTCGAGTGCCTGGACAACGCCCTGGATGTCGCCTTCCTTTTCGGCTAATCGTGCGCGAAGATAGAACGCATCGCTATTCTGCAGATCAACGGCCAGGAGTTGGCCTATCACCACTTTGGCCTCAGCCAGTGCGCCGCTGGAAATCAGTACAGTCGCCTTCTGCTCCAGTGCTGGCACAAAACGGGGATTCACCGCCAGCGCCTCGTCAAATTCCTGTAGTGCCTCCTCCAGGTGTCTGTTTGCAGCGCGATCCATTCCGGAATAAAGATGAAAGCCAGCCGCATCACCCTCCATAGAAGCCAGCTCTGCCAGCACGGCGTACAATTGAGTTTTCTCAGGGACAAGCTCCAGGCTTTTCAGCAAAAGCTGCTTTGCCCGTGCCAGATCTGGATCACCCTTTAAGGGAGCATCAGCAGCAGGGCGCTGGGCAAGTGCCGCAAGCTTCTCTCGGCATCGCAGGACGTACTTCTTTGCCTCAAGTTCAAGAGCCTCAGCCAACCGGTACGGATTGGCATCGGAGTATTCGAGAGAATTAATGATCCGGATGTCATATGACTTAAGCAAGGAAATCGCCAATAGGGAAAGGACAATAATTGCGCCCCAGAGTGGCAGAATCTTTTTTAAATCCGCTGTGAGGCGCCCTGGTCGCCCGCTAACTTGGTTTGACAACTCTTGAGAAGGTTTCTGATTCATTATGGCATTGCCCTTGTGCTGAATAGAATATCAGGAATTCTTCGCGCACAAATTAGATTTGCGTTGCTGACTTCCTGCGGCCATACTTACACCGCATGCCTAGTGGATTTCCATCTGAAAATCCTTAATGACCGGATACTGGGTTGGCGATAAAAACAGTTCCGCTTCCCATTGTACCAGCTGACCCTTAGGGAGCAGCTCCGCACTCTCCCCTTTCCCATTTAACGGCAATTCCTCCCACGGTTGCCAGGAGACGTCCTTCCGCTTCACGGTGCCAAACCGGACGCGGTAGCGCACTGCGGTTCCCGGTGGTCTGGTTTCGTCCGCTCGAAAAGCCAGCCCAACACCTCGCTTCTTTATACGCCCCAGGTCAACGATTGGCGAGGTAAACTTCGCTTTGACTGGCACAAACTCAAAATGGTTGACAATCGTAAAGTAGTTGTCCTCCACATCGTCAATCGTTACGTCAAAGTAATGGTCATGCACGTCATAGCGTCCCAAATAGTATTTCACTGTCTTCCACGGCAACTTATCATCAGTGTAATTATGGAGCTGAAAATCTTTCTCATCCTCAATCTTAAGCCGTATTTTGGATGCCCGATACCCTTTGTAATTCCGATTGGTCTGCACGCAAATGTACACATCATACACACTGGTCTGATCCTCTTCGGGTAGTGGGATGCTAAGCGTGATCGGTTCCGCATTCTCGTAGGGAGAGGATTCCAACCACCTGGTCGCAAAATACCAGATGTTGTCGTGCAGCGGATCTGCCTCTGTGGCGGTCGGAACCTCATAGTGGGATGCGTACTTGGGATCCACATCAATTAGGTGTCCAGAGGCATTCCGCAAGCTGCTAGGATAAATTTCCAGGGCGGGATTGATCTGCACCATCTCTTTGCGACCCATGGGGAAGAGAGTTCTACAGCTGTACTGCTCCTTACCCACCGGATCGAGATCGTGCAAACCGCAGATGTAGTCAAATACGATGTCAATAGAATTGTCCCCGTAGTTCAGCTCATCTATCTCTTTATCCGAGTTTGCCAAAACGGAGAAAACGTTCTTGTATCTGTCAATCTTCCAAAGAACTGATTGGGTAATCTCCTCGTGGGCCTTTAAGAGTTTAATCTCAATGGGAGATCCGTACGGACGCTTGCGTTCATTGGGCGCCTGCTCCTCCATAATAACCTCAAAAGGACCGAGATCGATATCGCTGGAATTACGAATCGTATAGGAAATAGTAACCTCATCGCCGCGGCCAATGGCTTTGCTGGATGTCTGAACGTCCTGCATGGCGATCTCAATGTTTCCCTGCATTTTAATGTGCACCATTCGCGAAGCCAGGTTGTTTGTGTAGTCGGCCTCTTTCAGCGTCTTTGTGCTATTGGCAATCACATAGACCGTGTAATCTCCCGGCAGCCCAAACCGATCCCAGCGAATGGTTACCTCAGTTTCCTCGCCTGGCCCCAGGCGGTCAATCCGCACATTCGGTGCATGGTAAAAGCATGCGGCAACCTTGGCGCGATCCCAGGGAATATTCTCAAACGCCTCGACGAGGAAGTCCTCTGCAGCTCGGCCCCCAATGTTCTTTACGGTCGCCGTGATAAAAATTGTTTCCCCGTTTAAAAATTGATCGCTATGGAACTTGATTGATTCGGGATCAACCGTTAGATCTGGCATCGCTAGCACGGTTACAAACGTCGGTACCTCCAGAATGGTAATATAATCATCTATGCTCTCCTCATAGGCCTTAATAAAAAAGTTCAGGCTAAACCGCCCTTGAGGAAAGGGATTGATTGTTTGAAAGCGCAACTCCCGACTACTCTGCGGATCAAGTCTCTTGATCTCCTTGATTGCGCCCAGGGTAATACCATTGCCCAGCTGGAGCTCGCAGTACACATTCTCCGCTGCCCGGTCGCCCAGATTGTAGAGCCGAACCACAAATTCCGGGAGCGAATCCGTATAGAAAGGGTTCGGCACCGGCGTGATTTCATCGGGATCCACCACCAGAACGGCCTGCTGTCTGGGTACCCTGACTGGTAGAAACAAATGCTTGGTCACACCATTGCTCTCTTTGCTCTGCTTGCTTTGTCTGGCCTCAATAATGATGTGGTGAACGCCGGGTGTGGGATTCCAGCCTAGCGAAAATGTCTGCTTTTCTTTCGGATCGAGTCGAAATGTCTTTGCAAGAATCGGATCTGGAAATTCAGGATTAGTGACGCGCAGGGAAACCTCGGGCAACGCAACTTTGCTCTTATTCGTCAGCGTAAAGTCAAATGTCACTCCTCTATTTTGCTGAAAAAACGGGTCCGGAGATGGACTATAAGCCACGTCAAGCGCGAGCTTTGGCTTGACCACTTCAAAATCTGCGGTGGCCAGGGCATCGTATTCCTCCGGAAAGTTATAGGCGTAGGCGAGTAGCGTATAGCGCCCTTCGGGAAACCCCGCAGGAAGCTCATGCTCGTACGACATGAGCCCATTAAGTACACGCACTTTATCGGCCAGCAGTGTGGCATCTTCTTCCGTGCCTCGTCGGATCATCACCTTCGCCTGGCCCCAGAACGCAGTTTTCCACGCGCCCGTTATGTGGAGGGTTGTACTTGTTTCCTGGTTGACAACCGCAGGAGCAACTGCAAGCGAGAACGACTTCCTGGGTGGAGAAAGAGAGAGCCAGGGATCCCCAAGCAGCAAAAACTGGTCAATCACGTACTTGTTTCCTTTCTCAAGCGCGTAGCGCACTTTGGAATAGAGAGTCAACTCGCCCATTCCTCGCAACCCTAAGTCGAAAAAGCCCTCGTACAGCGTACGGATCAAAACCTCGTGGTCTGAAGAGCTAGCCCCTGTGGATGGGCCATAAACACCAATTGCCCCTCCCTCTCTGTGTTTAAGAAAACGCTCTGCCAGACTATATCGGATCGCATCCACAGGATAATCCAGCCACGCGGTGTCACACGTCGAACAGGTAAGAAATATCGGAGCCGTGCGGTTATGCAGCCCTTCGATCTCCTTGAAGTGGAACAGGCGCTCGGCTGTCCAGATATTTGGACCGCCGTGGCCAAAGTAGTTCATGATCACCACGCCATCGTTAATCTGCTGAATCAGCGCCTCGGTTGCAGCTCGGCTTCGTTTGCGCTGCCAGAGGCGGTAGTAATTACTGTAAGGAAAATTCTGTTGAAACAGCCGTATCGTCTCAGCAGAAATTGGAAACGCATCCTCAATCACATTGTTCACAATACGTGCAAATTCAGGCTCGTCGTCCGTCACGAAGAGATGCTGATTGCTCCATTCTCCCACATTGGAACTCCGCTCATAACTCAGGGTTTTTTCAATAATCCCCGTGAGCTCCTCGGCAGTATTTACCGAAAACCGACCAAGGAGGAGATCGGGCAAATCGTCATCTCCGCTTACAGTGGCGTATTGATTATCAGCCCGGACGTTCACAGTCGTATCGCCGAACCCCATAACGGGTACCAAGTCCTCCTGTGCGTCTGCCGGTAATTCACTCGGCGGACCTACATAGTCGCTACTTTCGCCTACCAGCAAAACATACGTCAGGCGTGGTGAAGCCCATAGGTAGTAGACATACCTGATGAACTCTCTTATCGCTTGGGCATCTTTATTCCCATAGTTGAACGCATTGTACATCTCGTCCACGGTCGCTGTATATACGCGCAACCCCTGCTGGCGTCGTGCCTCAACAAATGGCTTGAGTGCCTCCAGAAATCGTGGATGTGTGATAATCAAATAGTCAGCCCGGTTACTCTGCTGGCAGATCTCAATAGGCGCGATACGCTGGATCGCAACTGGCAGCTTTGCTGAGTCAGAACCAACCACCTCGTAACGCGCCTCGCTTGTGATCTGATCAATCCACGTAATACCTGCCTTTCCATCATGGTAATGGGAGGAGGGCTGATAGAGAATGGGGTTCAGAGAATCGGTAACATTAAAAATCAACGTCTCGCGCTGGCTAAATCCGGGAAGAAAAAGACGATACGCACTACCGCTTACCGGAGCTTTAACCGTCACAGAGAGCGCGTTCTTCCCGCTTTCCAGCTTGCGCACGTAGGTGACAGTGAATCCCTTAAATACAATCTTTGGAGCCAGATCCTCCTTCTCTGTGTCTGGCATATATATGGCCAAGCGGTTCGTACCATTTCGCAGATAGCGCACCGGCACTTTTTTCTCGTACTTGTAATTCTGTAGCGGCCTCCATTTGATTGAATCAACAAGCGCGCCATTTAGATAGATGGCACAATAGTTCGTCTTGCCTTGCTCTTTCCCTGCAAAATAGCATGTGAGGTCAAACGTCTTTTCATCAAACGAGATGGCTTCTATCTCAAAAGGAAACTCTTTAAAATGCTCAACCGTAATTTCTTCCCAGTACCACCTGCCGAGATAAAAGGGCTGAATGAGACGGTGATAGTAAAACTGCCGTTTGAATTGTTCAACGGTTGCCATCCCTGTGGTAATCACCTCGGAGGCCGTCGGCTGAGTGTTGGAAGTCGAAATTGGCTTAACCCGCATTGGCGCAGAAGATTTATCACTTGTTTCCATTAATAACCAGTATGCGTCCTGCGGCCGTTTGGTCTGATCAAACGGTAGGGCGTAAAAATAAATCCGATCGTTGTGAGAAAACGTGTCAGTGAGTGCCGCCTTAACGACAATCGGGATCTCTTTTCCATCATGATAGAGTTTCAGACGATCCGGGCGCAAAATGTCTGGCTCGATGCCTGCCTGCCGAAGCTCATAATAATTGAGCTCGTATACGCCGGGTTTCTCGACCACAATCTTCAGCACCGGCCCGGATGTCAATGCGTCATTAACTTTGTCCGCCCACGCCTTGGCCACTGACAATGCGGATAAACCTGTTGCGCTGTGGTCTGCAAAGCGCTCAAAGCAGTCGGCATTCAACACGACATGAGAAAGTATTTTCTCGGTCAGGAGATCGCGCTCAGCTGCTTCCGCTTCCTTTGGCAAATATGGAAACTGGAGTTTGAAGGTTAAAGTTGTGAAGACGAGCAACGCAGGCTTCTTCCCCGCTGACTTTGATCTGATGATTGGCACAAGCTCCAGGCGCGCCAATCGGCTATTGCGAAACTTGCCCACGTATTTATAGCGAATAAAATCACTCTGACTCGGCAACGGGAAGTCAGGCTGTGCCGTGCGATTGGTGAACGAACCTATCCGCTTCCTATCCTGATACACCTCAACCTCGTAGTCACCCAGCACGATCTTAGGCAGCTCCTCCGTTGGAACAGCAATGTAGTACCGGCCCACTATGGGTGTATAGAGGTAGGCCTCGTGGGCCCTGTTGCGATTCTTCAGGGAAATCTGCAGGCTGGCTGGCTCGACCATTGCAGCTGAAACCGAGACACTGTTGAGGTACTGCTCAGCGCTCTCCTTGGTCAATGCCAGGGAACTCATTGCAAAAAACACACAAAAAACAGCCAGACATACTTTACGAAACATCTTACTCTCCTGATTGGCAGCTAAGAAGAAGAACTCCTCTTCTACTATCTATGCCTCTTGAATAGACATTAGGAGAATAAGAATACAATTTGGCGAACTTGTCAAGAATGTTGATCGCTTGCTCCAGAGGGAATCGAGAGAAGCTCATTGTCGTCTTTCAGCCAGACTGGGCGCAAGGCGAAGTTTAGCCGGTGGCTAGCGGAGTGCTGGATCGCTATCTTCGTTTGGGCCCAACAGCTAAAGATCGTAAGCTAATGCACATGCGTTGCCTGGTGGCTGCCAAATAAAAGCTTGCCTTTTGGATGATGTTTCAGTAGGCAAAGAAACGAAAAAGATTAAGACACTATCAAAATGTGCGTCTGAGGCGTATGTGTGTCGTGCCGTCCTGGTTTGATAGTTCTTTTCCTTAAGTGCTCTAAGCGGTGCATGCGATTCCAAGCTATGAAGAGGACAACACAAGCATGAAGATTGATGAAAAAAAGATCAGATCCGTCGTGGAAGAAGTGATGACGAATCTGCTCAGCGGGCAGCCGCATCCGCCACTCCAGGCGACGCCTACCGGCGTGTTTGAGACCATAGAAGAAGCCATTGATGCGGCAGAAACCGCGCAAAAAGCCCTGGTTGCTATGACCATTGAAACCCGCAAACAGATCATCCAGGCCCTCCGTGATTCCGGACTTCGCGATGCTGAAGAGTATGCGCACAAAACTGTTAAAGAAACCGGCATGGGAAAGGTCGGTGACAAGATAGCCAAGTTCAAAATTGTGTGCACCAAGACGCCGGGAGTGGAGGATCTCATCACTCAGTCCTGGTCTGGAGATCGTGGCCTCACGATTGTTGAACAGGCTCCTTACGGCATTATCGGGGCCATTACACCCTCAACGCATCCGGTGCCGACACTCTTGAACAACGCAATTAGCATCATCGCTGCAGGAAATGCTGTAGTGTTCAACGCGCATCCCGTATCAAAGCGCGTTTTTGCGGAGGCAACTCAGCGTTTGAACAAAGCTGTGACAGAAGTAGGCGGCCCGCCAAATTTAATAACTACCATTGTGGAGCCGAGCATCGAAACCGGACAGATGCTGTTCAAGCATCCCAAGATTCGCCTCTTGCTGGTCACTGGAGGCCCAGGCGTTGTCAGGGCAGCAATGGCATCGTCAAAAAAGGCCATCGCCGCAGGGCCAGGCAATCCACCCGTGGTAGTAGATGAAACCGCGGATATTGCCAAGGCAGCCCAGGATATTATTGACGGTGCATCTTTTGACAACAATATTGTCTGCATTGCCGAAAAAGAGGTGTTCGTCGTGGAGAGCATGGCTGACGCACTGAAAGGTGCCATGCTCGAGCGTGGATGCTACGAGCTCAGCCCGTACCAGATCGAAGCCCTTGCGAAAGTTGCATTCATAACTGAAGGTGGAGCAGGATGTGCGACGCGCACTATGAATCGTGAGTTGGTTGGCCGCGATCCCGCAGTGCTAGCTCGGGCTATTGGTCTGGATATTGATCCAGCCACCCGTCTGCTTATCGGCGAAACCGCGTTTACCCATCCTTTTGTCCAAGAAGAACAGCTCATGCCATTTCTTCCCATTGTCCGCTGTCGCGACGTTGATGAGGCCATCAACTTCGCCTTGCAGGCCGAACATGGCTACGGCCACACGGCTGTCATTCATTCAAAGAACATAGAGAATATGAGCCGGATGGCCCACGCGGTGAACACCACGATCTTTGTCAAGAACGGCCCATCCTATGCGGGCCTGGGGGTTGGCGGGGAAGGCTATACCTCATTCTCGATTGCATCGCCAACAGGGGAAGGCCTGACCTCCGCGAGAACGTTCAGTCGCCAGCGCCGATGCACCTTGGTAGACTATTTCCGAATTATCTAGTAAATGATCCGAAAGCCGATAAAGCTACCAGGCCAACGTGCAGTGTCTGATCCTTTCTGTGTCCGGGGACATTCTGGAGAACAACATGTCTACCTACTTTGAGCTGAAAGCACAGATTTGCGAGATTGGGCGACGAGTTTATGCGCGCAACTATGTGGCCAGCAACGCCGGGAATATCTCTTACAAGCTCTCCGATGATGAAATTCTGACCACACCCACAGGAGTGAGTAAAGGCTACATGGATCCCGGTATGATTGTGCTTGTTGATCGCAAGGGGAAACGCCGCTATGGTGAACTGGAACCGTCGTCGGAAATCAAAATGCACGTGAGCATCTATGCACACCGACCCGACGTGCGAGCAGTGGTTCACGCACATCCTCCCACAGCAACCGGCTTTGCCGTCGCCGGGATTCCCCTGGCTCACTGTGTGCTGCCCGAGGTCGTGTTGTCACTGGGTGGCGTTCCGCTTGCTCCTTACGGCACGCCATCAACCGAAGAACTTCCCCAGCAGCTCATCCCCTTGCTCGAAAAAGCCGATGCGTTTCTGCTGGCTAATCACGGAGTAGTGACGCTCGGTAAAGACTTGCTTCAGGCTTACTATCGCATGGAGATGGTTGAGCATTTCGCCATGATATTACTGACGGCGAAGCAGCTGGGCAAAATCAATTTTCTGACTAAGGAGAACATTGAGAAACTGAAGGAGATACGCGAAGCCGCGGGAATCAAAGGCAAGCAGTTCGACTGTTCACTTTGCAAACTCTGCTTATGAGCCGATGGGAAGAAAATCAGGAGATTGTTGGCTCTTTCAATCGGGTGGCGACGGGTACTTTTTGATGGTGGGCTATAGCTATGCTCGTGTATCCGGGTAGAAGCAATGGCTCTTCGAAGTAATACCCAAGCCCCAGGGTCATTGCACTAATCAGCAAAGACAGTGCAATTGCCACGCTCAGACTTTCAATGCGAAAATCCGGAACAATGTATGTTGCTCCGTAGATCAACACCCCATTTAGAATAACATTCACAATAAAAAGCGCGAGCCGGGTGTCGGGCAATCCAAACGGCGCGGCAATCTCCTTGAGAAACACATTCGCCGGCGCAATAATGAGCGCGACAGTCAGGGCAGCGGTTAAGCCGCGCATCTGAACACGTTTGCCAAAAAGAAACGAGAATATATAGATGCCAACCGCTGTCACGACCCATTTAATGGCAATCACTTGCACTAGTTGCATGCTGTTTCAGCCTTCGTCAAACACGACGCCTACCGTGTCGTTACGCGCACGCACCGCACCCGATTAATACTGATGTCTTCCCTATGCAGGAATAGCCTGCATCTTTTGTCTTCCCGACAGTCTCCTGTCGGTATCTAAAATTCACTGGTGCGTCTGAGTTGTGTGAACAATCCGATGCAGCGTTTCTGCTGCCAAGCGCGCCTCTTCCAGCGTATTATCCTTTCCGAAACTCACACGAATAGATCTCTTAGCTCGCTCGCCATCCTGGTACATTGCATTGATAACGTATGATGCCTCGATCACACCAGAGCTGCAGGCTGAGCCAGTTGAGACTACAATACCTTCAAGATCGAGAGCGATCAGCAAATCTGTGCCTAACACCCCTTGGAAGCTCAGATTCATGATTCCGGGAAGATGATTCTTGGGCAACCCATTGAGCTCATACCTGCACCCGAGTTGCACAGCGTGCGCAAAACCGGCAATTGCGGCGACATTCTCCGTGCCCGCACGCCGCCATTGTTCTTGCGGACCGCCGTGCAGAAGCGCCTGGAGCGGAGTTCCACTCTTTACGTATAGCGCGCCTATACCCTTAATACCTATCCAGGTATGGCGCCATGGCTTCGCGAACACGTGGATCAATCGCAGTCGTTGCTGCATGATCCAGATAGATGCTTCCGTGATTCATTTTTCGCGCTTCCGGGATACAGAAGATCGTGCAGAAATCCGCGTCGCCTCAGAAATCGCCATTCGTGCCGTCACACCAAACGCCCCGCGTCCAGTTTCAACACTTGCGTCGCTGCGGAAAAGACAGAACGATCGTGTGTCACCAGCACTATCGTCTTGCCCTGCGTCTTGTTGATCTGAACCAAAAGCTGCAGGACATCGTTGCCAGTGATCTCATCGAGATTTCCCGTTGGCTCATCAGCCAGGAGAATAGCAGGATCGTTCACAATAGCCCGTGCAATTGCGACTCGCTGGCTTTGCCCACCGGAGAGTACCTCAGCCTTCGCATCGGCTTTCTCGCGAAGGCCTACTTTCGCTAATGCCTCGAAAGCTTTTTCACACGCCTCGGCAGGCGAAAAATTAGCCAGAATTAGCGGAAGCAGAACGTTCTCAAGCGCCGTCAACTGGGGCTGAAGATGAAACGTTTGAAACACGAAACCGATCGTGCCATTGCGCAATCGCGACAATTCATCGTCCGATAGCTCGTTGAGATTTTTCCCGCTGACAAAAACCGTTCCTGAGGATGGGAAGTCGAGTCCGGCAATAAGATTGAGAAGTGTGGTCTTACCTGCTCCAGATTTCCCAGTAACGATAACAAAATCGCCTGGGGCAATCTGCAGATTAATATCGCATATGGCAGGAAACTGCCCGGTGTCCTTTCCAAAAATCTTCTTTACACCGCGCAGTTCAACAATGTGAGGAAACGTAGAGAGCAATGACGCGAGCTCCGGCGAAAGCGAAAATAATCACCCCAGCCTCAAGGATCTCTCCTCACTGCCCCTGCAGCTTCGCTTTCTCGCTCGTATGGTTCGAAGGAAGAACTGTAGGCCTTATTCCCAGACGAAATACACATCACCGGCTTTGGGCTCATGGCCGAAAATAATGTTCAGATCCGGCTGCGAAACCAGCCAATGGATGGGCCGAAGCAACGCGTATTCCGCCGCAATGCCTAACGGGTAAACCAGATATGAAGCATAGCGGAGCGGATGGTCGGAGTTCGTCCGATCATAGCTGTGACCGTAACCGAGCGACGAGAACAGAAAGATCATCAGCACCAGCAGAACAGCAGCAACAATTTTTCGTTTCATCGGGACTATCCTCCTTCGAAAAACTTTAATTACTTTTATACATCACAATTTCATTACTGTCAAGTGCAAAACAAGGCACTTACTGCAAAAATCGGACGCTTCTTGCATCTATACAGATTCTCGAATCCACGATGGGCCCGAAAACGCGAAGGATGTCAATAGGGGAGAAGAGTGTGATTGGTGCAAAATAGCATCATTAAAAATGCCTGAAGCGCTGTAATTTTCCCTTGCACTTTTACCCGCAGGATGAGTACTTATAGTCTGTCTGGTGCGCTGGCAGGTATGACGAGAACGCCGGATATGGCTATACGCGAGCCTGTACGAGCAAAAAAGCGTGAGGAGCGTTACATGACAAAGATATGTCCATATTGTTGCGAATTGGTTCCGGACGAAGCGATCAAGTGTAAGAACTGCCAGAGCCTCCTGAAGAGTTTCAAGCAGTGCCCACAGTGTGCGGAAGTTGTACACGAGGCGGCCAGAATCTGCCACTACTGCCGCTATGAATTTGTGCCTGTCTCGGAAAAGCGCGACGAGGCGCAGCTGATGGCTGGCCGCGAGCCACCCGAATACACAATTGCAGCCACGCCGCTGGGCGCCATGATCTGCGAGTCTTCAATTACTGCGCTCTTTTTCCCGCCACAAGTCACGATCACCCGCGAGGCGATCCATTTCAAGAAATGGGCACTCCTGGGACTGCGTACGTATAGCCAGAAGATTTCACCTTCCAAGATTGCATCGGTACGCTACATCAGCGGCGTGATCTGGGGAAGCGTGGTAATTGAAACTTACGGTGGAGGCATCCCTGATCTTGTTGTTCGAGGGCTGGACAAAGGCGAAGCACGCGAGGCTGTGAAAGTCATCGAGCAATTTGTGATGCCAAAAGCTGAAAAATAGACGAAGAACCTTGACTTTCCGTATTGCGTAGCGGTACATACAAAAGCGCAACAATAACATATGCCCAATTTTCATTCCACACTAAGGAGAAGGCTATGACGAAACCATGGAATCGCGTTGGAATTGGTCTTGCTGGAATTTCTCTCATTGTATTGCTTGCCTGTGGTGTTCTCGCTCCGCTGCGACCGACCGAGTCGCGCATAGTTGGCATTGATACAGCCCAACTTGCCAAGGTTGATAAACTGATAATGCGCGATATCGAAGAGGGAAAAATGCCGGGGGCGGTGCTGATCGTTGGACGCAACGGTCAGATTGTGAAACGCCAGGTCTATGGCCATCTGCAACTGGTGCCGAAAAAACAACCGATGCCAGTGGAAGCAATCTTTGACCTTGCCTCGGTCTCCAAGGTGGTTGGAACAGCGACCGCTACCATGTTGCTGATTGAAGATGGAAAACTGCGCCTGGACGATGCAGTGGCCCGCTATCTGCCCGACTTTGCCCAGCAGGACAAAGACGACGTCACGATCTTTCACATGCTGACCCATTCGTCTGGCCTGAAGCCTTACGCCAGCGTGAATACCATCAAGAAAGAACGGCAGGAGGGTGAATCCCAGGCAGATGCCTTAATTCGTCATATCTGCAAACTCCCCAAGACGTACGAGACCGGAAAGAAATACAAGTATAGCTGTCTTAATTTCCTGACGCTGGCTCGCGTGAATGAAATTGCCGCTGGAGAGAGCCAGAACGAACTCCTGCAGCGCCGTGTCTATGGACCACTGGGTATGAAAGATACAGGCTACATACTGACTGAGCAACAAAAGCAACGAACCGCGCCTACAATTGAAGTCAACGGCGTGTTCCTTCAAGGCCAGGTGCACGATCCGCTGGCGAATTACTATGGGTCAGGCGAGCACTGCTCTGGCAATGCCGGACTCTACTCATCTGCACCGGATCTGGCGATCTATGCGCAGATGATTCTCAATCGCGGCGCATATAACGGCACGCGGGTATTTAAAGCAGAAACCATTGACCTGATGACACAAATCCACTCGCCGCCTGGAGTTGACTTTCGCCGTGGCCTCGGCTGGGGAATTTACTGGGGATCCCCCTACGCCTCTGAGCTAAACCATACGCCCGAGCACTATATCCTTGGCCACCTTGGCTATACAGGCACCTATATCTGGCTCGACAAACGTACCAAGGCCTTCATGGTTTTCCTGACCAACAGGGTTCATCCTGAAGAAAAACAGACAATTGGCAAGTGGTTAGAAGAAGTGCTGTACGATGTGG